>JASEHH010000231.1 GCA_030017685.1 Thermodesulfobacteriota bacterium | reverse complement strand
GTGTCACCCAATTTTACCCCCTTTTTCGGCTCATGAATAGGTAGCGTGTACATTGATGATAAGTGGCTGACGGCCAAGGGTGTAGACCTGGATCTCTTGAACGATGGTGTAGTCGGTGAACTCAGCGCAAAAGGTGTTGACCCAAATTTCGCTCGGGCTGTGACTTGCCGAGATATTATCAGTTATTTAAAGTCATTCAGACGTGATGGTCAAATCAGCATCCCCCACCCACCTCGTGATACAGTGCTTATTTCTATGTTAAAAGACTTGTTCTTCAATCAGACTATTCGCGTGCTGGAGGCAGGTGGTTTTGCAGGGGCCTACCTCTTTGTAGATGACATTGAAAACATCGTGGACCAACCCAGTCGTAAATATCGTGAGATATTTGCTAAAGAACTCGCTTATATCCAGTTCCGAATGGACTATGACGCAGGTATTAAGCGGTTTCTAACCATTGTTCTAACCACCCATGATAATGCTGCATATAAGCTTTCTGAGGCGTGGAACCTTGCTGGATTGGCTACTTCCCTTCCCATGTCGCCTGACTCACCAAACTCAATCAAAGTAACTCCTCCAACACTTGAAGAAATGAAGGAAATCTTCAAAGCACATCTCACCTATTATCGTTTAGAAGGTGTCATTTGTGACCCGCTCTTCCCGTTCCAAGCAGAGGCAATTAGACGTGTTGCCGAAGAATCGAACTTCCACCCCCGCAAGACACTTGCCCGGGCTAATCGCATTATCGAAGCAGCTCGTTCCAAAATACAGGTTGAAGAGATAACCCCCGAGTTTGCTCTAGAAGTTATCAGTGCAACACCAGAGCCTATTACCGAGCCGTCCATCTCTATTGATGACATCGAAGGAGGACGTTGACCGTGTCTTATACCATAGATATCGTCATGCGGCAGGGGTTCTCCATTGACCATCTTACCGATCTTTTACGAAGCAATCCTCGGTACATCTTCACTTGTAACCCGATTGCACGAAAACGTAAGACTTCACGCCACGCAGCCAAGAAAATCACATACGAATGGAGACATAAGAAGTACGGAGGTTCCATCAAAGTGAGGAAGTCACATGGCATCTTTTGGGCCGAGGTTAAAAGCGATCAGGGCGGCCAACTTCTTGGTGCCTTCATCTCTTGGCTCTTTAGTAATGCCGGAGAGATGGTGTATCGAGCAGACATCCGGCAAGGATAAAATAGATGTATGGGAATCATTTCTCACGTATTTAAAATAGCGTCGTCGAAGAGGAGGCAATAGCCTTAAGAATAAAGCCGGGGTGCCCGCTGTTGTCGTGCTCGGGACTTAACTTCTGGGATCATCTGAGGTCAGGCAATTGTAATAAAGTATTTTTTCTTTCCTTTCTTGGTCAAATCTTTTTTCAACTTCTATAGGAACTGTTAGACTGCCAAATTGCTTCGCCCCCATCACTTCCTTCGCTGCGCTCAGGATAGGCTCTGTTGAATGGCAGGAAGGGAAAATCGTTTAAAATAGGTTATAATTGTATTTGACTTCTCTGAGAGGTTCCTCTATTCCTTAAATACCGCTTTGAGAAAGACACAAGATTTCTAAAACAAATCCATGAAAAACATACGTAACTTTAGCATCATAGCCCATATCGATCATGGGAAGTCCACCCTGGCAGACCGGCTCATTCAATATACCGGTATGGTTGATGATCGAAACTTCAAAGACCAGATCCTCGACAATATGGACATCGAGCGCGAGCGGGGAATCACGATTAAGAGTCAGGCCATCGCGCTTCCCTATCATGCGGAAGACGGGGAGGAGTATGTCCTCAATTTGATCGACACGCCGGGTCATGTCGATTTTTCTTATGAGGTGTCCCGCTCCCTGGCCTCTTGCGAAGGCGTCCTTCTTCTGATTGATGCGGCCCAGGGCGTGCAGGCTCAGACCATTGCCAATCTCTATCTGGCCATGGAAAATAACCAAGAGATCATTCCGGTCATCAATAAGATCGATCTTCCCACGGCAGATGTGGACCGGGTGATTGAACAGATCGACTCGGAGTTGGGACTGGACGCTTTCAGTGCTCTAAAATGTTCGGCCAAGGAAGGAATAGGAATCGAAGAGATACTGGAAGCCATTGTCAAGAGAATTCCTCCTCCGAAAGGCAACCCCGAAGGGCCGCTTGCGGCTTTGATCTTCGATGCCCAGTATGATCCTTTCCGTGGAACAGTTATCCACTGCCGCGTCTTTGACGGAACCGTGAAGCCTGGAGATTTTATTCGTTTGATGTTCAATCAGGCGGCTTATAAGGTCGAGGAGGTGGGCCGATTCCTGCTTGCCAGAGAAAAACGGGACAGGATTTCTGCGGGAGAGGTGGGTTACATCTTCGCAGGCGTCAAGACCGTATCGGATGTGCACATCG
>JASEHH010000092.1 GCA_030017685.1 Thermodesulfobacteriota bacterium | reverse complement strand
AACTCCCCCTCATAAGTCAATAATTAAGTTAGCGCTTATGCCCTCGATGGGGGAGGGTGGGGTGGCCGCCGGCTCGGAGAGCCTCTGGCTCGGAGAGGGGTGAACTGGGAGACTTAATCCCCCTCCCCTCTATTCCCTCCCGCCAGCCCGCCCTCGGCTTCGCCATGGCGAGGCCGGGGGAGAGGGGAGGATTTTGAAATATTCTAGATGGAGGAATTAATATGAGACGACTTATGGCGGTGATATTTATTTTAGCTGTTTTCTTGCTTTGGAAGATTCCTATGGTATCCGCCCAATTTTCAGAGGCTGGAGTTGAGAAATTCCGGGTTGCTGTGGAAGCCCCTGATTTCACATTGAAGGAGTTGAGCGGAGGAAAAGTCTCTCTTAAAGAGTTGAAAGGAAAGGTCATCCTTCTAAACTTCTTCGCACCTTATTGACCCGATTGCCGGAAGGAGTCTCCTTCCTTTGTAAAACTTCAAGAAGAGTTCAAAGGCACAGGCTTGTTCATGCTAAAGGTGGCTATCAAAGAAAAAGAGGAGGATTTGGGGAAATACAAGAATGAATTCAAAGTCTCCTCACCTATACTTCTTGATGAAAAGGCGGAAGTGGCCAATGCCTATGGTATTCAAAGCCATCCCCAGACCTTCTTCATTAATCGTGAGGGGAAAGTCGTGGGAAGGGCGTTAAAAGGAATGGATTGGGCTTCAAGAAGCATGAGAAACCTCATTCAACATCTGTTGGGAGAAAGAAGATGAAACGAAGGCCGTACGGACAACCCTCTCCCCTGGTGCCTGCCTGCACGAAGCGTTTCGGCGAAGGCAGGGGAGAGGGAAAGGGTGAGGGGGCGCTTAAAAAGATCTGTTGTCTATCCCTTATTCTCCTCCTTTGCCTTCTTGGAACTGGGTGTGCTACTTCAAAAGAGGAACATGCCCATGGAGAAGCTTCTCCTATTAAAGTCTATCCGAAAGATTATGTCCATCTGTTAACAGAGATCAATTTTGATAAGATAGTTAACGAGAATCGAGGCCTGAGAGTTCTCGAAGAAAATGCCACGACAGTCCATGACTACTATCGGGGAGGGGTTCAGGGGAAAGCGGAAGGAGAGAGATTGCTGGGAGAGGAAAGGTGGGAAGATGCCCGGATGCAGTTTGAAAAATCAAATCGGTTCTTGCAGGTTGTCTTAGATTATTTCTCGAAAGATGAGGCCTACAGAAACATCTATGGCGACCATGTGGTGATCTTTTTGCCCAATCTTCTGGTGGCAGACAATTATCTCAAGTTAATCAGGATCTATCGCGAAATAAAAATGGATGACGAGATCTACTGGGCAAACCGGGAAGGGGAAAAGTTTCTTTCTTTTTCTCTAAGAAGTGTCAAAACTGAGTGGGCATTTCAAATCAGGAGAGGATTTGAGCAGGCATTTCCAAAGAGATAAGGGGGTAGGATGAAAAAAGTCGCAATCCTTGGATTTATTCTCGCTCTGACAATTTTTCTTTCTCAGTCCGCCTTTGCTAACGGAACGGTGAAACTTTACCTCTTCTATTCCGAAGAGACAGGAGGGTTGAAGGTTCAAGAGGAGGTGATTAAGCCTCTTTCACTAAAACATCCCATCGAAGTTCAATCTTTTTCCGTCAATCAATTGAAAAATTACGACCTTCTGACAAAATTTGAAAAGGAGTTGAAGGATACAGACAACGAACTTCCAACCATTGTGATTGGCCATAAAATACTGGGAGGAGAGGCTGAGATCCGAAGGGATCTGGAGGGCCTGGTTAAAACATATGCCGAGAAAGGGGGGACTCCCTGGCCATCCCTTCAACCCATCGGGCCGGAAGAGGGGTGGATCCCTCATCCTCCCACAGAGGAGGAGAAGAAATCCGGGAAGATCATCTATGCCGCCTTCCTCTATATGCCGGGATGCCTCCACTGCGAGGAGATGAAAGCCGAATTAAAGAAGTGGGCTTCTAAAACCCCTGATTTAAGAATCAGGATATTCAGCCTGGTGAAGGAAGAAAACAAGAAGCTGGATGAGGCATTATCTCAGATCTATCAGATTCCGGAATCAAAAAGGCTGGTAGATCATAAACTCTATATGGGTGAGGATTACCTCTGGTCGGAGGACCTTCATCAGGAAAGTTTTCAAAAGCTTATTGGAAAGTATCAGGGGAAGGGGACGCCCCCGCCATGGGAGAAAGTCACAAAGGAGGCCCTTGAAAAGGGAGAGAAGAACATCATCGAACGGTTCAGAAGATGGAGTCTCTCCGCGGTGCTGATCGCAGGCTTTATCGATGGCATCAACCCATGCGCCTTTGCCACGATCATCTTTCTCGTCTCCTATCTCACCTTTGTGGGAAAGAAGGGCAGGGAGATTCTCCTCTACGGGATTGTTTTTACCTCCGGTGTATTTGTTGCTTATCTTCTGGTGGGCATGGGGCTGATGACCTTCCTCCATCAGTTGAACAGTTTTCCCCTAATCAGCAAAGGGGTCTACCTCTTCATCGCTCTCTTCGCCTTAACACTCGGAGTGATCAGTCTATACGATTATGTCCTCTTCAGAAGAGGTCAGGTGGCCAAATGGAAGCTTCAGCTTCCAATGGGTTTGAAGAAGAGGATTCACGAAATCATCCGGGAACAGGCTCGATTCAAGGGAGGTTTTCTGGCCACATTCGGTGCCGGGTTCATCATTGCTGTGTGTACGGTCATTTGCACCGGCCAGGTTTACCTTCCCACCATTGGATTTGTGATGGCCATTCCTGAATTGAGGAAAAATGCGATTTTTAATCTCGTCCTTTACAATATCATGTATATTGTTCCATTGATCGGAGTTTTTGTGCTGACCTTCTTTGGAGTTACCTCCGAGAAGATGGCAGCAATAACAAAGAAACATACAGGGGCGGTCAAGCTTTTGACGGCCATATTATTTCTTGCCCTGGCCGGAATGCTTTTCTTGTTACATTAAGGAAAGGAGGAGAAAGATGAGAAGAACTCTCTTTGTTTTATTGGCCTTCGTGTTGATAACAGGTTGTGCCGGCATCCCCGTGAGAAAGGAAGTGAAGGAAGATCGGTCTCTTCCGGTGGGGAAGATCGAAGGAAGCACCTTCGAAGGGATTCGTTTTCCATTCAAGGTTTCCCTGCCGTCACCTCAATGGAAGTTCTCCGTTGAGATCCCCGCTTTTATGGAGGGATTAGGATTTAAGAAACCCGGATTGGAAGAGTCGGAATTATTTCTTATCAATCCGGCCACCCAATCAAATATCCAGATTGATTTGACACCGGCAGGCAGGAGGGCGAGATTCAATGAAAGAGTGATTCGGGGGATAACAGCCACGGCCTATAATGGATTGGTGGAAGAGTTAAAGATGGACCACGGCCGTGATTTTCCAATAGAAGGCAGCTCTCCCGCCCCTTATTCTTTAAAAGGAGTCCAGTATGCCGCCCATCAATTCGTGAAATATAAGGTCGGAGGGACTAAAACGATTCATGGTTGGGTCTATGGATTTACGGAGCCCTATCAACTCTTCATCATTTACATCGTTCTCGAAAAAGAGGGTTTTGATGATTTAAAGGACATTCAGAAGATACTGGATTCGTTTGAGGTGGTCTCGAAGAAATAATTTTTCAAAGGAGGCGAAAGGATGAACATTTTTAGTGCAATTGTAATAATGCTTTTAGCGATAAATTCTTTCTGTTATGCAGAAACGGTGAAAACGAAAGAGTTTAAACTTGTTGCCAAAGAAACCAAATGGGAGTTGCTTCCAGGGGTAGAGGTTGATGCCTGGGCTTATAATGGACAAGTTCCAGGTCCTGAAATTCGAGTTAAAGAAGGAGATCGGGTTAAAATTATTCTTCAAAATCAACTCAATGTTCCTACCACCATACATTGGCACGGTTTGATCGTCCCTATCAAAATGGATGGCGTTCCAGGGGTATCCATGCCGGAAGTTAAACCGGGTGAAAGTTTTACTTATGAATTTATTGCACGGCCGGCCGGAACCTTTTGGTATCATCCCCATTTTGATAGTTTAAATCAAATAAGTAGAGGATTATACGGGCCTTTTATTGTTGGACCCAAAGTTCCTGATGTAAAGGTGGATCGAGAATACACTTTGATGATGAGCGAGTGGACAATTCCTCCAAAACAGGAATCTCAGGGTGCCCATTCTATGGAGAAAATGGGAGGGGGAATGAAGGAGGCAAACTATTTCACGATCAACGGGAAATCAGCCCCTGCCATTCCACCTTTGAAGGTGAAAAAAGGCGAGCATATTAGAATCCGTTTTATCAATGCAGGAAATCAGGTTCACCCTATGCATCTCCATGGGCATGCTTTCAGGGTTATTTCAACGGATGGTTACCCCTTACCCAATAAGGGGCAGCTAAAAGATACCTTGCCTGTCAATGCAGGGGAGAGATTCGATGTGGTTTTTAAGGCAGACAATCCAGGAACCTGGGCTTTGCACTGTCATGACCTCCATCATGTGACCAATGATGGAGTCTACCCAGGGGGTTTACTGACAGTGGTTCAATATGAATAGAGAACGCCATTTTCAGTTTGATTCTTTCCATTGGTTGCTCATCCTGACCTTTGGGGTCAGTTTAGGGGTTGGTTTGGCCCATTTTCTCATCCCCCATCATTACCTAATAATCCATGGCTTCCTTCGAAGGATATATTATATTCCCATTATCCTGACAGGATTATTTTATGGATTTAGGAAGGCATCCTATCTCACAGGTTTCATTGTTGCTATTTACCTCCCTTTCGTATTTCTTCACTGGAAGAATCAATTGTTGTCTGCAAATTTAGAGGAAATCTATGAGATGCTTATCTTTGCATTTGTTGGAGGTATTACAGGCTATTTATCCGACAAAGAAAGACAAAGGAGAATGGAAGTTCAGGAAGCTTATCACGATACCGTTATAAGGCTGGCCACGGCAACTGAGTACAGGGATGAAAACACTGGAGCCCATTTGCATCGTATGAGCCGGTTTGCTGAGGTGATTGCGAAGAATCTAGGCCTTCCGCCAGAACAGATTGAGTTAATCAAATTGGCTTCTCCCATGCACGACATAGGTAAAATTGGAGTCCATGACGACATTTTATTGAATAAGGGGGGATTGAGAGATTATGAATTTGAAGTGATGAAAACTCATACCGAAATAGGCCATCAAATTTTGAAAGACTCCAATTCCCCATTATTGAAGACTGCTGAGACCATAGCCTGGACACACCACGAAAGGTATGATGGATCAGGATACCCCAGAGGGCTTCACGGAGAGGACATCCCTCTGGAAGGAAGGATTGCGGCGGTAGCGGATGTCTTTGATGCCCTGACAACCTTTAGACCTTATAAACCAGAATATAAAATCACTGAATCGATTAAAATAATGGAGAAAGAGATAGGTTCCCATTTCGATCCAAGGGTTTTTGAGGCATTTCTGAAAGGGATGGATGAAATTGAGAGGATAAAAGAGAAATTTTCCCATGAACAGAAGATTCAACCAGTTTGAGACCTTTTCAGAGGGTTATGGAAATGTGTTTATGGTAATGACCCCCTTTTTGAATCTTTCATTGAAGTATTATAATTGATTAGAAGGAGGTGTGAAAGATGAAATTGATTATTTTAACCATTGTAGCGCTTGTAACGCTTTTTATAGCTTCTACACTTCAGGCCCATACTTTCTATAAATGGGTGGATGAAAAAGGTGTTGTGAACTATACCGATGATTACAATACTATTCCTCCTGCTTATAGGAATCGGGTTGAAATTGAATGGGTCCATGAGGAGGGACCACTCCCCCCTGTTCAAAGGATGACTCCCCAAAAGAGAGAAGAAGCGAAAACGGATATTTATGGTCTGGGCGAGGCCTATTGGAGGGGGAAGGTTCGTCCATGGAAAGAATTTTTGAAGACCGCCGAGGCCAACTACGAGAAGGCACATCAGAGGTTTATGGAAAAAGCTATGGATTTCAGCCAGAAGCGTTTCGGAAGCTGGAGTAAGACACAGTATAAACTCAACATCATTGAGTTGGACCGATTAAAGGTAGAGATGGTTAAGTATGCGGATCAGATTGCCGAGGCCAGGGAAGCCATGGAGAAGATTTCAAAAGAGGCAAAAGAAGAAAAGGCTAATCCGGATTGGCTCAAGTAAATTAAGCGCTTAATACCTAATAAATCTTAAAGAAGGAGGTTACATGGTTATGAAAAAGTTGTTATCAGTTTTAGGGATCCTGGTTGTAGGTTTGTTTGTTCTATCATCGGTTTCCGTAGCTCAGCATGGCCATGGTGGGACGAAAATGAAAATGGAGACCAAAGATGTTCTGGTAGAAGGGATTAAGGTGTCCTTCATGGTGATGCTCAATGAAAACCACAAGAAGATGTTGGCGGATATGAAAATGAAAGAAGATATTGAGCCTGGGACCACTCACAATATCACCGTCACCCTTAAGGATGAGAAGACACAGAAAGAGGTCACCGATGCCGAGATCCAGATGAAGGTGGTTGATCCAAAGGGAAAGGATCAGATCAAGGCCCTGAAGTTTGAAGGGGAGATGAAGAGCTATGATGCCTATTTCAACCTTCCCGCGAAAGGTAAGTATCAGGTGCTGGTCCTTTTCAAGAGCGGAGAGAAGAAGGGGACCGCAGGGATATATTATGAAGTGAGGTAAGTTGTCTATGGGTAAAGGTTAGGAAGCCCGTTTCGTTTAGCGTTAAAGGGTGAAGGTTAAGATTTAAAGACGAGTAACGTAACCGATTGACGATACGGGCATCTTTACCGTTACCTTTGCACTATTTTCTAGGAAGATGATTTTGGAGAGATTCAATGGAATCCAAAGATTCAGGAAAGGGTTTGGAGCGTATCGACCTCCCTATTTCCGGGATGTCCTGCGCCAGTTGTGCGGCAAGGATTGAGAAAGGATTGGGGAGCGTTGAAGGAGTCTCTCAGGCGACGGTCAATTTTGCCGCAGAGAAGGCAACCGTTCTTTTCCATCCCGGACAAACGAATATTTCAAATTTAATCGAAAAAGTGAAAGACCTTGGATATGGGGCAAGGGTGGAAAAGGTGGTTCTTCCAATTCAGGGAATGACCTGTGCCTCCTGCGTGAGCAAAGTCGAGAGGACGCTCCGTTCTGTGAAGGGAGTGCTACAGGCAAGTGTTAACCTTGCCACGGAGAGGGCGTCGATCGAATATCTTCCGGGCATTGCTTCAATCAAGGATTTCAAGACAGCCATCCAAAGCGCAGGTTATCAGATTCTCGAAGTCAAAGAAGAGGACATCGTTGAGAAGGAGAGGCTTGCCCGGGAGGCCGAGCTATCAAAATTAAAGTGGAAATTTATTATTGGTTCTATTTTGCTTTCCCCGATTCTCCTTCTAATGTATGGGGCAGGACTTCTGGAGAAGTGGATTGGCCTTTCCAAGGAGGCCAATTTCTTCATCCAGTTTTTGCTTGCCACTCCTGTCCAGTTCTGGGCGGGGCTTCAGTTTTATGTTGGGTTCTGGAAGGCAGCCAGGCATAAAACGAGCGATATGAATACCTTGATCGCCGTAGGGACCTCCGCTGCCTATCTCTATAGTCTCATCGTGACATTTGTTCCTCATCTCATCATGGTCAGGGGCTTAATGATCGATGCCTATTTCGATACCTCTGCAGCCATTATCGTCCTCATCCTCCTCGGAAGGTTTCTTGAGGCAAGGGCAAAGGGAAAAACCTCGGAGGCCATTAAAAAACTGATCGGCCTTCAGCCCAAGACGGCCAGAATCATCCGGAATGGCGATGAGATGGATATTCCGGTGAGCGAGGTGGTGCCCGGAGACCTTGTCATTGTCCGGCCAGGCGAAAAGATTCCGGTGGATGGGATCGTGAAAGAAGGCCATTCCTCTGTGGATGAATCTATGGTCACAGGCGAGTCTTTGCCTGTCGAGAAAAAGACCGGAGATGGAGTTATCGGCGCAACAATGAATAGAACAGGGACGTTTAGATTTGAAGCGACCAGAGTGGGAAAGGATACGGTTCTGGCTCAGATCATTCGCCTGGTTCAAGAGGCTCAGGGATCGAAACCTCCGATTGCCCGGATGGCCGATGTGATCGCCAGTTACTTTGTCCCGATAGTGATCCTGATTGCCATCGTCACATTCATCCTCTGGTCCCTTTTAGGCCCCCATCCGGCGCTCACCTATGCCTTTCTCAACTTTATCGCTGTCCTCATCATCGCCTGTCCCTGTGCCCTCGGTTTGGCCACTCCCACCTCAATTATGGTGGGGACAGGAAAGGGAGCGGAGAACGGGATTCTTATTCGTGGAGCAGAGGCCCTGGAGACAGCCCATCAGCTCAACACGATCGTCCTGGATAAGACAGGAACATTGACCAGAGGGGAACCATCGGTCACCGATGTCATCGAATCCGAAGGATTCACAAAGCAGGAGATCTTAATTTTGGCGGCCTCAGCTGAGAAAGGATCAGAACATCCCTTGGGTGAGGCGATTGTGGAGAAAGCAAAAGAGGAGAATTTAAATCTCTTAGAGCCAATGAACTTTGAAGCTATTGCAGGTCATGGCATTGAGGCTATGATTGACTCAAGGGAAGTCCTCCTCGGAAATTTAAGGCTGATGGAAGAAAGAAAGGTGCGGCTCAACGGGTTGCTTGGTAAGGCGGAAGAACTTTCCGGCAAGGGAAAGACCCCGATGTTTTTAGCCGTCGATGGGAAGGCCGCAGGCATTATTGGCGTTGCAGATACATTGAAAGAAAATTCAAAGGAAGCAGTGGAAACCCTCCACCGCATGGGATTGGAAGTCGTAATGCTGACCGGTGACAATGAACGGACAGCAAGAGCCATTGCCGATCAGATTGGGATTGATCGGGTCCTGGCAGAAGTCCTTCCCGAGAAGAAGGCTGAAGAGGTCAAACGACTTCAGGGCGAGGGAAAAAGAGTCGGGATGGTAGGCGATGGCATCAACGATGCGCCTGCCTTAGCTCAGGCCGATGTGGGGATTGCCATTGGGACAGGGACGGATGTGGCAATGGAATCCTCTGACATCACATTGATCGGCGGAGATTTGAGAGGAGTGGTGACCGCAATTGCCCTGAGCAAGGCAACGATCCGTAACATCAAACAGAACCTCTTCTGGGCTTTTGCCTATAACACAATTCTCATCCCTGTGGCCGCAGGAGCGCTCTTCCCTTTCTTCGGGATTCTTCTCAATCCCATCTTCGCCGCAGGGGCAATGGCTTTTTCATCGGTGACAGTGGTCACGAATGCATTGAGGCTTCGGAGGTTTAAGCCACCCATGAACTAACTTCAATGGAATATTGGAATGACGGAATGGTGGAACGATGGGAGAAGCATTAAAAAACTGTTTTTTCAATACCCAATATTCCAGTATTCCATTTATTCCCAAAATGATTCTATTTTTCCAATATTCCAATAAGCTTGAAAGGAGATTTTATGACAAAATTCTTTGATGACAATTCACTCTCAATTGGCAACACCCCTTTGGTGAAGATCAACCGGATGACCCAGGGCCTTAAGGCCATGATTCTTGGCAAAGTCGAAGGTCGAAACCCTGCCTACTCGGTCAAATGCCGGATAGGAGCCAGTATGATCTGGACAGCAGAGAAGCAGGGGTTGCTCAAACCCGGAATGGAGATCATTGAACCGACCAGCGGGAATACAGGCATTGCATTGGCCTATGTGGCTGCAGCGAGAGGATATAAACTGAATGTCACCATGCCTGAGACCATGTCGATGGAGCGGCGGAAGGTGCTCGCCATTTTTGGGACAAACATCATACTGACACCCGGAGCAAAGGGAATGAGGGGAGCAATCGAGGAAGCGGAACGCATTACGGCATCCGATTCCAAATTCTATATGCCCCAGCAGTTTAAGAACCCTGCCAATCCTGAAATCCATTTTAAGACGACAGGGCCAGAGATATGGGAACAGACCGGGGGTGGAATCGATGTGCTCGTCTCAGGAGTGGGCACCGGAGGAACGATTTCAGGTGTCTCCCGGTATATAAAAGAGGAGAAGAAGAAAAAAATCCTTAGCGTGGCCGTGGAGCCTGTGGAAAGTCCGGTGATCAAGCAACGACTTGCAGGTCAGGAGTTGAAGCCAGGTCCGCATAAGATTCAGGGGATTGGCGCCGGATTCATTCCGGATACACTCGATCTTTCCATGGTCGATCGTGTGGAGCAGGTAACGAGTGAAGAGGCAATCGATCATGCGAAGCGGCTATCCCGCGAAGAAGGAATTCTTTCAGGTGTCAGTTGTGGCGCAGCCATTGCCGTGGCATTAAGACTGGCAAAGAGCGGTGAGTTTGATGGGAAGACGATCGTGGCGATTTTACCCGATTCAGGAGAACGATACCTCACCGGTCCGCTCTTTGAAGGCGTTTTTGATGAGGCAGGTCTTCCGAGGATATAGTTCACATTGCAGATAGCAGATGGCAGATTGAAAAATCTTAAATCAGTTCTGTAGTAGTCGCAACCTTCCCGCTGCGCCGGAGTGCATGCGAGGCGAGCAGGTTGCGATATTTACGCTCCGGCGTTTACCGGAGCGGCTACGAAACATTTGATGGAGACTTATGAAATGAAAAAAATTATCGCCATTCTGATGATGTGCTTAGTTATCACCTCTAACTTGGCTTTGGCCAATGGTGAGCATCCCAAGACTCTGAAACAGGAGACCGATCCAAAGGCGTTTAAAATCTTAAAAGAGAAATCAATTGACCCAAAAACAGGGCTGCCAAAAACACTCGATCCACACCATTTCAAAGGAAAGGCAAAGCAAGCCTATCAGATTGCCAAAGATATACCCGAGGTGCTGGCACAGATGCCCTGTTTCTGCGATTGTGATGTCTTGGGTCATGAAAATCTTCTGGACTGCTTCATTGATCAGCATGGCGCGGGGTGAGGAATTTGCCAGGAGGAGGCCCTCCTGACCAAAAAACTCTATGATAAGAAGATATCCATCGATAAGATCAGAGAGGAGATCATAATAAAATTCAAGAAGTAACTCAGGGTCAGGGCTAAAGGCCTGAGTTAAACACAGCGACATTAGTCACAGCAAAGGGCGTCATTCCTGCGAAAGCAGGAATCCAGAAAAACACTCCTGCCTGCCGGTAGGCAGGGGATTCCCCCGTATCAAGTACGGGGCAAGCTTAGTCAAGCCCGGAATGACAGACTACACACGATTTATGTCGTCATGTATATTAAAAGGGGGATTCGGAAATGATCTCGAAAAAAATATCAATTATTGTCTTTAGCCTACTCATCAGTTTTTGGAGTACCCTTGCCTTCTCCATCACTGAGGATGAAAAGAATAATATCTCTGTCTATGAAAAAGCGGCGGATGGAGTCGTCAATGTTACCAGCATTGCCGTCCAGATGGACTTCTTCTTCAATGCCTTTCCGACCCAGGGGGCAGGCTCCGGCTCCATCATCGATACGAAGGGCCATATCCTGACCAACCATCATGTGGTGGCCAATGCTCAGAAGCTGGAAGTCACCCTGGCGGATGGCTCGAAGTGGCCCGCAAAGTTAATCGGGTCGGACCCGGACAACGACCTGGCCGTGATCAAAATTGAGGTCCCAAAGGAAAAAATGAAGGTCATCCCGGTAGGCGATTCAAAGAATTTGAGGATCGGTCAGAAAGTCCTTGCCATCGGGAATCCCTTTGGTTTTGAAAGAACATTAACCACCGGAGTGATCAGCTCTCTGGGCCGGACCATCCGTTCCGAGGTGGGGACATTGATCGAGGAGGTCATCCAGACCGATGCTGCAATCAATCCGGGCAATTCCGGCGGACCTCTCCTCAACTCCGATGGTGAGATCATCGGGATCAACAGCGCCATCATCAGTCCCTCCGGCGGAAGCGTGGGGATTGGGTTTGCCATTCCGGTCAACACCGCAAAAAAAGTGATTCCGGAACTGATTTCGAAAGGGTATGTTACCTACCCCTGGATAGGGGCCACCATCCAGCCATTGCTGCCGGAAATTGCGAAGTTTATGAAGGTGAGCGTTGAGCGGGGAGCCATGATCGCAGAGGTTGCCAAGGGAGGTCCGGCTGAAAGGGCGGGTTTAAAAGGAGGCAGTCAAAGAGTTCAGGTCGGCAATATGATTGTGGTTGTGGGCGGAGATATTGTTGTGAAAGCGGATCAACATGATGTGAAGACACATGATGATTTGATACGATATATTCGTGAAAAGAAACCAAATGATGTCATCACACTTAAAGTTCTTCGAAAAGGGAAATTTGAAGACATGAAGGTCACCCTCGGCGAGAGACCGAGAAGGAGGTAGTCAGATGGAAGGATTATGGGTTCAGTGGGGCTGGAGAGATTATGGGATGGGTCCTGGAATGATGTGGGGGTGGGGGATGGGCTGGATCTTCATGATCATCTTCTGGGGACTTGTCGTTGTGGGTTTGATCTTTCTTATTCGCTGGCTTGTGGGAATGTCAAAAACAGTAAAACCCGAAGAGTCCGCCCTCGATATACTGAAAAAACGCTATGCCCGCGGAGAAATTAATAAAGAAGAATTCGAGCAGAAGAAAAAGGATTTACTATAGTTTTTTAATTGAGGAAATAATAAGGCATGGGAAAGATATTTTCACTTTTTTTACTTCTTTTTGTTTTTGTCAGCAGTTGCGCTCCGGTCATTTCTCCGGAATTAAGGGGAAAAGTGGATTCATCACTAACCTTCGAACAAGTTCTTCAAAGTCCGGATATGTATAAGGGCAAATTTGTTCTCTGGGGTGGCGAGATTATCAAGATATTGCCTCAAGATGGAGAAACGTA
>JASEHH010000230.1 GCA_030017685.1 Thermodesulfobacteriota bacterium | reverse complement strand
CGACCGACTGGTCGGATTTAAACCAAATGGTCGGTTTTTAATTTTGCCCTAACTCACTGGGATCATTATGGAAAAAGACTGGACAGGGTTGAGCAAAAAAGAATTAGATAAAATGGAGAAAATTGCCAAATCAGCGGCCAAACTCTTCAATGAGAAGGGCTATCTTGAGACGAGCATGGACGATGTTTCGAGTGCGGCCCGATTGAGCAAGGGAGGAATCTATCACTACTTTTCAAGCAAAAATGAGATCCTCTTTTTTATTTCGGCCAATTTCATGGATCTTCTTCTGAGGGGGCTGGAGGAGGAACTTAAAAAGATCGAGGACTGCTTTTCAAAAATAAAATATTTCATCTCCCGCCATATCCAATTTTATGCCCGGTATATCTCCGAAGCCAAGACAGTAATTCATGAGGCCCACCTCCTCCCTCCGGAATACTTCAAGGTCATCGCAGACAAGGAGAGGCAATACCATCAAATCGTCAGTGACATCCTTTTTGACTACTTTGAGGGAAACATTCCAAAAGACCAGCTCAAAACGATTGCTTTTATTCTGTTCGGGACATGCAATGGGATCTACTACTGGTACGATCCCAGGGGATCCATTACCCCCCAAAATCTCTCAGAGATTATCGGCGATATTCTCTGCGGGGGATTAAGGGGTTATGAAAAGAAGCGAAAAATAAAGTCGAGGGGTTAGGAGTAGTTAGGAGTAAAGGATGGAGGACGATGTTTGACCCAACGAGTCTTATCCCAACAGAAGCATTGAGGGCCTTTCGGGACAGGATCCATCGTGTCGCCAGGGAAAAGATCGGACCTCAAGCCTCCCGGGTGGATGAAAAAGAATTTTTCAACCGGGAGGCGGAGTCCTTACTTTGGGACCACGGACTATTGACGCTCACCTTTCCAAAAAAATACGGAGGCTATGGCAAAGGCAGGGCGGTCGCTTTATGCATTGGCGTAGAGGAGATTGCAAAATATTGTGCCTCCTCCTCTCTGCTCTTAATTATCCAGGCTGTTGGAAGTTTTCCCATTATTCATGGCGGGGCGAAGAGAATCAAACAAACTTACCTACCCCAAATGAGTCAGGGCCGCAAACCGGTCGCCTATCTGGTAACCGAACCCACTGCGGGATCGGATGTGGCCAGCATCCAAACCACGGCGGTCCGGGATGGCAATCACTATATCCTGAATGGATCCAAATGTTTCGCAACCAGCGGCGGGGTAGCCGGGATCTATTCCGTATTGGCTAAAACTTCAGAGGGAAAGAACGGCAGCTCCTTCTTCCTCGTCGAAAGGGAGTCCGAAGGGCTCTCCATCGGTCGAACGGAACGCAAACTCGGTCAGAGGGGTTCCAACACGACTGAGGTCTTCTTAGAAAATGTGAAGGTGCCCGCGGAGAATCTTCTGGGCCGGGAGGGCGAGGGTTTTCTGATTGCGATGAAAGACTTCGATATGTCAAGACCTGCAATCGCTGCCCAGGCCTTGGGCATCGCTGAGGGCGCGGTGGCAACCATTGTCCAATTTATCAGGGAGAAAAATACCGTAGAAACATCTATGGCTGACCATCCCGTCATTCAGGCGGTTCTTGCCGATTCGGCAGTCCTCATCGAAGCAGGCCGGGGCCTCACTTACCGGGCCGCTCTGTTAAACGATGAAGGAAAGGATGATACGAAACTTGCCTCCATGGCCAAGTGTTTTGCCTCTGATGCCGCCATGAAAATCACCACGGACCTCCTGGATGTTTTTCAGATCCTGAACGAATACGGATTTCTAAAGGATTCTCAGTTGGAGAGGATGTTTCGGGACGCCAAATTAACCCAGATCTTCGAAGGGACCAACCAGATTCAGCGGTTGGTCATCGCCCGTCAAATGTTGAAAGAGTCGATGGGTTGAGGGATAACGATGTTCCAATTGGATGAAGAGCAACGGTTGATCCTGCAGTCCGTACGGGAAATTGTCCAGAAAGAAATCAGGCCACGGGCAGCCGACCTTGACGAGACAGGCCAATTCCCCGGGGATACGATTAGGGTTCTCTCTGAAAATGATATCCTCAATGCCCTCTTGCCGCGAAAATATGGTGGGGCTGAAGTTTCCTTCTTCACCTTCTCGATGATCATCGAAGAGATTTCAAAAGCCTCTGCCTCATCCGCTCTGCTGTTGATCACACAGGCAGAGGGAATGCTTCCCATCGCAATGGGAGCGAACGAATTTCTTAAGGAGAAATACCTTTCACGATTGGCAGGAGCTTCCCGAGTCCTGACCGGCATGGGAGGAATCAATCCCTCGCTCCATCTGGGTCCGATCTCATCCGGAATACGGGCAGACCTTCTCGGTGGAAAATATCTCCTCAATGGGAAGAGGTGTTTTATCAGGAATGGTTCCATCGCAGACTTTCTGGTGCTTTATGCCTGCAC
>JASEHH010000229.1 GCA_030017685.1 Thermodesulfobacteriota bacterium | reverse complement strand
GTATTATACACAAAACCCCAATTTATGTCTACTTATTTATGACGTTCACTATAGTCTTCAAATTCTCGATCATTAGCCCCTGAAATGCTCGTTTTTTATAGAGTTCGATGAAGATAGGTTACGATTTGATCCAAAGAATTTTATGGAAAATGTATATCACCCCCAGAATTTGACCTAACTATACCAAAAACAAAAAGTTATGGCAATTCACAAGATTCTCGGAAGTCTTAATCTCTTAAGTTATAAGGCCAAGAATTTATATTCTTTCTTTAAGGAGGCCTCTTGAACATAAAAAACGTGGATAGATTTACCGGAAGGGAACATGGTCTATTAACTTTGGAGTGAGTTTAGCAGATTGCGGGAAAAAATTAACAGATTTCCCCATTTTCAGCGCTTACTGAGGAATCTATAATTGAGAAGAAGCATTGTTCTGCTTTATCATTCTTGCAACAAAAAACCCGTCCATCTCATCTTTGGGGGGAAAGGTCTTGAGGTATCCGTCTATAACCAAGGGGTGACACTTCTCCGGCAGAACACTGTAAACCGACTCCAGTCGAAATTCCGGGTGGCCATTAAGGAAATTTTCCACCACTCCTTCGTTTTCCTCGCGAAAGACCGTACAGGTGCTATAGACGAGAACGCCCCCTTTCTTTACATACCCTGAGAGATGAGTCAGAATCGCCATTTGCAGTTCACTCAATCGTTTTATATCCCCCTCTCCCTTTCTCCACTTCAAATCCGGGTTCTTCCGAAGCGTCCCGAAGCCGGAACAGGGGACATCTGCGAGGACGCGATCAAATCTCATTCCCTCTAAAACAGGAAGAGATTGGGTTGCGTCTCCCTTCCATGTTTTCACAATCTTTATTCCCAATCTTTGGCACATCTCTTCGACGAAGACCAACTTATCTCTTGTAAGGTCCAGGGCATAAATCTCTCCCCTATTCTCCATCCTCTGAGCAAAGTGAGTTGTTTTCCCTCCGGGCGAGGCGCAAGCATCCAGGATTTTCTCCCCTGCTTTTGGATCCAGAACGGATGTGACCAGTTGTGAAGCCTCATCCTGAATGATGAAAAAGCCATCGTTAAGAAAGGGCAACTCAGAGGTGGGTGGAGGATCATCCAGTAGAATTCCTTCCTGCGAAAAAGACGCTGGAATCGCCTTCAACCCCTTATTCCCCAGCTTCCCAATCAGTTCCTTCCTGCTCAGCTTCAAGGTATTCGTCCGGAGGGTGAGCGGAGAAATCGTGTTATTGAATAAGCAGACGTTCAATGTCTCTTCAATTCCTATCTCTTCGATCCACCGTTGGACCAACCAGAGGGGATGGGAGTGGACGACGGAGAGATGAAGGGCCGGGTCCTGATCGATCTCCGGACAGGGGATCTCATCCTTTTTGCGGAGAAAGGAACGGAGGATGGCATTGACAAAACCACCTCCCCCTGAACCTCGATGCCTTTTGGCTAACTCGACCGATTCATTCACTGCGGCCGAAGCCGGGGTCCTGGTCAGGAACTCGATCTGGTAGAGTCCGAGGCGGAGGATGTTGAGTGTCTCCGGTTCGATCTTTTCGAGTGGAATCTTTGAGAGATGACGGATGGACCAGTCGAGCCTCTCCCTCCATCGGAGGACTCCATAGGTCAATTCTGTTAGGAACCCTCGATCGAGAGGAGTGAGGTGCCTGTATCTTTTAAAGGAGTCGCTTAAAAGGCGATCGGGATGGCGATCCGCTTTTTCCAGTTGATTCAGGATTTCAAGACAGATCGCCCTCGGGGTCTTCTTTCTCAAAACCTGCCCGTTCTCGCCATCTCTTCAAGTCTGGCGATTCGCTCTTGAATCGGAGGATGCGTGCTGAACAGGGAGAGAACCCCTCCTCCGCTTAATGGATTGACGATGAACATATGGGCAGTCGATGGATTGGCCTCCATGGGAATCCGGTGGGCCGCCATGTCTAACTTGCCAAGGGCCTTTGAAAGCGAGAGTGGATGGCTTAGGTGTGCTCCTCCTTCGTCGGCCAGATACTCCCTTGACCTCGAAATAGCCATCTGGATAAAGACTGCGGCGATCGAAGCAATCATCGTGAAGACGATGACGACGAGGATGTTTCCTCCACCGCCGCCTCCTTCTTCATCACTGGATCGTCCCCCGCCGAAGATCGCTCCCCACCGCGCCATGGAAGCAAGCATGCTTATCGCGCCGGCAAGGGTTGCGGCGATTGTGCTGATGAGGATGTCCCGGTGCTTAATATGGGAGAGTTCATGGCCGATCACCCCTGTTAATTCCTCCTTCGACAGGATTCTCATTAGACCGTTCGTAACTGCAACGGCAGCATGTTCGGGGTTTCTTCCCGTGGCAAAGGCATTGGGCGTATCGTTCTCCATGAGATAGACCTTGGGCATTGGCATGGAGGCCTTGCTCGTCAATTC
>JASEHH010000228.1 GCA_030017685.1 Thermodesulfobacteriota bacterium | reverse complement strand
AGAGGACTCTCACCTCTTAGATCGCACCTGCTTGCAGGCGCACGGATTCCTGCTTTCGCAGGAATGACATCTTTTTCTATGATTTAAGTCGCTGTATATAGAAAGCACCAGCATTTATGGTGAGGATGGTGGAAATAGAAAATATCAGCTCCTTATTTAGGGCGGGGTCAAACCCCTGTCCTTTCTAACGGGGTTTACTCGCCCTCAATCTGGATCTCGATCTTTTTTGGTTTTTCACACCCTTTCAATGAACGGACCATTCCCTTAATCGACCCTAACAGGAAATCTCTGATAAAAGGTTTTAAGGGAACGGTTCTGCCATCCACTTTAAGGGTGATCTCTTCTTCTCCTTTCGATTTCAGGAACTTCTTTTCGATAAAATCAGTTACCCCTTTGATGTCATCGAGAAAGAAGCAGGAGACTCCAACATCAAACTCCTTGTCCGATACGATGGCAGTAAGATTATCCTCCTTTGTGCAGAGAAGCTCCTTGTGCTTTTCCGTTCTGAAGATTTCGATCTTCGGTTGCACATCCTTTTTGTAGCCCTCTGAAAGAATAAGGTCTACATCCTGAACCAACTTGTCCCGGATTTCATCCAACCGTAAATCCTTCTCCACATCCCGGATCAGTGCGACTTTAGTGGGAGATGAAATGATGACTGTATGGGCGCCTGCCTGCTTATGCCGCCAGCTATCCTTTCCTTCCCGGTCCACTTCAAACCCGTGAACATCGTGCTTCACGGTTGCGATCCGGTAACCCCTGCGGACGAGTTCCGGCACCAGCTTCTCAATGAAAGTGGTCTTTCCACTATCCGATTTTCCAACAATGGAAATGATGGGAATCATTGTCGCTTCGCTCCAAATGATATAGTGACTAAAGTGATCTAAAGTGCCTAAAGTGAACTAAAGTTATACACTTTTTAAAATCCGAAATTCGAACCATAAAGCAATTGGACTTTGACTTTCTCCCCTGCCCTGACAATCTCTTGGCCTTCGGGGATGACGATAAGGCCATTGGCCTTCACCATCGATCTCAATATTCCTGAACCCTGTGGTCCCGTGGTCGTGACGAAGTAGCCGTCGTTTTCAAATGAGACCATGGCCCGGATAAAATGTTTTTTCCCCGGCTCTTTACGAATTTCCTCCTTTAGAACAGCCTCAATCACAGGCCGGAAGATCTGCCGATGGCCCATCATCTTAAGAAGCGCCGGCCTTACAAACTGCTCAAAGGTGATCATGGAGGAAACAGGATTTCCCGGAAGGCTGAAGGCTGGTTTTCCATCAAACATCCAGAAAGCCACGGGTTTCCCTGGTTTCATTGCGACTCTCCAGAATATCATCTCCACGCCCAGTTCCTTCAGGACATCCCTCACGAAATCATAATCCCCTACGGAGACACCCGCTGACGAAATAAAAACATCAGCCTGAAGCCCCTGAAGGACCTTCTCTTTAATCTCATCTTTTCGGTCTTTCGCAATCCCCAATTGAATTGGGATCGCTCCGCACTCCCTGACCTGGGCGGCCAATGTGTAGGAATTGCTGGAGACAATCTTCACCCCATTTAGGTGTTCTCCAACATCCACCAGTTCCTCACCGGTGCAGAGGATCGCCACTGATGGCCTTTGATAAACCGAAATGAATGACCTTCCCATAGAGGCAAGCATACCGATTTCTGACGGGCGAATCGTATCTCCGGCAGAAATAACGAGGTCTCCTCTCTTCACATCTTCCCCTGCCCTTCGGACATACCCGCCGGGGAAACTAGTCTTCAGAATAAAGACAAAGCCGGTTCCTCTCTCCGTCTCCTCAACGGGCACAACTGCATCTGCACCTTTTGGGATTGGAGCGCCTGTCATAATTCTTATGGCCTGACCCTTTTGGACTGTTTTTTCAGAAACGAATCCAGCGCGAAGATCTTCAATCACTTCTAAGCGGACAGGGTTCTTTTCAGAAGCATCCCGAATATCTTCATACCTGACCGCATAACCGTCCATCCCCGAATTATCATAAGGGGGAAGATCACGGGGGGCAATCATATCCTCCGCAATCACCCGGCCCAAGGCATCTAGAATGGATGCCTTCTCAAATCCCAGGGGCTGGATGTGAGAAAGGGTTTTATCTAAGGCTTCTTCTACAGTGATCATTACTTTCTTTCCATTGCCTAAAATTGTATTTTAATATAACATAAAATAAATTCTGATCAAACGATATCTATTGACAACCAAAATTTCAAAAGGAGCATCCAGATGGCACTCATCACAGCGGAGCAATATGAAGAAAGTTTGAAGAAAAGAAGACCAAGGATTTTTATGAATGGAAAGAAGGTGGAAGATTATCTCAACAATCCGAATATCCGCACGGTGATCGAAGCCAACAAGGCGAGTTATCGCTGGGCGCTTGATCCGGCGTTCCAGGAAATCATGACGACCATCTCCCCTCTGACAAACGACCGCGTCAACCGCTACGTCT
>JASEHH010000227.1 GCA_030017685.1 Thermodesulfobacteriota bacterium | reverse complement strand
ATGATTCTGGAGTAATTCATCCTTCGGGGTCCGATGACGCCTAATGCGCCCCAGATCCTTCCCTCGCAGCCGTAGGTTGAAGTCACGAGACTGCATATCTCCATCTCCTGCACCTGGCTCTCCGACCCGATGGAAATCTGAACCCTTCTCAGCGCCATGCACTTATCGAGGAGCTTGACCATGGTGGCTTTCTCCTCAAAGGCCCGGAAGAGGTCGGTCATAATCGAAATATTCCCAAACTCAGGCTCAGAGAGAATATTTGTCCTTCCCTCGATGAAGACATCGGTTTCATCAAAGAAGGAGAGGGCTTGTTCTCCCAGCTTGATCGCCTGCTGGAATAGACGATCATAGGCGTGCTTCTCCAGTCTCATCTGGTCGAGAAGTTTCTCCCTCACCTGCTGGAGGGTGAGACCCATCAGAAGTCCGTTGAGAACATTGGACAGATGATCCAGATCGGATTGAGAAAGATCTTCATCCATCTCGATGATCCGGTTCTGAACGATTCCCGTCGTACTCACGAGGATGGCCAGCGTCAAATATTTTCTCAGTTTCACAAATTCGATATGTTGAAGGACAAGCTGGCTCAACCGTGGCGCCCAGACCACGCCGAGGCAGTGAGAAGAGGCTGAAAGGATCCGGCAGGTTTCCCGGAAGAGGTCTTTTCCCTCAGGCTGATAGATGGGATACTTCGAACGGATATCCATCTTTTCCTCACCGCTCAATTCGTGGATGTCGAGGATATAATCGACATAGAACCGAAACCCCTTCTCTGTCGGAACCCTGCCCGCTGAGGTATGAGGCTGGAAGAGGAGTCCCATCTCTTCCAGATCGGACATGATGTTCCGAATGGTTGCAGGGCTGAGATGGAGATCTGACTTTCTCGAAATGGTCATCGAACTCACCGGTTCGGCACTGAGGATGTAATCTTCAATGACAATCCTGAGAACCTCTTTCATCCTGACTGTTAGAGGGAACATCGCCCTTTTTCAAACCTCTTAACAGGATGCTGAAAAACGCCGATCTACTTCGTTCCCCTCATCCTTCCCCGTGTCGAGCACGGGGCAGGCTTATTGCGACGTACATCCAAGTACGTCTCACTCCTCAGGGTTTCGGGTGCCTCGTATCTTGGCATTTTTGAGCATCCTGAAAAAAAAACTTTTTTAGCAATCTCTTGATTGCTATTTAAGAATCATTAAGCCCCGTTTTATTGCTGTAAAGATAATAACGGAGGAGGGGTTTGTCAAGACAGAGAATGTGGCCCCGAAGATCTAAAAACATTCATAATATCAACTTATTATAATATCGAAAAGCAAATGGAATGGTGAGTAACGAAAGAAGGGATTATTTAAAGTGGTCAAAACCTAATCGGCGCTGGGGGATCTTTTTCCCCTTTTTTCCGATGAGATGGAACCCCTCTTTTTCCGGAAGGATCTCACCCACACGGGTGATCGGGACATTTAATGAGCGGGCAAGGGATAGAATCACGGCTTTCCATTTAGGCGAAGCGGTAAAGAGAAGTTCATAGTCTTCCCCTCCGCTCAGGGCGATCCGGTAAGGGTCCTTTGAATAGGTCCCGACCCATCTCCGGTAGAGGCTTGAGAGGGGGATGCGGTTTTCCCATATTCGCACTCCGACCTTGCTTTCTTCTATGATGTGGAGGGTGTCACTTAAGAGACCGTCGCTCACGTCAATCATGGCAGAGGCGATCTGTTTTCCGGCAAGGGCCTGGCCCAGTTCGATCCTGGGATTGGGGGAGAGGTGTCTGTCGATCAATCCTTTAGACTTTCTTTTGGCCCCCTTATCCTGCAGAATCTTTAATCCTAATGCCGCATCTCCCAGTGTTCCGGAGACATAGAGATCATCTCCGACCTTTGCTCCGTTTCTGAAGAGGAGATTTCCCTTTTTCCCTTCTCCGATCAGACAGATGTTGATGATGATTTTCTGGGAAAGGGATGTGTCCCCGCCGATCAAATCGACCTGAAACCGATTGGCCATCTTTTTTAAACCGCGATAAAAGAGGGAGACGAATGAAAAAGGAAGAGTTTTGGGAAGCCCCAAGGAGATGAGGAAGTGTTTCGGAATTCCGCCCATAGCCGCAATGTCGCTGAGATTGACAGCCAAGGCTTTTTCCCCGAGACGATAGGGGTCGGTCCAGGATCGCTCGAAGTGAATATCTTCAATGAGGATATCGGTTGTGATGAGGAGGGCCTTTTCACCCATCTTGACCACAGCCACATCATCGCCGATGCCTTGAACCACATCAGCTCGGGAGGCATCCATCCAGTTTCTGATTTTTGCAATGAGCCCGAATTCACCGATCTCCCGAAGGCCTTTTCCAGTTGTTTTCAACTCCGAACTCCGAACCCGGCACGGCCGGAACCAAACAGGTTACAATGAAATACGAAAAAAAGAAGTTAAACCCTAAACTCGAAACCCTAAACTCTAAACAAACCCAAAATCCAAAGCTTAAAATTTA
>JASEHH010000226.1 GCA_030017685.1 Thermodesulfobacteriota bacterium | reverse complement strand
GATATTCCGGGATCAATTCGGCAGGGCATCCCCTGATACAGACATCACAGCTCTGGCACCGTGATGCCTGGATGAGCGGACGGTGGGTTCTTCCTTCAACCATGGACCTTCCTCCCCAGCTCCATACCGACTCGAAGGGCCTTCAGGTTGAGCGGGCGGAAACGTTCGCTGACATGCATAGAGATGGCCTTGCGTATCGCTCCGGGCGAGACAATTCGGGTTGCCTCAATCAGGGCTCCCAGGAAGACGATGTTGGACACCTGCTTGTTCTTCAATCTCTTGACGGAGACTTCGTTTGCAGGGATACCGAGGTGCTTCACTTTTAGATTATCCTTCGGCGTCACAAAGCCCTGGTCATAAAGAATGAGGCCCGACTCCGCTCTCACGTCTGTACAATAGTTATTGTATGCTCCTTGTGACATGGCAATGAGAATGTCGGCAATCGTCAGATGGGGAAAATCGACCGGGCCATCGGAGAAGACGATCTCCGATTTACAGCCCGAACCCCTTGCCTGGGCTCCATACGAATTGGATCCGGAGATATACTTTCCATCGAACACGCCTGCCTGGCCCAGAAGAAGGCCTGCGAGGACCACGCCCTGACCTCCGAAACCACTCAGACGCACCTGTTTGATCTCGGTCATGACAAAAATTCTCCTGTGATGATTTTTTCAGCCCTTTCCTCTTCGGTCAACCCCTCTGCCTCTTGCTCGAGGATGCAACGCCGGATCAGATCCTTCATCATCTCGTCCGGCCGGTCGAGGCGATTTCGCCTTCCGAATTGTGTGGGGCAGGGAGAGAGAACTTCGATGAAGGAAAATCCGGTATGAAGGATTGCTTTCTTGATGGAGTCGATGAGCGAAACAGGCTGGGTGACGGAGAAGCGCGCCACATAGGTGGCTCCTGCTCCCTCCACTAATTTGCATAGATCAAAGGGGCGATAAGGATTCCCCTCCCCTGTGGTGGAGGTCTTTGAACCTCTGGGAGTGGTCGATGCGACCTGTCCTCCGGTCATGCCATAGATCATATTATTGGCACAGATGACCTTCAGGTCGATATTTCTCCTTGCCGCATGGATGAGGTGGTTTCCGCCGATGGAGGAGAGATCTCCATCGCCGCTTACCACCATCACACAGAGGTCAGGATTGTAGAGTTTGGCGCCTGTGGCAAAGGCAAGCGCCCTTCCATGAAGGGTGTGGAGAGTGTCTCCATTGTAGTGGGGGCTCGGTATCCATGCGGCACAGCCGATGCCCGAAACGAAGAGAATCTTCTTCATATCCATCTTCAGATCATCGATGGCCCTCAGAATGAGACCCATCAGAATGCCGTGGCCGCATCCCGGGCAGAAGGGGGTGGCTTTTACTCCCGGACGGATATATTTCTCTAAGGCTCTAACCATTTTAAACCCCATTAAATCCGAAATTCGAATATCGAAATCCCTGCCTGCGGCAGGCAGGCGAAACAAATTCGAATTTTCAAAATCCAAATTTCTTAAACTTTTGTATCAATTTGGCGCTTTGAAAATTGTTTGGTGATTTAGCCCAATAAGCTTGTCATTCCTGCGGAAGCAGAGATTTTAAAGGTACAGTTTATTTTACGTTTAGGCCATCTCTTTCTATTTTAGCTGAGAATTAGGCCGCAATTGTGTCCAATTAATTATGGCGGTTTTCTTAAAAACATGACTCCCAAAAGCCTATTTTTAGGGTATTCCATGTTCTACCAAAAAACTCGGCTCCAGAAATTACCGCCATATTTTATTTTACTACAAATGCGGCGAGTCAATCCATTGTCTCGAATATGTCTAATGCGCCAGAAAAGAAATGTAAAATTATGTGCCACCTTAAAATCTCTGCGGAAGCAGGAATCCAGGGGTTTTAGATTCTGGATTCCCGTTTTCACGGGAATGACATCAGTGGAGGTTTTTTCAAAGAACTAAAGTGTTACAAACTTTTTTTGTTTTGAACATTTTAAATTTGGTCATTTGAGATTGTTTCGTATTTCGAATTTCGTGCTTCGAATTTACCTCATCAAATCTTTCTCAAAGTTTCCAAAATCCTTTCCGGTCCGATCACCTCTCCGTTGGTCTGGCTGAGGGAGATTACATCGCAGGGTACATATCTTTTTACTTCCCCTGCCACCTGTCCAAGATTCATCTCCGGGACCATGATCCTTTTCACCTTTTTCCCCACCTCTGCCACTCTCTCATCCGGAAAGGGCCAGAGAGTCTTTAGCCTCAACATCCCGATCTTTTGTCCTTCTTTTCTCAACCGCTTGACGGCATAGAGGCTGGTGCGGGCTGTAAATCCGTAGGCGATGACAGCAACCTCCGCATCCTCCAGGAGATAGTCCTCTGTTTCGATGATCGATCTCTTATGATTCAAAATCTTTTTGTTGATCCGTCCCACGAGTCTGGCGTGAACCTCCGGATCATCCGTTTTCCGAAAGCCATAGGCATCGTGGGTGGACCCGGTCACCGAGAGGTGTTCTC
>JASEHH010000017.1 GCA_030017685.1 Thermodesulfobacteriota bacterium | reverse complement strand
ATTTAAAGAAAATTCGTGCGAAAGCAGTTGAAGAGGGCATACCGTATCAATCCCTGATTTCAATGTTGATTCATAAATACAATGAAGGGAAAATATCCGTCAATAGATAAACAGCCTAACCATTCACTCGAGCTGACTGCGAAAAGCTGCTGCACAGTTTCGACGTTACGCTCACTTTCAACTTGAAATTCTCAATTCTTGAATTCGGGTTTCAGCAATAACTTGTAGGTGTGATTCAATGTCATGAGTTAGCCTGAAATTGTCTATCAATTCAAGCCTTACCTCACCCTATCTCAAACACTACCTTTGCAAAATCCCTATAAAATTATTTGATCATGATCAATAATTGGTATAAATTAGAAGAACCTTACCACCTTAAAAAGAAAGGAATTCTATGGAGAAAAAATGGGAAGCCCTGGACGCAATCTTCAACCCGAAGTCTGTGGCCGTGATTGGCGCATCGGACAACTCTGGCAAATTAGGGTCTCATGTGATGAGAAGTCTGACGGAAGGAAAATATCCGGGCAGAATCTACCCGGTCAATCCGGGAAAGGGAGAAATCCTTGGGATTAAAACCTACCCTTCCCTTCTCCATATTCCAGACGGAGTCGATCTTTCCGTCATCGTCCTTCCGGCCGGGCAGGTGCCAAAAACGATACTGGAATGTAACGAGAAGGGCGTGAAAGGAATTATCCTCATCACTGCGGGGTTCAAAGAAATCGAAGACAGAAAAGGAGAATCTTTACAGAAGGAGATCGCTGAACTGGCAAACCGGTTCGGAATCAAGATCATCGGCCCGAATACATTCGGCATTGTCAATCTCCATCTTCCTTTAAATGCCTCTTTCACACCCGAGTTTTCCCGGGTTGAGAAAGGGGGAATCGGCTTCGTAAGCCAGAGCGGTGGGATGTCCCATCTCATTGGTTTTCTTTCGATGAAGAATCAGGTCGGGTTGAGCAAGATTGTAGGTCTGGGAAACCGCTGTAATGTCGATTTCTGGGATATGCTGGAATATCTGGAGGAAGATCCGGATACGAAAGTGATAGCCATGTACCTCGAAGGACTTGATGAACCGAAAAAATTGATCGAGGCGGCAAGAATAGGAAATTCGAAAAAACCTATTATTGCTTATAAGGTGGGGCGTTCCTCAACCGGGGACAAAGCCTCGCAATTTCATACCGGCTCCCTTGCAGGAAAACATGAGATCTATGAGGCCGCCTTCAAGCAGGCTGGCATTTTAACGGTGAGAAGTTCGGAAGAACTCCTCGATACGGCCAAGACATTAACCCTCCCTCTCCTTCCGGATGGAAACAGGGTGGCTGTGCTCTCCGGTCAGGCCGGGCCCGGAATGGCGGCCTGCGATGTCTGCGAGATCGAAGGGTTATCCATTCCGTCCTTCTCCCCAGACACGCAAAAGAAGATCGAGGCGCTCCTCCCGCCTCTTGCCATCAGAACGAATCCTGTGGATATGGGACCTGCCTGGTATGATTCCGAAGCCATCAGGGGAATCGTTGAGTCTGTGCTGGAGGACAATAAGGTAGATGCTATCATTTTATGCATCATGTTTGCTTCCGCCAACAGGGCAGCGGTTGGAACCCTCGCAGAATCCTTGCTTCAGATGGAAAGAAAAAAGCCGGTCATCTGCTGTATCTCCGCACCTGACGGAATCTGGGATGAGGAGATCAAACGCCTTGAACATTCAGGCATTCCCAACTATCCCACACCGGAGAGGGCCGCCAAAGCACTGGCTAACCTTGTTAGATATAAGAAATTAAAGGGCGAATATAACCAATGACAGCAAATTGCTAAGGAATCCATAATTGGCAGACATAACGTCATTCCCGCGAAAGCAGGAATCCAGGAGAAAAGACTGGATTCCTGGTCAAGCCAGGAATGACAAAGCAAGGTGAGTGTCTATTCAATAATGGACTTATTTATAAGCGAATATCATTCGTCAAATTCGTTATCATTAGTGGCATTCGTTATTATTTATGAGCTTTTTCAATTCCATCTCCATTCGAATCCCTTTGGCATTTATTGGAGGAATTCTCTACGGCCTGCTCACCTACGCCATTGTTCTCACCCTGAACTTCCCGGCTCAGATCGCCATCGGTGCAGGTCTCCTCGTCTTTTTCCTCTATCTCGGCTCAAGGCTGCTCGTTCTTTTCTCCGGAATTGATACCCCCTATTATTCAAAGGAACGGAAAGGTTCGCCTTACGAAAACACTGCCTTTTACCAGACTGCCCAATGGGTCGGAAAGTTTTATCATTACCACGATGCCGTTCTTTTTGCCTTTCTGGTCATTCTGGCCATTGTTTTCGTCATCTCCCTTATTATAGATGGCATTGAAAACAGGCCTTTTGGACAAACCATCCAAGATCTCTGGAACAAATTGACTCCGTTGTCATGAATACCTTCCCACTTGTAAAAGAATGAGGATTTTGTTAATGATGAAACTCTGGAGTGTTCTGAACAAAGGAGGTGATTTTAAAAGGAGAGTGGACAGGAGAAGGTGGAAGTTGGCAACTTAAAATGAAAAAAGTAAAAGGAGGTTTGAAATGGTAAGAAAAATAATGATTCTAATGATCGCCCTTTATCTGGCACTGGTATCTTCATCTTATGTCAGTGCAACCACTTACAAACCCGAGTATAAGTTAAGTCTTGTGATCGGGCCTCAAACCCCTTGGGGCCAGGCTGCTCAGAAATTTGCCGACCTGGTGAAGGAACGGTCAGGGGGGAAGATCAATGTCAAATGTTATTTTGCCGGGCAGCTCTTTGCAGGGATGCAGACGAATGAGTTTCTCATCCTCCGGCAAGGCGTGGCTGACTTTGCCGTTGGCTCCACGATCAACTGGTCTCCAGCAGTAAAAGAGTTAAACCTCTTCTCCCTCCCCTTTTTCTTCCCTGACTACAGGCACCTTGATGCGGTGAAAACAAGCGACCCAGGCAAAAAAATCTTTAAAACAATTGAGGAAAGAGGAGTGGTTGGTCTGGCATGGGGAGAAAATGGTTACCGTGAATTGACGAACTCAAAGCGTTCGGTTCGTAAACCGGAGGATCTGGAAGGTTTAAAGGTCCGGGTGGTAGGATCTCCTATTTTTGTCGATACTTTCAGGGCAATGGGAGGGAATCCTGTTTCCATTAACTGGTCCGAAGCGCTTACGGCACTTCAGCAAGGAACCGTGGATGGGCAGGAGAATCCTGTTGCATCGATCATCATCCCCTACAAATTGTGGGAGATGAATAAGAATATTACCATCTGGCACTACACGATCGATCCGTTGATTTTCGGCGTGAGTAAAGTCACATGGGATAGCTTTGATTCAAAGGATCGAGATTTGATTGGGAAAGCGGCCCAGGAAGCAATGGCCTGGAACCTCAAGGAGGCACGTAAAGGATTGGAGGGAAGCACGGAGGCCATCGATCTTCTGAAGGGCAAAGGGATGGATGTCGTCGTCTTCACATCTAAGGATATGGAAACCTTCAAAGCTAAAACCAAATCGGTCTATGACAAATGGATTCCGGAGATTGGAGCTGATCTGGTGAATGCGGCAGAAAAGATCATAAAGGGAATCAAATAACCACCCGTCCACCCCGTCCCATTCTTTCTGTGGAGAGAGGGACGGGGTGAAGCATTCGAGGAATATTATGGCAAAAAATCTTAAATGGCTAATGATTCATTTTGAAGAGGCACTCTGCGCCCTCCTCTTTGGCATCATGGGAATCATTATGTTCATCAATGTCATCTCACGCTATCTCCTGAAATACTCCCTGGCTTTCACCGAAGAGTTGGTGGTAAGTTTCTTTGTGTGGTTGACGCTCCTCGGAGCATCCATTGCCTTCCGTGAGGGATCCCATCTGGGGTTCAACTTTATTACTGATCGTCTTCCGAAGGAAATCCAGAAGATATTCCTCTGGATCAGCGCTGGATTAGGAATCTCTCTTTTTGGATTCCTGATCTATTTCTCCAGCCACCAGGTCAAAGAGGAGATTGTCTTAAGAATCACTTCCATGGGAATCGGGGTCCCCCAGTGGTGGTATACCATTGGAGTGCCGGTTTGGAGTACACTGGTCATCGTTCGAATCCTCCAAAGAGCCGTGGAGGTGAACAAAAAAGTGGTGGCAACATAATGGATCCAGGTATCCTTTTCTTCGCGCTTTTCTTCCTCTTGCTCTTCATCGGTGTCCCAATTGCAGTCAGTATAGGAATTACCGCTCTGGTCTTTCTATGGCAATACAATCTCGGAATTATGGTGGTCTCATCCAACTTCTATGCCAATATCGCGAAGTTCCCCCTTTTGGCCATACCCTTTTTCATTCTGGCAGGATTTCTTATGGAACGGGTTGGCCTCTCAAGGCGTTTGGTCAACCTTCTCCACCTTCTCATCGGTCCTGTACCGGGAGGACTTGGTCTTGTTGCCGTGGCCGGTTGCGTCTTCTTTGGGGCCATCTCAGGGACAGGTCCGGCCGATACCGCAGCCATTGGATCTGTGATGATCCCTGCCATGGTCAATCGCGGCTATGATAAGGGTTTTGCCTCTGCCCTCGTTGCCTCCGCTGCAACCACCGATGTCTTGATCCCGCCCAGTGTCGCTTTTGTCATCTACGGAGTGATCACAGAGACCTCCATTGGTGGATTATTTGCGGCTGGCGTTGTTCCGGGACTCATCATGGGGTTGGCCCTGGTGATTCCTGTCTATCTCATCTCAAAGAAGCATGGATGGGGAGGAGACCGCTGGGGCACTAAGGCCGAAATCTGGAAGGCCTTCAAAGAGGCGATCTTCGGACTTCTTGCCCCGGTCATCATCCTCGGAGGGATTTATGGAGGCATCTTTACTCCGACCGAGGCCGCGGTCGTTGCCGTCTTCTATGGATTCTTTGTTGGCGCTGTCATTTACCGCAATCTCAATTTGAAGACTCTCTACGAGGTCCTGCGCGATTCAGCGATTTCCACCTCTGTGGTGATGATCGTGGTCGCCTTCGCCGGACTCTTTGCATGGACAGGCTCAACCCTTGGGGTGATGGATCGAGTTGCCAAAACCCTTTTAACGCTCACAGAGAACCCCATCTTTATTCTCTTACTTTTAAATTTTCTGCTTCTCATTGCCGGGATGTTAATGGACGCCATCTCCATCTTCTATATCTTTCTCCCCATTCTTCTGCCTGTGATAAAGCATTTCGGTTGGGACCCGATGTGGTTTGGAGTGATGATGGCGGTCAACCTATCGATCGGGACGATCACTCCTCCTGTGGCACTGAACCTCTATGTGGCGGCCAATCTTGCGGATATCTCCATGGAACGGATTTCCAAAGCAGCCATACCTTTCGTCCTCGCCCTCATCGCCTCCTTACTGATCATCACCTACATTCCCTCCCTCTCCCTCTGGCTTCCGGACCTCTTTGGGCTACATTAGAAACGGACACCCCTATTTACCGGAGGCGAACTTAAAATCCGTCGGCATTAAATGCCGACGCTACATGAAATAATGTAGAATGATTCTATTCGCCATCTCCAACTGAAATACACCAATGCATAAAAAAAGAGTTTGCTTCGGAGTGAGCTTTTAATATAATGGCGTATGAGGCCGGACGGTGATGAAAATGGATAAAGGCCTTAACTGTCAAAACCATTGGAACTGGGCCATTTCAGACAAACTGTTGGTAGACCTCTCCAGCATGAAAGATGGCTTCCTGGAGATGAACAGATACCGGCAGGAAATCTGGGATTACATCAAGTATCGTGAGGGCCTTGTCAAATGGCCCTCGATGAACGAACAAATCAAAGGAGGCGCGCTGTGAAAGGAAAAATTAAGGAATTTGCTTTGGGTTTAGGGATAGACGATGTGGGCATTGCGTCGGTAAAAGATTACAAGAGCCCCAGGTCTCCGGATTTGCAGTCCATCTTCCCTGGAGCCAAATCGCTGGTTGTTCTCGCTTACAAGACACTTTCAAATTGCGAGAGCGAAAATATGCAGATTGCTATGGGGGGCCGACTCGACGAGATGGAATTTACACGTTCCTCCAACTACAGGGTGGCGCGCTTTTTAGAGAGGGAGTTTAAGGCCAAAGCGATGACCGTCCCTCCTTCTTATCCTCTATATATGAGCCTTGAAACCAAGGGCACGATAGGGGATTTTTCTCTGCGCCATGCCGCTATTGCCGCGGGCCTGGGTAACTTTGGCAGGCACAACCTGGTCATCCATCCACAGATGGGTTCAAGAGTGATTTTTACCGCAGTGGCCACTGACCTTGATTTATCTTCAGACCCTCCGGTCGTAGAAAAACTCTGCACAGAGTGCAATGTCTGTGTTGAAAACTGCCCTGCGGGGGCATTGGATGGAGAAGGCAAAACCGATGATATGAAATGTCTTAAAAATAGCCAGCCCTATGGCATCGGAAGCGCCATCCGTTTCTGGACTAAATTTGCCGAAAGCACAACCGAAGATCAGAAAAAGATGGTTAAAGATGTAAACTTCTGGCGTCTCTATCAGGCCGGCTTCATAGGATTCCAATATTTTTGTTTTAATTGTTTTAAATCCTGCCCGGTGGGTCAAAATGAAAGTTAACCATTAAGATGAGAGTTTGCCTATTTTTATTTCTCATGATTGGGGTGGTGTTGGTAACGACCGAGTTTTCTGCCCTTTCAGCAGAGAAGGATGGAAGGAAGGCAGAGATGAAGAGACTGCTTCCCCCGAAGGTTGAGGATTACAAAACGGATGGAAAGGATGAATTTTATGATCGCCAAACCGCTTTCCGATATATGGACGGCGCTGCCGAGTTTTATCGCTCTTACGATTTTAAACTTCTCATGGTCCGACGTTATCTGAAGGCAGGCTATCCTCCCTTGTTGGTAGAACTCTTCGATATGGGTTCATCCGAAGATGCCTTTGGAATATTCTCTTACCAAACAGAAGAGGAAGAGGTTGGAATTGGCCAGGGATCGGATTATGGCGGAGGCCTGCTCCGTTTCTGGAAAGGAAAGTATTTTGCCAATGTCTTTGCTGAAAGAGAAACCCCTGCTGCGAGGAGGGACATCCTAACGATCGGCGAGGCCATAGCGAGGAATATTGAGAAAGAGGGTTCAAAACCAAAACTGATCCAATTCCTGCCCGAAGAGGGACTCTCTCAGGGAACCATTCGCTACTTCCACCTTCACCAGGTTTTAAATCATCACTATTTTATTTCCCATGAAAACATATTCAATTTGGGAGCACGAACAAATGCGATTCTGGCCACCTATCCTTCCCCCGGAGAGAAAGGTAAAACCTTTCTTCTCCTTATTCAGTACCCCGACCAAAAACAGGCTGAAAAAGCCTTTCTGAGTTTTCTGAAGGCTTACATGCCAGAGGCTCCCTCTTCAAAAACAGTCAAGACAGAGGATGGAAAATGGACCTCTGCAAGGCTCCACCGCCAGTATATTCTGGTGGTCTTTGATGCACCTTCTGTTGAAAAAACAGAGCAATTGATTGAGGCGGTCGTGAAGAAATTGCCCACAAAATAACCTGATTGTCTCCCTCTCCCCTTGCGGGAGAGGGTCGGGGTGAGGGGGGGGCATGGTTCGCAGGTGAACGTATCCGTCGTAGTAGATTGGAGAAAGGATGACAATGAAAAAAAGCCGAACCATCACCCGCAGGGATTTTCTTCGCGGCACAGCCTATACCGCATTTGCCGCGGCTCTTGGTCCAACCCTGAGCGGAGAAACGGAGGCAGAAGAAAAAGTTAAAGTGGTCCTCGTCCGTGACGGGAATGTCATCGATTCGCAGGGCAATATCAACCAGAAGATCGTCCAAAAGATGCTCGACGAGGGAGTCTGCGAGTTACTGGGTGAAGAAAAGCCTGTTCAGGCCTGGAAGAAGTTGATCAAACCGAATGACATCGTGGGCATCAAGAGCAATGTCTGGTTCTATTTGCCCACCCCTGAAGAACTGGAATCGGCCATTGTGAAACGGGTCATGGAGGCGGGTGTTCCAAAAAAGAATATCGGCATTGACGATCGAGGGGTATTGAATCATCCCATTTTTAAGTCCTCCACAGCGCTCATAAATGTTCGGCCCCTGAGGACCCATCACTGGTCCGGCATCGGTGGATGTATTAAGAACTATTGCATGTTCGTTCCCGCCTACTTGCTCCCCCTCCACTACCACAGCGATTCTTGCTCCCCCCTGGCTTCAATATGGGGCAAGGCCATTGTCAAAGGAAAGACCCGCCTCAATATTCTGAGTCTGATCCGGACTCAATTCTACAACCGGGGAGCCCATCACTTTGACAGAAGGTTCGTCTCCGAATACAAAGGCCTCCTCATCGGGAATGACCCTGTGGCTCTGGATGCAGTGGGAGCACGCCTGCTTCAACTTCAGCGCACTGCCCACTTCGGAGAAGACCGGCCACTGGATAATCCCCCTACACATATCTTTGCCGCTGATGAGAAATATAAACTCGGGGTGAGCGACCTCCGCCGCATTGATATTGTTAAATTGGGCTGGATGGAAGGGTCAATGATTTAGGGGAATCATTGACAATCAGGATTGAGTAAAACTGCCTTCACGACCTTCTTTCTCCTATAACAAACCTTTTAATATTTTCTTTGATTTCAATCCCTTCATAAAACTTTTTTGGAACCAAATGGCTCCAGTGTTGTCTTTAATATTAAAAACCCGAGAAGGAGGATTTTCCAATGAAAAAGTCAGTCATCCTAATCACCCTCATTTCGTTTCTTTTTTCTATCCAACTGGGCTATGCCCTGAACCACGTAGGGATTCAGGGCTCTGTTGCGCCCATCACCAGCACCCTCAGGGATCAGCAGGATGTCGCCATCACCATCTACAATTCGAATATCGGGCTGGTGAAGGACACACGGCTCATCGACCTTAAGCCGGGAATCCATGAACTGAAGTTTATGGATGTGGCCGGAAAGATTGATCCCACCACAGTCCACATCAAGTCCCTGATCAATGGATCGAGCCTCAATGTCCTGGAGCAGAACTACGAGTACGATCTTCTCAGCCCCCAGAAACTTCTCGAAAAATATGTGGGGCAGAAGGTCCATCTGGCAACATTCAATAACGAAACGAAAAGGGAGGAGATTATTGAAGCCACCCTCCTCTCTACCCAGGGTGGAAATATCTTTCAGATCGGTGACAAGATCCACATCGGTCATTACGGACGCATCCTGCTTTCAAAGATCCCTGAAAACCTCATTTCGCAACCCACACTCGTCTGGATGCTGGAAAACAGGCTCCCAAGGACCCAAAAGGTGGAGGCTTCGTACCTCACCTCCGGGATTAACTGGAAGGCGGATTACGTGACGGTCTTAAATAAATCGGACACAATGACTGACATGACTGGCTGGGTCACTATTGACAACCGGAGCGGAGCAACTTACCAGAATGCTTTACTTAAATTGGTGGCGGGCGATATTCATCGGGTCAAAGGAGAGATGAGAATGGATTATGCCAGGCCTATGGCGGCTGCGAAAGAAGTAAGCCAACAATTTAAAGAGGAGTCTTTCTTCGAATATCATCTTTACACACTTGATCGCAGAACAACCATCAAAGATAATCAAACCAAGCAGATGTCCCTGCTCGATGCCAATCAGGTCCCCGTTAAGAAACTTTTCATCTTCTCAGGCCATCCTCACTACTACTACTCCCGGTATGACCAGAGGACGAATAAGCAGAAAGTCGGGGTCTTTCTCGAACTGGAGAACACCCGGAAGAATAACCTCGGAATGCCCCTGCCCAAAGGGACGATCCGGGTCTATAAAGAGGATAAGGATGGAAGCCTCCAGTTTGTAGGAGAGGACCGGATCGACCATACGCCAAAGGATGAAAAGATTAAGATCAAGATCGGAGAGGCTTTTGATGTGGTGGGAGAGAGGACCCAGACCGAATACAAACACCTCGGTTACAACCTCTATGAGGTGGCCTTTGAGGTCAGTCTGAGGAACCACAAAAAGGAGGATATTAAGGTCTTAGTGGAAGAGCCCATCCCCGGCGACTGGGAGATGCTCTCAAATACTCATTCTTACGAAAAACTTCAGGCCAACCTGATCCGCTTCAATGTCCCTGTGGCAAAAGATCAGGAAGTGAAAGTAAAATATAGGATTCGATTTAAATATTAAAAAGTTTTGAGTAAAAATCCCCTTCCAATTCAGGCAAACTTCCTGACGTCTGTATGAAACCTTGTATTGAAGGACAGAATTTGAAAATCAACCCATTCGACTCCCCGGTCTGAAGCCCGGGGTATGCTCAGGGTTGATACTGAGCGGCGCTTTTCCCTCGACTCTGCTCGGGATGGTGAGCTTGTCGAACCATTACCCCGATTTAAAAATCGGGGTTTGGCGCCGTCGAACGTATCAATAATTCAGGGAGAAGTCCCCTGAAAAAAGAGGAGAATAACAAAGCGGTGAAAGCTATGGGCAGTGAAAATTGACGATTAACGAGTGAAAGCGTACATCGGACAGCGTCCGTGGAAAAACCGAAAGAAGGTTTGATTTTCTCGGCTATCATTTCGAGCCTGAGGAAATTCCACCTGCCTGAAAGACAATCAGTAATTTCATTAAAAAGACTCTTCGGCTTTATGAACAGGAGCCGCCCCACCGAAAGATGAGGCGGCTCGGAAAGTATGTCCATAGATGAGCGTAGCCGGAACTACCAGCGATTGCGGCCGCCGCCACGACCGCCCCCAAAACCACCGCCGGATCGGCTACCTCCGCGAGGACTCTTTTCCTGCGCCTCGTTAACCTTAATGGTCTTGCCGTCAAGGCTTGTGCCATCCATCTTGGATATCGCCGTCTTAGCATTGTCATCCTGAGCGAAGGTCACGAATCCAAAACCCCGGGAACGCCCCGTATCTCGGTCTGTGATGACCTTGGCTTCAGTGATTTCCCCATAAGACGCGAACGCCTGGCGCAGGCCGTCGTCCGTCGTGTCCCAGCTCAGACCTCCTACAAATAGTTTTTTAGCCATACTTTCTTACGCTCCTTTTCTGCGTCGCCTTGGGCGACGACCTTTGATGGGTAGCGCCCGCCATTCAGCGTTCGCCACGTTTACTTACTTTTGTTGAATGCCCGAATCGTTTGGGGGATGGGCTATCAATTTCCCTCATTCCATCCGGCTCCGCCTCAGCAAGGTGGGGGGGGAGTCCTCACACACGAGTCACTTTCAACCGATTGTATCAGCCTTGCCCATTCCCGATGAAACCACATCCTCCCTTACTCGAGAGGTAAACTCTGTAGTATTCGTGGTAAAGGAGAAGAGGAAGTCTTTTTCCCGGGAAAGGGGTATCGAGTTAAGGATCGGTGGGCTTTGTCTCTTCTTGTTCGACCTTCTCGGCGTCTGAAGAGGTGCGATCTCCTTTCTGAAATCGTCGCTGCCTTCTCTCTTCCTGTTTTTTCTGGCGGGACAATTCTTTTCGCCGTTTATCGCCTTTATAAGCTCCAGCATGCTTTGACAAAATACCCCCCTTATTTTAAAAGAAGTATATCACGAAAAGGAAAAGAATTCCAATTCTATTCATCAAAATGAAAGCGGAGTATCGATTCCCAATTGGATGAAATGTTGCATCTTGAAGAGAAATTTAAAAACCACGATTGCAGGAAGAAATCAACTTTTTAAGGAACAACGGCGGGGCTCGTCCATTCAGACCGAATCTCTTTTGTCCACCCCCACCCTCACCCTCCCCCATCAAGAGCTGATCGTGTCCCATAAGTCAGCGGCTGGACACAGGGAGACGGGGTATAATTGGTTCAATTGAGGCTCCAACATAACATATTTGTGTGTCATTCCCGTGAAAACGGGAATCCAGGACCAACAGGAAATACCTGGATTCCTGCTTCCGCAGGAATGACAAACTTAAAGAATAATAATGATTTCGACTTGTTAACAACATAGAACTTAGCCCCTTGTGTCCAGCCCCCCCATTTATGGGTAAGGATCAGATCAAGAGGGGGAGGGGATATTAAGAAAATTTCAATCCTTTCTTTCCCTTTGCCCGGATTTTTGCGTTTTAACTCGATCTCTCCAACTTCGCCCGTTCTCTTTAAGTGAGTGCCCCCGCAGGGGACACGTGCAAAACCCGCAATTTCCCAGTATCGTTCCTCTGTTTCTTCATTACTGAAAGCACTGATGATTTCCTGGTTCGCTTCGATTATCCAAAGGGCTTCCTTTTGAATAACAGCCAGCACGTTTGAAATATTCCCGCCCCATTCAAAATCTATCCTTGCCTTATCTTGAGCGATATGAGCCCCGATTTTCCTAACGGATTTCAGATGTCGACAGGTTAATTCCAAAACGATCTCTGCGGCAAAATGCAATCGCATCAACTGATACCGTCTTTCCCGGTCAATCTGGATGCTTACCGGATCCCCCCTCTTTAACCCGTGACCCTGCTCGAGCGTATAGATGATTTCCTTACCTTCGGTTCGGGCCTGGAGAACACGGCTATTGCCGATGGTTCCATCATCACTCTCCTGCCCTCCGGAGAAAGCAAAGAAGATTGTTTGCTCCACGGTAATCTCATCGCCTTTGAAACCGGCAATATAGGTTTCGAGTTGAGTTAAATAGGGGTCTTTCCAAAATACCTTCTTTATCATAGGAATAACTCCTGAATGGATCGCTCAGGCAAAGGGGAGAGGTTTATTTTCAGGGAATGGAGGAAAAGTACGACCCATATTGTTCCATGATTCTTAACAATTATGTTAAGAAATTAAGAATGATTTTTCAAGGGAATTTTGAGAGATTTCTGAAAAAGTTCAGAAATCTCTGATTACATTGATTAGGAACCGATTGCACAGATTAGAAATGTAGAGAGCAAAAAGTAGTTTTCCAGAGCTCTCTTTGAGGGAGGATCTTTGATAAACCTAAAGGACTGGTTTCTGTTTCTCTTCCATTCCTTTCTTTTCATCGACCGTCCACAGGAGGATTCCTCCGGCGATGAAAAAGAAAAGCACCGAAAGGATGCCTGACTGGACGCTTCCGGTGATGGCAATCAGGATTCCATAGATCAGAGGCCCGAAGACAGAGGCAAACTTGCCTGAGACGGCAAAGAAACCGAAGAATTCGGCGCTGTTCTCATCGGGAGTAAAAACCCCCTGAAGAGACCGGGAGGCTGCCTGACTTCCACCCAGCACAATACCTGTTAAAATTCCCAGTATCCAGTATTCTGTTTTGGGATCCCAGATGACCCCCAACTGGAAAGCCCAGACCACGATAAGAGACCAGATGACCAGTGAGATCATCACCGTTCTCTTGTTTCCTATTGCATCGGCCAGGAAACCAAAGGCTAAGGAGCCGAAAAAGGCAATCCCCTGAACCATCAGGAAGAAGAGGATGATCTCTACGGTCTCCATACCTATCACCTGAGCACCAAAGATCGATGCCATAACGATGACTGTTTCGATTCCTTCATTATAGATCAGATAGGCTAAAAGAAACTTCGTCAATTCCCTGAAGGTCCTGATCCGGCCAAGGGTATGCCGGAGACGGATGTAACCTTCCCTGAAATAGCTCTTCCCGGGAGCAAGAGGGATCTTCTGCGCCCTCTCTTTCAGAAGAAAAAAAGTAGGGAGGGAAAAAACCAACCACCACAGGGAAACTGAGAAAAAACAGTCCTGAACCGAAAAAGACCCTTCCCGAAACCCGATGACTCCGGGATATTTCAACATCACCAGATTAATGGCAAGAAGAGCCCCGCCTCCGATATATCCCAATGCCCATCCGAGGCCTGAGATCCTGCCGATATTTTGATCGTTCGAGATTTCAGGAAGGAAGGCGTTGTAATAGACATTGCCTCCCGCAAAACCGATATTGGCAATGATGAAGAAGATCGCCCCACGCCAGTAATTTCCTTCCTGAACAAAATAGAGGAGGCCGGTGAAGACAATGGCGGTAAAACAGAAGGCCATGAGAAATCGTTTCTTCGAGCCTGAGGCATCGGCCACCGCGCCTAAAAAAGGAGCGAGGATGGCTGAGATTACCATGCTGAGCGAGACGGAGAAGGTGAAGAAGGAGGCGCCGTGGAGACGGAATCCAAAGAGTTCCACGCCTCTCTCCCCTCCGGCAACCACCGTGGCAAAATAGTGATTGAAGATGACAGCGAGAATCGTGGTGGCAAAGGCCGAATTTGCAAAATCATACATGGCCCAGCCGAAGATCTCACGCTTTTGAACACCTATAGGGTTAGAGTCCACTCTTCCTTCGCATCCTTTTCTCTTGGTATCTTTCTCCTTATTAAATTCCAATAACCAAATTCCCTGCCTGCGGCAGGCAGGCAAGCTCCAAATAAATTCCAATTCTTCAATATCCAATTAATCGAAACACCCCTCACCTTTATCCTCTCCCCAGAGGGGAGAGGAGGAAAATTTCGGTCATTGGAATTTGGGTCATTATTTGATTATTGGTGCTTGGAGCTTGGTTATTGTCTCAGACCGTTCGGATCTCCTGTCTCATAAAGACGAAGTAGCAGATACCGAAACAGAGAAGAGTGATCGCCACAATCGAAATAATATGGGGAATGACGATAAAGAGGCTCTCCAGAAGGGGAAGAGGGCTCTGAAACCGACTCATGGAAAACCTTTCCAGGGGCCCCATCAGAACCAATGTCCTCGTGGTCTTTCGCATCGGATCGAGAATGGTCGTTGTAGCTTCACTGTAGAGGGTCATGGGAGAAACCAGGGAGGTGAGCCTCTGGACCCGCTCATGCCGCATCAGCATCTCCGCATCAACCCCGGAAGCGGTCTGGCTGACGGGAGCAACTGCATCAGACAAAACGCTTGCGCCCAGGCTCACAAAGAAAGAAAAAAAGATCCAGATGGCCAGGGACGCCAGGGCAGAGGTGGCTGCGCTCCGGAAGATCACGGAGAAGAGGATCGATATCCCCAGCCAGAAGGAGATGTAGAGAAGGCTGATGACGACGTAGATAACCAGACGCGACACCTCTTCCGCACCCGGCACCACCCCGATCAACCGGATGCCGAGGCCAGAGATGAGGAGGACGGTGGCGACCAGGATGATCGCAATGATCGCAACACCCGATAGAAATTTGGCATTGATGATCGAGTCTCGAAAGATTGGCTGGGAGACCAGTTTCGACAGAGTTCTTGAAATCCGCTCCCGGTTGATCGAATCAAAGCCTAAAAAGATGCCCAAGAGAGGGCCGAAAAAGCCGATGAACTGAACGAAGGAGAAGAGTTTCCCTGTCGAAGTGAAAAGGAGCAGAAAAATGAGCGTGGGCTTGGCCATCCCTTTCAATTCCTCCCGGATCGCCATCCCCACCATGGATGTGATGATCACACCGACCATCACGATGAGGGCTGATATGAGGAGGAATCGCAGGCTGTTGAAATGGTCCCCCATCTCCTTCCTGAATATCGTTAAGATCCCGTACAATTTAGGCCTCCTTAAAGTACTTCATATAGATCTCTTCGAGCGTATAATCTTGCTGGTCCAATCCCAGCTTCTTCTTGGCCAGCTCCTCAATGGGACCGATCGCCACCAGATTCCCATTGATCATAATCCCCACCCGGTCACAGATCCTCTGAACCTGATCGAGCAGATGGGAGGAAAGAAAGAGAGTGATATTCTTTTCCCGGCTCAGGGAATGGATGAGGTCGAGCATCCGATTCGTTCCATCGGGATCGAGGCCGATCGTGGGTTCATCGAGAAAAACGAGTTTCGGTTCCTTGATCAATACCTCTGCGATCCCGAGTCGCTGTCTCATTCCTTTCGAAAAGGTGCCCACCTTTTTTGTTGACTCATCTGAAAGGCCGACCATCTCCAGCCAGTAGTCAATCCTCTTTTCCGAAACCTCTCCGGAGATCCGGTTTAACTTTGCAATATACCGGAGGTTCTGCCTCGCATCCATATCATCATAGAAACCGACATTCTCAGGCAGGTAACCCACTTTCTCCTTCACCTTAAAGGGTTCCCGGGTCGGATCGAATCCGATGACCTTCGCCCTTCCGGAGGTCGGTTCGGTGAGGCCGAGAAACATAAGCAGTGTCGTTGTCTTGCCCGCTCCATTCGGACCGAGGAATCCGAAGACCTCTCCTTCTTCAATTTTGATGTTGAGATGGTCCACTGCGGTTCGCTGCCCGTACTTCTTTGTCAAATCCTCGGTTTCGACGATAATTTCTCCTTTCACCTTAACGCCTCCCTAACCAGATGAACAGACCACACAAGCCTGCGATGACAAAGATGATGATTCCGATCCCGATCCATCCCCAGGCTGTCGAAGCCCTCACCGTTGTCCTCATCTCCACGGTTTTACTGCTCCCCTTCTCGCCATCCACCATCAATCCGACGGAATAATCTCCCACCAGCGCTTCCTTGGCTGGAGTAATGGTGACTTCCACCTGTTTCAGCGCATTGGGTTCTATTGCCTCGATCTTTTCGGGATTGAACTTTACCTCCCAGTTTTCGGGTTTAAAGGAGGTGAAACTGACATTGCGGTTGACAGCGGAGCCTGTATTCTTGACGAAGAGAGAGACGGTCGCCGGTTTCCCCACCATCGTCTCCAGCGACAGGATTCCAGTGGGTGTTCCTGCATCCAGTTTATAAATGCCGGTGAGCACTACCATCAACTTCGCCTCCGCCTTCTGCTCTCCCGAACTGATCTTTACCAGGACAGGATATTCTCCTGACTTTGCGTCTCTGGGCGGCGACACCTCGACAGCGACTGTCTGATTCTGTCCTCCCTTCATCCGGAGGCTCGAAATCTGTTTGGCCTCATAGGCGGGTTTGAAGTTGATCTCCCATTTCTCGGGCCCGATGGCGGCAAGGTTAAAGGCTCGATCGCTTTCGCTCTTATTCAACACCTCGAGGGAAAATTCGAACCGGGCATCGGTCTGCCCTCTCAATACGGGATACGATGTGGTGATCTGGATGTCATCTGCGCCGGGGATTCTCTCCTGAGCATTTACCGTTAACTTATGGGTGGAGATAAATTTCCCATCCGCAGTTTCAGCGTCAAACTGGAAGACATAGGTTCCAGGCCCGACGGATTTGTCCGGTTCCAGGCTCAGGGCCAGATTCCTCGATTTGCCATTGGCCACATACAGCCCGGCCACGAGATAACTCCCTCCCTTCATCGTCGCCTTCCATCCCTTGGGAACCGTTGAGACCTTTAGATCGATCGTCTCATCTGCCCGGCCTTTATTTTCGAGAGTCAAGTCCATCCGAACGGTCTCTCCCTTTGCGATGGACACCGTAGAAAACTCCGGGTAGACGGTAATTCCACGCTCCGGCCTCATGTCCTTCTTCTCCTTCTCCTCCGCAGCAAAGATCAAAACAGGAGAAAGAAGAGAAATACACATTACAACGATTAGAAAGAACAAACCCTGCTTCATTCTCATCCGACCCATAACCCTACCTCCTCGGTCTATTCTTAAAGCCTCTTTTAAAAAAGATTTTGGTGGAGATAATTTAACCAGCTATTGAGTGGCTGTCAAGTGGCATACCTTTTCCATGTGGCATACCTTTTCCACGGCCTTCAACCCTGTTCCCGTCAGACTCGATACGATCACCTCTTTCACCCTTTTCCTTTTTAAGTATTTCTTCAGTCCGGCGATCGTGGCCGCGGAAGTGGGTTCGATGAAGTGGCCCCTTCGGCCCATCTCTTTGAAGGCGGCTCCGATCTCCTTCTCCGTCACGGTCAGCACCTCTCCGCCGGTCTCCCGGATCGCTCTAAGGATCTGCTTTCCCCTGACAGGCTCTGCAATGGCAATTCCCTCAGCCATCGTCTCCCCCTTCAGGATGGCCGGAGCTTCGTCCAACCCTTTTGCAAAACCCTGAAAAAGCGGGGCGCAGGCCGCTGATTGAATCCCCACCAATCTTGGAATCTTTTTAACCCTCCCCGCCTCTTTCAACTCCCTGAACCCGATGTAGGCTCCCAGCAGAAGCGTCCCATGTCCAGCAGGAAGGAGAAGCGTATCCGGTGATTTCCAGCCCATCTGCTCCCATATCTCAAACGCAAAGGTCTTTGTCCCATGGAGAAAGTAGGGGTTCCAGCAGTGGCTGGCATAGTAGGTTTTCTTAGCCGCCTCCATCGTCACCCGTGCTGTCTCCTCCCTTGAACCCTCGATCTTTTTCAAATTTGCCCTGTATGTTTGAATCTGGACCAATTTCCCGGAAGAGGTCGATTCCGGGACATAAATATCACACCCGATCCCTGCCCTGGCACAGTAAGCCGCAATCGCGGAGCCGGCATTTCCTGAAGAATCCTCCACCACCTTCGTTACCCCCAGCTCCCTCGCCTTGCTGATGAGCACGGTGGCCCCACGATCTTTGTAGGAGCCTGTCGGAAAGAGGTAATCGATCTTTATCAATACCCTGTGACCGTCGAACTCCATCTCTTCAAGAGGAGTTAATCCTTCTCCCATGGAGAGAATCGATTGATCCTTCCTTATCGGAATGGCTTCCCTGTACCGCCACAGGCTCGGACCCCTTTTCAGGATCTTTTCAGTGAAAAACTCCGGCGTAAATTCCAGATCAAGGGGGGAACCACAGTCGCATCGCCATCGGGTCGTGTTGAGGGAATAGGAACGATCACATTCAGGGCAGTAGAATTTTTCCATCTACAGAGTCCGCATAGAGCATAGCGTAACGACAAAGGTTATAGGATAAAAATTAAAAGCATCCAATCGCTATGCGCTTGGCCCTATGCGCTACGCCTTTTCTTCTTTTAGGACCAGAGGAAACATCACCCGGAAAGTCGTCTGACCTTCTCCGGATTCCATTACCATCTTCCCTCCCATCCGTTTGACCAGGCGGGTGGTGATATGGAGTCCCCTGCCCTTTCCTTCGCCAAGGAGGTATCGCTCCTTATCTTCTTCGGAAATCTGACCGGTATTCGAAATCTCTGCGACCGCCCACTCATCCTTTCGATAAGACCGGATGGAGAGGTTTCCTCCCTCTTCGGGTATGGCGTTGGAAGCATTGTTGAGAAGATTGTCCAGGACCCTCTCAATGTGGAGGGGATAACATCGAATCCATAACGGAGACTCTAATTCTCCTTCATACAACCGGATATTTTCCCGTCTCAACTCGATCAGGGTCTCTTCGTTGATCATCGCTCTCTTCTTTAATTTCTCCGCAAGGTCCACCACCTCTTCCTTTCCCTCACCATGGAGGGTCAGGGCCAACTCCTGAATGCGGGATGTCTCTTTCAGGATGATCTCCAACGCCTGATCGACCTTCTCTTTCTTCACAGGATACTCTCCGTCGGCCAGTATCTTTTGAACCCGTTTGGCAAATCCGGCCGCAGCAATGGCCGGGTTTTTAAAATCGTGAAGGATGTCATCCATCTTCTCCAGTCTCAACCCCTTCATCAACTCCTTGCCGAAGAGGGCAAAAATTTCGATCTCCTCATCCGTAAATCCCGGGTGCTGGGCCTGTGCATCGAAGGTTAAAAAATATTGAACTTTCCCGTTGACCTTCAGCGGGATATAGAGCACGGAATGAATCTGTTGAATTTCGAGAAACCGTTTGAGGTCCGGAGGAAGAAGATGGCTCCTCTGCGGATTGAGGATATGAAGATAGTTCGGGTAGATCTTCTCATTTTCAAAATCACCGAATGGACCTATCTGATTCACGATGGTCTGGATATAGGGTTCCTTCGCCACTTCGAGGACCTTGCCGATCCCGTGCTGGATCTCCGGAAACCCTGCTTCCAGGACCACATGCCGGCGGTCCTCCTCCACGGAGAAGAGGGAGCATCGCTGGATCCTCATGATGTCCACCAGCTCAGGGATGACCAGATTGAAGACCTCCTTCATCTTGACTCCTCCCCGCTTTCCGAGCTTCAGGAAGATCTGCTCCACGATTTTGTCTTTGGTGACACTCAACTTCTGGAGGCCCATGATCCGCTTGCGGGCAATGACATAGCTCACCCTTTTAGCCAGCATCTCCGCAATCCTGGCTTCCAGTGGAGTAAATATCTTTTCGTCTTCTTTAAAATAGATCTGAAGACATCCTTCCGTATCCAAATCTTTCAGAGAGAAGCGAGGAATTGAGGTTGGAAGAGCCAGCATCGAGTGAATGCCATGTTTTTGGACCTTTTCCTTGTTCTTATACTTCTCCTCCTTTAAGATGCTGGAGATGAAGTAACTCCTGCGGTTTTTGACCACATCCCCGGCTATGGTATCTTCAAATGGAATCGTTTCCTCACGGTCCTCGCCCTCGCCGGGATAGGACCCGAAGGAGACCATCTCCTCTCTTTTTGGATTATAGATTCGAATGCTGGCCGCTTCCGCACCGAGGAATTCAACGACATTTCTGGCCAGGGCCTCGAGGATCTCCTTCTCCGTAAGGGAGGGATTAATCTCGAGGATAGCATCCGCTTGATGAATGATCTGATCAATATGATGGAAGAGGGTCTTCTCCTTGATCAGGCCGACAATTGTGGTTACTTCTTCATGGGAAAGGTCGCACCCTTTCTCCTTTAATTTAACCGTGATCGACTCGATCAATTCCTGGTCTATCTGATAAGGAACCATCTTCTCACCGGCTTTTTAAATACCTTCAGGGAGAATAGGATTATTATATACTTTCTGCCAGGTGTGTCAACTTGCTAAGGGGAAAAAACGGATCAAGAAGAGCGAGAATCCTCAAACTTTTTAATCAGGATGGCGCTATTCACCCCTCCGAAACCGGCAGAGATGGAGAGTCCTATCCTCACTTCCTTCTTTCTGGCCTCATTGGGAACATAGTCGAGGTCGCATTCCGGATCCGGAAATTCATAATTGAGGGTGGGATGGATGGTTCCCTTTTCGATGGTTAGAACCACGGCAATCGCTTCCACACCTCCTGCGGCTCCCATCATATGGCCTGTAACCGATTTGGTGGAACTGATGGGAATATCATATGCCTTCTTCCCGAAGACATCTTTGATCATCCTCGTCTCCACCTTGTCGTTGAGCGGAGTGGAGGTGCCATGGGGATTGATGTAATCGACCTCATCTGGATGGACTCCGGCTGTTTCAAGCGCATTTCTGACCGCCTTGCCAAGGGCTTTTCCATCCGGATCGGGCTCGGTGAGATGAAAGGCGTCAGCCGTCATCCCGAATCCCGCTACCTCCCCATAGATTCGTGCCCCTCTTCTTCTGGCATGTTCCAGCTCCTCAAAGACGAGTACTCCTGCTCCTTCGGCCATGACAAAACCATCTCTCTCGCGATCAAAAGGCCTGCACGCCCGTTGAGGATCATCATTCCTCGTCGACATCGCCCTGAGCACATCGAACCCTCCGAAGACATAGGGGGTCAGACAGGCATCCGACCCTCCAGTCACCACGACATCTTCCATTCCCCCCTGAATCTGAAGAAAACTATTGGCCATGGCATGTGTGGCTGAGGCACAGGCGGTCGAGAGGGCAAACGAAGTTCCTCTGATCGTGAAATACTGGGCCACATGGGAGGTGATAGCGCTCAGGTAGATATTGGGAAGTGCAAAAGGAGAAATTCCCCTGGTCCCTCTCGATAAAAAACGCTCGTGATAATGTTCCAAGATCTCCATGGATTCCACGCTCACTCCAAGGATCACTCCAATGCGGAAGGGATCAATCCCCCTCAGTCGATATTCACTTTTTTGTTCATGGGGGTTTTTCGTCCCCGCATCATTTCTTTCAAACTGAATGCCCGCATCCTCAAGAGCAATCCTTGTCGCAGCAACAGCATACTGGGAGGTCTTCCCAAAATATTTCGAATGCTTCGATCTCTCCACATATTGACCCAGATCGAATCCTTCAATGGGCGCAGCGATCTGGCACCGGTACTGACTCATGTCACGACCTGGAAACTCGATCCGCTTGAAAGAGGATTTCCCTTGAACCAGACTCTCCCAAAAGGCCTCTTTCCCGATCCCCACCGGTGTAACAGGCCCGATTCCAGTGATCACTACCCGCTTCCTATAATTCCCCAAATCGATCCCCTCTCTTCGAATGTTCTGCTATTCTATTATCGATTGTCCTCTCTTTTGTCAAGCCATTATTCTCCTCCTGAGAACCTGGGAGGTTGAAACACGGTTTTGCCATTTGAAGATTTATTCATTATCTAAAATGAGTTGACATACTCCCGATTTAGAAATATAAATTTTTATCATAACTTAAAGGAGTCTTTTGATCGTCGCAAGGGACGGAAATATGGCGTCTCACCTCAATCGAATTGGGATTTCTCTTTTATTATGTATTGTCCTCAGTTCCTCTGCCTGTCTCCCCAGTAAAAAATGGACTGTCGCTGCTACAGCAATCCTCTTGGAAGGGGTAGCCCAAGCCTCCTATAAACAATCGGACCTGAAAATGATTCGTGAAGGCATGCCCGCCTATCTCCTGTTGATGGACGGAATGATCGAGAAGTGGCCGGACAATGAGGAGTTATTGATCGCTGCAGCCCAGGGTTACTCTTCTTTTGCTTCGACCTTTTTAGAGGAGCAGGATAAAGAGTATGCAAAGGTTCTCCTCGAAAAGGGCAGAAGTTATGCCCTTCGATCTTTGGAGAAAAGGGGATTGAAGGGACCTCTCCAGAGACCTTTCGACGACTTCAAAGAGGGGCTGAGAGCTCTTGGTAAAAAAGATGTCCCATACCTCTTTTGGAGTGCTACCTGTTGGGCGAACTGGATAAGTTTAAATCTCGATTCCATGGAGGCCGTGGCAGAACTCCCGAGGGTCGAGGAGATGATGAAACGGGTTATACAGCTGGACGAAGGATTCTATTATGGCGGCCCTCACCTCTTCATGGGGATATGGTTCGCTTCGAGACCGAAAATTGCCGGCGGAGATCTCAAAAAAGCTCAAGGACATTTTCTGAAGGCCATGGATCTTGGACAAGGAAAATTTTTAATGGCCTATGTCTATTATGCAAACTATTACGCTCGAAAAATGGAGGACAAAGACCTCTTTGCCTCCACCCTTCAAAAAGTTTTAGAGACACCAGTTGAGACTTCCCCGGACTTAGTCCTTCTCAATACCGTGGCCAAAAAGAAGGCGAAAGAATTGCTCAGTCGCATCGAAGAATATTTTGAATAGGAGAAAGAATATGGGCAGACATGATATGATAAAAACCCTAGGACTCAGCTTATTGGCCTTCCTCTTTCTCATCCCACCTGCCAATGGAATGGAAAAGAGCGTCGTGATCAAATTGGGCACCCTGGCCCCAGAGGGAAGCTCCTGGATGAAAACCTTGAATACCTTGAACAAAGAAGTGATGAAAAAGACGGAAAACAAAGTCCAGTTTAAAATTTACCCTGGCGGGGTCCTGGGAGATGAGATGGATATGCTCCGCAAGATGAAGATCGGCCAGATCCAGAGTGCAGCCCTCACTACCGGGGGGCTTTCTCCGCTCTTCAAAGAGATCGATGTGCTCCAGGTACCCTTCATCTTCCAGAGGTATGAAGAAGTCGATACCACGTTGGCAAAGATGGATTCTTTCTTCAGAAAGGGTCTGGAGGATAACGGATATATTCTTCTCGGGTGGTCTGAGGCAGGATTTGTCCACCTGATGTCCACCCTCCCCGTTGCCAGTGTGGCCGATCTCAAAAAGGCAAAGGTCTGGATTTGGGAGGAATCACCGATGGCCAAAGCTATCTTCGATGAAGCTGGAGTTTCGGCCATCCCCCTCTCTGTTCCCGATGTTCTCGTCGGCCTGCAAACCGGACTGGTCGATGTCGTCTACGCCCCTCCCTCAGGGGCCATCTCCCTCCAGTGGTTTACTAAAGTAAAATACATGACGGATGTCCCTTTGTCCTATTTGGCAGGTGGGATTGTGGTCAATAAAGACACCTTCAAACATATCCCGCCAGCCTTCCAGAATATCCTTATCGAAAGTTGCCAACGTCATCTCGATCAATTGAAGATCGTAACCCGAAACGAAAATCGAGAGGCGATCAAGGTGATGACGAAGCAAGGGGTGAAGATCATTACACCCTCAAAGGACCAAGTCGATGAATTCAAAAAACTGTCGAATAAAGCCATGGGCCATATAGGCGGTCAATCCTTCTCCAAAAAGGTCTTGAATGAGGTAAGCGCTTACTTAGAAAGTTATCGAAGGGGAGAAAAATAATGGATCGGTGGGAGCGAACGGATGAAGTCATTGACAGGGTGGAGCAAACCCTCCTCGTCATCCTGCTAAGCGTCATGATCCTCATCGCTTTTTTGCAGATCGTCCTCCGGAACGTCTTTGCCACGGGTCTCGCCTGGGGAGACCCGCTGGTCAGGAATCTGGTCCTCTGGGTAGGTTTTATCGGTGCCGCCTTGGCTACGAGAGAGGGGAAACACATCAACATTGATGTCCTTTCTCGATGGATGCCCGGGCGGGGAAAGACTGTTTCCGATATCCTCACCCACCTGTTTTCTTTTTTTGTCTGCGGCCTTCTGTGCTTTGCCGCCTTGAAATTTATTAAAAATGAGGCCCAGATGGGGAACGTCATCTTCTCAAGGATTCCTGCCTGGATCCCACAGATCATCCTTCCCATAACTTTTGGGGTAATGGCTTTCCGGTTTGGTCTTCAAACCCTGAAGAAACTTTCCCAAATCATGAAGAGGGACTCCATTCCTAACCAGGAGGGAGAAAAATGACCCTCCTGCTGATCATCACCATCCTCCTCTTCATGCTCTTCGGAGCGCCCATCTTCGCCGTCATCTCTGGCCTGGCCCTCTTTTTGTTATTCTCCAGCCAGATCGATTCCTCAGCCATGATCATTGAGATGTATCGGATAGCGACGACTCCCATCCTCGTCGCTATCCCACTCTTCACCTTTGCTGGATATCTCCTTTCAGAGAGTGGAGCCCCAAAAAAGTTGATCAGACTTTCGGATGCCATCTTAGGGTGGTTGCCAGGTGGGCTATCGATCATTGCCCTTCTCGCCTGCGCCATTTTTACTGCCCTGACCGGCGCGACAGGGCTCACGATCATCGCCTTAGGGGGCATCCTCTTTCCTGCGATGGTACAGGGGAGATACCCAGAAAGGTTCTCCCTTGGTCTATTGACCACTTCAGGCACATTAGGGTTGCTCTTTCCACCAAGCCTCCCCCTGATTATCTATGCGATAGTAGCGAAGGTGGGGATTGATCAACTCTTTCTCGCAGGCATTCTGCCTGGCGTCCTTCTGGTAGTTCTGCTCTCCGCATTTAGCGTTCAGAAAGCCATCTTTTCCGAAATCCCTCGAACCAAGTTCAATCTATCCGAGGTGTTTAAGGCCCTTCGTGAGATGATTTGGGAACTCCCTCTCCCTGTCGTCGTCTTGGGTGGAATCTATAGTGGATATTTTGTTGTTAGTGAGGCCGCCGCCATTACAGCGACTTATGTCCTCCTGATCGAAGTGGTCATCTACCGGGATATTAAATGGAAGGAACTTCCTCAGATCATGAGAAAGAGTATGGTATTAGTTGGGGGAATTTTAATCATTCTGGGTGCTGCCCTCGGCCTAACCAATTATCTGATTGACCAGGAAATCCCGATGAGGATGCTGGATTTCTTCAAAGCCCATATTACCAGCCCATTCGTCTTCTTGGTGGTGCTGAACCTCTTTCTATTGGCTGTGGGCTGCGTCATGGGTATATTCTCTGCACTGACTGTCGTCATCCCCCTCATTACCCCGATCGCCCACGCCTATGGAATTCACCCTATTCACCTCGGGATCATCTTCCTCGCCAACCTTGAGATCGGAGCCTCGTTCCCTCCTTTAGGAATCAACCTCTTTATCTCCAGCATCCGTTTTGAAAAACCGGTATTGAGACTCTATCTTGCATCACTCCCATTTATTGCCATCCTTCTGATAGGTTTGGCGATCATCACCTATGTCCCCTGGTTAAGCCTCGCCCTCCTCAAATAATTCAAAGTTCGGAGTTCAGAGTTAGGAGTTCGGAGTATCAATAACTTAAGAATAAAGATTAAATTTCCCTCTCCGAACTACGAACTAACTTCTCCGAACTATTCTTTAAGGAAGTCAAGAATGACTTGATTGACCTCTTCTGGGGTCTCCCACATAGGGATATGGCCACTTCCCTTGATGATCTGAATTTTTGAATTTTTGATGATCCGATGGAGACCTTCTCCCACAGAGGGAGGAAAGATGAGATCTTTTTCCCCCCAGATGAGAAGCGTGGGTTGGTGAATCTGGGAAAGGCAATCCTTCAGCTTTGAGGCACCCCCAGCATTTTTGAAGGTGGAGTAAAGAACCCAGGTGGTCCCTTTGATTTTGGAAAGCTGGTATTGGCGATTCAATATTTCAGGGGTGATGAGTTTGATATCAGAAACACACTCCTGAAGGATTAACTTCACCGAATTGCTGCTTCGACCGGCAATGATCAAATAGGGAAGCAGGAAAATATCCTTGATGGCCACCAGTGTTCTGAAGGAATCATTTCTGACCTGATCCAAGATATCTGGCGGGATACAGTTGATCAATATCAATTTCTCGACCCGTTCTGGAAAGAGGGCTGCCATGGCCCAGGCAATCCCTCCACCCATTGAATTCCCAATCAGAGTTGCCCTCTTCATTCCAACTCCATCCATGAAATCCCTCACGAAATGGATATAGACCTCGGCGGTATAGTCAATCTTTGGCCTGTCTGAAAAACCATAACCGATGAGGTCCAGGGCATAGACCCGGTAGGAATGGGAAAGGATTTCAATCTGCTTTTCCCACACCCATATCCCGGCCCCATAGCCGTGAATCAATAGAAGGGGCTTTCCCTCTCCTTTAACAACATAAAAAATAGTACGGCCTTTAATCTGAACGGTTTGAGGAGAAAGGGAGGGATTCCAGTCGATCCGGTTCGGCCGGACGAGGGGTGTGCCGGGTCTCCATAAAAAAGGTATCGATAAAACGGAAAGAATCCATCTGATGGAAATCATAATGGGGTCATCAGGTGATCAGGAAACCAGGATGAAGGATAACAGGAAATCAGGTTATCGGAAAAAGACATCTGATCGATGAAAAGGAAACTCATCTCTTCTTTTCCTTCTTCTTGCGCAGCTCCTCGATCGACCTCAACCCTTCCGCAAGCCCTTCAGACCCTTTTCCCGAGCCTTCGAAGAGACTTTCCCCCACTGCTTTGATCGGAAGCCCTATGGCTTCAGCCAGTCCAATTCCAATTCGCATCAGGAAAGTTTCCTGTAGTTTAAACCGGGGATCATCCAAATTCCCCTTCACATGAAATTGAACCTCCACACGATTCCCTTTATCCTTCAGGCGAGAGAGAAGAGTTTTCGCAGGAATATAAAAGATCGTCCCTTCTTCTTTAACACGAAGATCAGCCAACTCCAGTTTCCCGGGGGTATCAATCACGCTCTTCTTTATCGCAATATGGGCGTCCACATTCAAATGCCCGGACTCAATATCCGCCGAAACCCTCTTCCGGTAGTAAGGTTCGAAAACCTTCAACTCAACCTCCCGAATTTTTAAAGAGGTTTCCAGATCCGAGGTCTTGAGGTCGATCCACCCCTTCGTAACAATCTCCCCTTCTTTCGTCTTCCCCTTCATCTTCCCTTTCAATTCAATGGGAGATCGGGAGGAGACAATAGGATATTCGATATTCTTGATTTCCAGATCGACATCCCTCAATCTGACCTGTCCGGGAGTCTCACCCGTTTTCATATCATCGAAATCAATGGAGCCCTTCTCGATCCGGAGATGGTTAATCTTAATAGAAATGGCCTCCCCTTCCTTTTTCTCTTCCTTGCCAGGGGCTTCTCCGCTCTTCTCTTCTTTTTTAATGGATACCCATGGGCCGACAAAGACCCCCTCTCGGGTTCGATGGAAAAAGAAGGAGGGTTTTAAGATCATTAATTCCCGAATTTGCAATCTTTTTTTGAAAAATGAAGGAAGGTCAGGATAAATCCTCATCTCCTCAATCTGGAGGAAGTTCTGTTTTGTGCGGGGATCCTCTAATCGAATTCCATTGATGGAGAGGTGGGTTATTTTGACCTTGATCTCAGCGATGGTGAATCCGGGTCCAACCGCCTTTTGAACTTGGACCTGAATGAATTTCACCGCATAGAAGGAGAGGACAAGGTAGCCTCCAGCAAAGAGGATGAGAACAACCCCTGCAATGATTAGCCACTTTTTCATCTTATACCTAACGAAATAAATCTTTACCAGTCTGTCATTCCGGGCTTGACCCGGAATCCAGTGTTTTTCTGGATTCCTGCTTTCGCAGGAATGACGTGCTTTGTTGTGATTAATGACGCTGTATATAATGAGTTTGGAGTTATGAATTTAAATATTATCTCCGAACTACCCGCCTGCCAAAGCCTTGTGCGGCGGGCAGGCGAACTAAACACTCCGAACTTTTGTTTTTAACCTCCGGTTACGGTTTCATAATAAAAGAAGGCTCCTTCACCTTCTTTTCGTAAGCTTCCTTTAGAAGAGTGAAGATCGATTTAACCGCCAGTTGAAAGAGGAAAGGGTTAGGTTGAATCAAATTCGGAGGCTTTTTGAGATCGATAGCAACCGCCAAAGAAACTTTTGCCTCCTCCCCTTTTCCTGATTTGAAAAGATAGTAGGCCATCTCCTCCATTCTCCTCCGGTAAAGAGACCTTCTCTCTTCCGGGAAAAGGTCGGAGAGCGCCCTCTGATAGATCTCCTGAAACCGGACCTCTTTCTGGGCCTGATTGAGAATCAGTTTCGATTCCTCCGCCTCCCAGACCTCATCGGCATAGGGCCGGATCTCTTCCTCTCCAATTTTCCAGGCGCCAAATAAGTCTGTTTTTAGGAGATCGCCTCCTCTTCCTAAAATCCGGTCGTTCCCTTCGATTTCGTCCACCTGGATGCAGGAATAGGCCAGAGATTCCTTATACTCTTTCTTGATGCTTTCGATCTCCTTTTTCAACTGGAGATACTCCTGGGGAGGAGTCCCCCCTTTATCAAGAGTTAGTTGGTAGGCCTGAAAGAAAAGAAGTCCTACATAGGAAGGTTCCATCTCCACCAATGGGAGGGAACTTCCTTTTTGAATTTCCTCAAAGAAAACCTTGAATCTTTTGCTGGCCATCTCCCCTCCGGAGAAATCGACCAGCCCCTCCGTATCGCTGATAATCCCCTGCATCACGGTCAACCCCCTTCCGATATGGGGAACCATGAGCATCAGGAACCGCTGACCGAGAAAGTCAAAAGGGCCTCCGAATCCCCGGGGGGGTTCTGCCTTCAAAGCCCGGAAGACAGGACCTTCCTTTCCCTGCAATACCTCCTCAACACTGATCCCTTTGCTCTTCAACCGGTAGAGCGATCTCTTGATAACCTTGCGGATTTTTTTGTCACCTGAAATCTCGAGCAGGCGATGGAGGATACGGGCAATCTGGAGAGAGGGGATGTTCGGCAGTTCTTCAATCATCCGGCCTGCCGTTTCAGGTTCTTTTTCCAAAACCGGGAGAAGCACTTGAACGATCTCTTCTTCAGGCCTTTCCTCCCGAATATCAAATTTAACTTTCTCAATGAGGGACTGAATCTCTACCAATGTTACCTCCCGGCCAAAAACTTTCCTTCTCCCTTTGCGGAAAAGGATTATGGGGATATTGTCTGCTGCAGGGTAAGAATCATGGTCATCGTAAGATTGACCAAAAGGGTGTTTCTACAGAGAAGCTCAAGCCTCTTTGCCTCACGATAGGCCTCTTGCCAGGCCATCAGGAGATTCCAAAGGATAAGAAAGATGGGGATGGCTGAAATGGCAAATAGCCATGAGCTTTTCCCGAAAATTATTAGCATTTTAATGAAGAAGAGGCCGACCAAAATGGAGAGCCCCATATAGAGGTCGGTCATCCTCTCCTTTCCGAATCGAACGACCAGGTTCCTCTTACCAATAGCACGATCCGCCTCTTCGTCCGGAAACTCATTGATCAGGATCACATTGAAGATCGACAACCCTACTGGAATAGAAAGTAAAAAGGCTTGATGACTGAAAAAACCGGAAAAGAGATAAAATCCTGTCGCAATTGGAAGCCAGCCATAACAGACTCCAATCAGGACTTCTCCTATTCCCCGGTAGCCCCATCGGAAGGGTCTCCCTGAATAGAAAAAACCGGAAAAGATGCCTATCCCTCCGAGGATAAGGGTCCAGGGACCGGTTTGATACCGGAGATAGAGATAAAGGCCGGCCAGGATCCCCCCTGCAAGGCATCCATAGCCGAGAAGGAGCGGAACCGGGACCGGAAGAATTCCCTCGACCAGTATTCTTGACCCGCCTGAAAACCGGTTAAACTCTTGATTGAGGCGATCGCCCTCAAGGTCATTCCATTCACCCAGATAATAGGTCATCCACATGATGAGAACGACCGTCACTGTTGCAACGAGATAGAGCCCGAGAGGGCCTTGGTAACCCCATCGCCATGCGAGGACAAATCCCAGAATTAGAGGAAACACCCCGACCGAAAGAAAAGGAACCCGTGAGAGTCTCCACCACGCCGCAATGTAAAATTTCAGCTTCATCAACTCATCTCTTAAAATCACTCTTGTAGTGCGTCTAACGCTTCTTTACTTTTGGTTGGCATGTCATGCCACACTTGATGCGGCATCCAGTCTCTGTTTTTCTGGATTCCTGCTGGAGTTTATCCCGTACTTTGTTACGGGGCAGGAATGACAAGCATAGTAAAGGGATTTTTGACGCACTACACTCTAACCGTTAACAGACAAATCTACTGTCGTCTTACAAATAGAACAAATCGACTCAAAATTCAACTCTTTAAAAAAGGTAACACTTTAGTTTTGAAAAAGCCTCCACTGATGTCATTTCCGTGAAACTTGTCCTCGAAGGTATCAATCGGGGAACGGGAATCCAGACGCTGTCCCTGCGAAAGCAGGGAACCATAAGATAAAAATCCCTGGATTCCTGCTGGAGTTTATCCCGTACTTTGTTACGGGGCAGGAATGACAAACTTATTGGGCTAAATCACCAATCAATTTCCAAAGCGCCAAAAGGTTACCAAAAAAAGAAGGGCGACCATCTCAATTTCAGAGATGATCGCCCTTCTCGGGTTAGAGGTTAAAGGAGGTTGGGGATTGAAGTCTTTAATTCAAAGAAAGAGTTTTAAAAAATCCGTAACAATCTTCCAAAAAAATATGAGATGAAAAAAATGTTGGTAAAGATTAATACCCACTCGGCAACTCTTTTAGGGTTGATCTCAACCCTTCTCACTCCCTCTTCAACATCACAAATACTTAAAGCCTGATTTGCATTCATATGAAACCTCCAAAAATATTTAACTTTCGAGATAAGTTTTAGCCATCCGCAAGACGCCAAAGGCGCCGAAAACAATCAAACAGATGGTGATGAAATTTGCAGATGCCAGTTCAAAAACCATTGAATTCATTTAAATCTCCTTTCGGATTCATCAGATTGTTTGACAATAAGTTAAGCAATTTTCATACCTGAAAGGATTTTGCGGGCAAATATTTTTTAATTTATTGAATTTAAAAAGGAATTTAAAAGGAACTTTAATGCGAACTATAGAGAGGGGAACAGAACAGAATGGTACATATTGTCCAAATTTTTTAAATATTTTGTTAATCGATTGAAATTGCAAGAGAAAAATGATCGACAATTTGTCATTTCCTTGCAAATTTGTCCTCTGTTAAATTCCTGCGCCCTCACACAGCAAAGTCGATAAAGCACCTCTGACATTCGTATATCGAAGATCTCTTCAGTAGTTTGGAGCGGTTTAAGGCAATGGATCAGAAAATAAAAACGAACGGCACCGTGGGGAGTGGAGAAAAAAATAATCTTGCAATGATGGGATGGCCCTCTTCGCCTATAAATGGTTTATTCATATTTTCAACCCTGAAGACAGCTCTTCCAATGCCTCTCGATTCAGAATGAGTATTTTATTCTTCTTCACATCGATGATTCCCTTCGCCTTCATTTTGGCCAGGGTCCTTGACAAAGTTTCACTGATCGTTCCAAGTTTTGAAGCCAGTTGAGTCTTGCTCAGATCGAGTTCAACCTCCTTTGGATCCTTCCCCTCTTTTGACAACTTCATGGAGAGATCGAGCAGATATTTTGCAATCCGTGAGGAGACCTCTTTCAATGAAAGCTCTTCGATCAGAGAGGCAAACCGCCTCAGATAGTGAGAAAGGGAGACGATCATATTGATGCTGAGCTGAGGATTCCTCTCAATCAACTGAATAAAATCTCTCTTGGGAATGTAAAGGAGCTGGCAGTCGCTCAAGGGTTCGGCAAAGGCGGGGTAAGTCCCCTCGAGAAAGAGCGCCGCCTCAGCAAAGGCATCCGGCGCTGAGACCACATGGAGGATCTGCTCTTTGCCTTCCGGCGAAATTTTATAGAGTTTCACCTTTCCGGAGAGGATGACATAGAATCCCTTTGCCTCTTCACCCTCGGAGAAGAGGATCTCCCTTTTCCCGACCTGCCTGAGTGTGGCAATAGCCCTCACCCTCTTCAGATCTTCGTCCTTTAATCCAGCAAAAAGCGGACATCTCTTTAGAAGATCGATCGACATATGAAACCTATCCAACGGGAATGATAACATACCGGAATATTGGAACAATGGAATATTGGGGATTAACCCATCATTCCATTATTCCAGAATTAAATTGAAATTTATAGGTTTTTTGCTCTTTTTGCAAGCAAAAAAGGGGGCGTTCCTGCCCGAAATATATAATTCTCCAATAATTACAAATAATTAGATGGGTAATTTAGAAATGTTTTTTTATTTTGACGGTCATCCCGCCTGGTTCAGTATATTGAATCGATAAAGGAATTATGTTAGTCTGAATCGAAATTCATTGCAGGAGGATAGTTTGAATTCCCTCTATAAAAACCTTCTCTTCTGGTCAATCATCATTATCATCATGATTCTCCTCTTTAACCTTTTCAACAAACCACGCCAGACTGTTGTGGAAAGAAATTATTCCGATTTCATCAATGCGGTTGAAAGTAATCGGGTCCTCGAGGTCGAGGCAAAGGGCAGGAGTATCATCTGGAAGGATGCGGAGGGGAAACGGTTCAAAACCTATGCGCCCGAAGACCCCGAGATGATAAAAATCATCAGGGAAAAGAAGATCGCAATCAATGCCAAGAAGGAAGAAGAAACTCCTCTCTGGCAGAACATCCTCATCTCATGGTTTCCGATGATTATTCTCATCGGTGTCTGGCTCTTTTTCATGCGGCAAATGCAGATCGGCGGCGGGAAAGCCCTCTCTTTCGGAAAGAGCAAAGCAAAGATCCTCACCAAAGAACAACATAAAGTGACCTTTGATAATGTGGCCGGAATAGAAGAGGCCAAGGATGAACTTGAGGAGATCATCGACTTCCTGAGAGACCCCAAGAGATTTACCAAGCTGGGAGGGAGAATACCCAAAGGCGTTCTTCTCATCGGCGCTCCTGGAACGGGAAAGACCCTCCTGGCAAGAGCCATTGCGGGTGAAGCCGATGTTCCCTTCTTCAGCATCAGTGGCTCCGATTTCGTTGAGATGTTCGTCGGAGTGGGCGCCTCCCGTGTCCGCGACCTCTTCCTTCAAGGAAAGAGAAACGCCCCCTGCATCATCTTCATCGATGAGATCGATGCCGTAGGAAGACACCGGGGAGCAGGACTGGGAGGAGGCCATGATGAACGGGAACAGACCCTGAACCAGTTGCTGGTGGAGATGGATGGTTTTGAATCGAACGAAGGGGTCATCCTGATTGCCGCCACCAACCGGCCCGATGTTCTGGACCCCGCACTCCTCAGGCCCGGACGGTTCGATCGTCAGGTCGTTGTCCCGGTTCCTGATGTTAAGGGAAGAGAAGAAATCTTGAAGGTCCACACGAAACGAGCTCCTTTAGCCGATGATGTCGCGCTATCCCTCCTTGCCAGAGGAACTCCAGGATTTACAGGGGCTGATCTTGAGAACCTTGTCAATGAGGCCGCCCTTCTGGCGGCCCGCCTCGGAAAGGAATGGGTTGATATGTCCGACCTTGAACAGGCGAAGGATAAGGTTCTGATGGGCGTGGAACGAAAATCGATGATCATCCCCCTTGAAGAGCGAAGAATCACAGCCTTTCATGAGGCAGGCCATACCCTGGTGGCCAGGATGATTCCGGGAACAGACCCCATTCACAAGGTCACCATCATTCCGAGAGGCCGGGCCCTGGGAATTACCCAGCAGCTCCCCATCGATGAGAAGCATACTTACCCGAAGGATTACCTCCTCAACAACATTACTGTCATGATGGGAGGGAGGGTTGCGGAGGAACTGGTCTTAAACAGCCAGACAACCGGCGCCGGCAATGACATTGAGCGATCCACCGAACTCGCCAGAAAGATGGTTTGTGAATGGGGGATGAGCGAAAAGCTCGGGCCGCTGGCCTTCGGCCAGAAAGAGGAACAGATCTTCCTGGGAAGGGAAATTAGTCAACACCGTGATTATAGCGAAGAGACAGCCCGATTGATCGATGCAGAGATCAGGGGGATCGTCACCCAGAGTTACGAAAAAGCGAAAGAGATCATCCAGAGGAATATGGATGCGCTTCAACGATTGGCCGGCGCCCTCCTCGAAAAAGAGGTTCTCGACGGAAACCAGATCGAACGGATTATAAAGGATGAGGCAGTCTGATTTCGAACGACTCACGCCAAACCAAGCAGTGGAACTTTGACGCCAGATGGTTGGGAGGGATAATGAAAATCACCTTTTGGGCAAGGTTAAGAGGTTAGGGCGATGATGCCAGTTTGCCTGCCTGCCGGTAGGCGGGGCGAAAGGTCAGTGGATCAGGGCCAATGATTTAAAGCCATTGCCTTTGCCCAAAGACGAAACTGGCATCCTAACCGTAACCTTAACCCATCTAAACAAAGAAATGAATTTGATTCGATGCCTTCATATCACCGGCCTTAAGGATGCAGTCCATCAAATAGAAACCGTGGGGGTGGATCCGTCCGACATCGAATTGATACGAGGAAAAACCCTCCATTTCAACCTCAAAGTGGAAGGAATCGATCCCAGGACCGCAAACATCCTTAAACAGGAGATGCTCTCTCTGGGTGGGGACGTCGCGCTGGATAGCAGGGGACTCGATTGCAGTATCCAATCAACGGATGGACTTCTGATGGGAAGTCAGAAACAATTTGAGAAATTGATTCAAAAACTGGATTCCTATCCCAATCTTCAAAAAATCGGTCAGGCCTTAAAAGAAACTTTTCAGAATATTTTTAAAAGCGATTTCACCCTCCGCTGTCGTCGGCGGACATTCAGGCTCGGAGGAAGAACGCTTTTAATGGGAGTCCTTAATATCACCCCGGATTCCTTTTCGGATGGCGGACTCTTTTTCGATAAAGATAAAGCCATTGCTCATGGTTTGAAGATGGTTGAAGAGGGAGCTGATCTCATTGATATCGGAGGAGAATCGACGAAGCCCGGTTCAAAACCGCTTGGACTGGAGGAAGAGCTCCGCCGGGTGCTCCCTGTGATCGAAGCTCTTTCGAGAGAGGCGGAAGTTCCCATCTCAATCGATACCTATAAATCAGAAGTCGCCCGCAGAGCCATAGACGCAGGAGCTGAAATAATAAATGATATCAGTGGATTACACTATGACCCTGAACTTGCCCGTGTGGCGGCCAAAGAGCATACTCCCATTGTCCTGATGCATATTCGTGGAACGCCTGAGACGATGCAAAAGGATGTCCACTATGACTCTTTATTTACTGAAATAATCGAATATCTTAAAGAGGGTATTCGGCGAGCGGAATCCGCGGGAGTAGACCCAGAGCAAATAGTCGTTGACCCGGGGATTGGTTTTGGCAAAACCCTTGAGCATAACCTCCTCATTATTAAACATCTCTCAGAATTCCGGATCCTTGGAAAACCCATTCTCCTCGGAACATCCCGAAAAAGTTTTATCGGGAAGATTCTTGATTCTCATCCGGAGCAGCGGCTTGAAGGAACCCTCTCAAGCATTGCCATCGGCGTTTTAAACGGCGCCCATATCATCAGATCTCATGATGTCCTTCAGGCAAAGAGGGCAATTGCGGTTGCCGATGCGATCAGGATGGCAGAGGGGTAAGAATAAAGAGTTAAGAGTTAAGAGTTAAGAGTTATGAGTTGGGAGTTCGGAGTTTAAAATGACACGGAAATTATTTGGAACGGATGGAATCAGAGGGGTCGCCAATGTGGATCCGATGACCGGAGAGCTGGCCATGCAGCTTGGCAGAGCCATCGCTCACCTTTTTAAGGAGGCGAAGGGACAGCACCGGATTGTGGTCGGAAAAGATACCCGCCTCTCCGGGTACATGCTGGAGACCGCCCTTGCCTCCGGCATCTGCTCCATGGGAGCGGATGTCTGGCTGGTCGGACCCCTTCCGACCCCTGGCATCGCTTTCATCACAACCAGCATGAGGGCCAATGCCGGCGTGGTCATCTCAGCCTCTCACAATCCTTACTACGACAACGGGATTAAGATCTTCTCCCGGGACGGTTTCAAGCTCCCTGATGAAATGGAAGACCGGATCGAAAAACTGATCCTTTCGAACCATCTCGAATCCCTCCGTCCCACAGCCAACGCCATCGGAAAGGCTCACCGGATCGATGACGCCATCGGAAGGTATGTCGTCTTTCTTAAAAATACCTTTCCCAACGATCTGACCCTCGATGGACTTCGCATCGCCCTCGATTGTGCCAACGGAGCGGCCTACCGTGTCGCTCCCACCGTATTCGAAGAACTGGGGGCCGAGGTGATACCCGCTGGAATCGAACCCGATGGAGAAAATATTAATGCCCAATGCGGCTCGCTCCATCCGGAGGTGGTGACTCAACTCGTCCTCGAAGAAAAAGCGGATATCGGAATAGCTCTCGATGGGGATGGGGACCGGATCATCTTTGTGGACCGAAACGGAAAACAGGTCGATGGAGATCATATCCTCGCCATCTGTGGCCTCCAGATGCTCTCGGAAGATCGATTGAGAAAAGGGACGGTCGTCACGACGGTGATGAGCAATATGGGGCTGGACCTCGCCATCCGGAATGCAGGAGGCAAGGTAGTCAGAACTCGGGTGGGAGACCGCTATGTCGTCGAAGAAATGGTCCGTGGAAATTATAACTTAGGAGGGGAGCAGTCGGGCCATACCGTCTTCCTCGACTACAACACCACCTGTGACGGCATCCTCACCGCCCTCCAGGTCCTTGCCATCATGAAGAAAAGGGAAAGGGCTCTGGACGAACTGGCCAGGGTGATGGAACCCCTTCCTCAAGTCCTTTACAATGTGGAGGTCAGGGAGAAAAAAGATCTTTCAGGGATTCCCGAGATCGAACAAAGGATCAGGGCAATTGAGAGAGGTCTTGAAAATTCCGGTAGGCTTCTGATCCGCTATTCAGGGACAGAGCCCCTCCTCCGGATTATGGTCGAAGGCGAGGATGAAAAAAAACTTCATGAGGTCGCCCGGGAGCTCGTGGAGCTGGTAAAGAAACACATTGGAAAATTGGAAAGTGGAAAGTAGAGAGTGGATGGTGGTTTAACCACACTCCACCTTCTACCCTCCACGTTCGGAATTGGAGGAGCCATGCCAAGACTCGGAGTTAATATCGACCATGTCGCTACGGTGAGACAGGCAAGAGGGGTGGCTTTCCCGGATCCTGTCACAGCCGCATCTATTGTTGAGCTGGCTGGGGCGGACGGCATCGTCTGCCATCTGAGAGAGGATCGACGCCATATTCAGGATCGAGACCTCCGCATCCTGAGGGAAATCGTCCAGACTCAACTCAACCTGGAGATGGCAGCCACAGAGGAGATGATCCGCATCGCGCTCATGACGAAACCCGACATCGTCACCCTGGTCCCCGAAAAAAGGGAGGAGCTGACGACCGAGGGAGGGCTCGATGTCGTTAAAAACTTCCGTTCCCTCAAAAAAGCGATCCAGCAGCTCCGGAAGGGAAACATTCCTGTCAGCCTCTTCGTCGACCCTGAAAGGAATCAGATCAAGGCCTCAGAAGGAGTTGAAGCCGAGGCCATTGAGATTCATACCGGTCACTATTGCGAGGCAAAGACCTTTGCTCAGGCCGATGATGAATTAAAAAGGATTCTCGATGCGGTGGGAGAGGCGTCCCGGAGGGATCTCCGGATCGCCGCCGGCCATGGCCTCAACTATGTCAATGTGCGACGGATTGCAGAGATCAAGGAGATTGAGGAACTGAATATCGGCCACAGCATCATCGCCCGTGGAGTCCTGGTGGGGCTGGACCGGGCAGTGAGGGAGATGATTGAGCTTATTCGATGAATAAAAGTTCGAAGTTCGGAGTTGGGAGTTCGGAGTCAAAAATCAATTTCCCAAGACTTCGATTCCAAGTTTCCGAACTCCCTGCCTGCGGCAGGCAGGCGAACTAAATTACTCCGAACTTATGATCTTTGGCAGCGGCATCGACATCGTCAATATCGAACGGATCGGGCAACTCATGAGACGCTGGGGAGACCACTTTCTGGACCGGGTTTATACGGAGCGAGAAATCTCCCGGTGCCAACGAAGGTCCCGTCCCTCAGAATGTTTCGCCATCCGGTTCGCCGCGAAGGAAGCGTTTCTAAAGGCTATTGGCTCAGGGCTTCGAAATGGAATTCAATGGACGGATATCGAGGTGGAGAACGATCCCTTGGGAAAACCATTCCTCTGCCTCCATCGAAAGGCAAAGGAGGTTCTTCAAACCTGTCGGATCGAGAGAACCTATCTCACCCTTTCCCACGACCAACCATTCGCCGTGGCGCATGTCCTATTAGAGGGGAAAGACGATGAAAGTAGCGACCGCTGAACAGATGCAGGAACTGGATCGTAAGGCAATCGAAACCTACCGAATCCCAGGAATCATCCTTATGGAGAATGCAGGAAGAGGAGCCACAGAGGCCATCCTGACCTCCTTCCCGGACCTCCGGAAAAAGAGGGTGGTGATCATCGCCGGAAAAGGAAACAACGGAGGAGACGGTTTCGTCATCGCCAGGCATCTGATAAATCGGGGCATACCGGTTAAGGTCATTCTCCTGACCGACCCGAAGTCGCTCAGGGGGGATGCGGAAACAAATCATTATATCCTCTATCGCATGAAAGGGGAGATCATCCCGGTTCCTTCCTCGAAGGATTATCAGAAGGTGAAGAGGGACGTGGAGAAGGCAGACCTTTTGATCGATGCCATTTTCGGGACAGGCCTCGACGCCGAAGTAAGAGGTTATTACAGAGAGGTCATCGATCATCTCAATACTCTTCATAAGCCCATTGTCGCCATTGACATCCCCTCCGGTTTGAATGCCAATACGGGTAAACCACTCGGCGCAGCGATACGCGCGACCCTCACCGTCACGTTCGGCCTGCCCAAAGTGGGACTCCTCATCTCACCGGGAACGGATTATGCCGGAACTCTGAAAGTGATCGATATTGGCATCCCAAAGAATCTGGTGGAAGAGGAGAAGATTCAATCTCATCTCCTTGACGAAGAGGAAATCAGGCCATTCCTTTCCACGCCAAGGCCTCCGGACACCCACAAAGGAGATTACGGCCATCTGCTTGTGATCGCCGGCTCGGTGGGGAAGACCGGAGCAGCCGCTATGGTTTGCGAGGCCGCCCTCAGGATGGGCGCAGGGCTGGTGACCCTCGCCATCCCGAAGAGTCTGAATACCATTATGGAAATGAAATTGACCGAGGTGATGACCGAACCTATGCCCGAAACCCCCAAACAGACTCTGAGCCTGAGAGCGTTCAACTCCATCCTTCGTCTTTGTGAAAACAAGAAGGCTGTTGTGATCGGGCCCGGCCTCGGAACCTTTAAAGAGACCCAGTTGCTCATCCATAAACTGATCAAAACGATCTCTCTTCCCATCATCATCGATGCCGATGGGCTGAACGCGCTGGCCACCCAACCCAAGCTCCTCCCCACCTCCAACCGGTCGATTGTCCTCACGCCCCATCCCGGGGAGATGGCCAGACTGGTCCATTCCACGGTTAAAGAGGTGCAGGAGAATCGCATCGGGGTCTGCAAAAATTTCTCTCAATCCAGCCATACCTTTCTGATCCTCAAAGGATATCGCACCCTCATCGTCAGTCCCAAAGGAGAGGTTTACATCAACCCGACAGGTAATTCAGGATTGGCAACAGGAGGAACGGGCGATGTGCTGAGCGGGATGATTGGCGGCCTGGTCTGTCAGGGATTCGACATTCTCTCCTCCCTTCAGGCTTCCGTCTATCTCCACGGGTTGGCAGGAGATGAGGTGGCCCGGGAAATAGGTGAAAAATCTCTTATGGCTACAGACCTCATCAAGAAGATTCCTGCCCTTCTCCAGAGAGGGGTTTGATTCCCTTGCGGAAGTCTGTTAGGCTTTTTTTGGAGCGCTTATGGAGATGAGGAACGAGATCAGAAAACTGGCCCGTATCGAAGAGGGACCTTATCCTTTTTTCTCTCTCTATCTCAACACCCGATGGGATTCTGAACAGCAGAGAGAGCGCATTCGCCTCTTTGCGAAGAATCAACTGAAGAAGGGATTCGACCAACTCAAAGGAAAAGAGGACTGGCAAAAGACCTATCCTGAGGATCAAAAACAGATCGAAAGGTTCGTGGAGGGATTGGTTCGCCGATCTTACGACGAAGGGGTCGACGGAATCGCCATCTTCTCCTGTAGCGCCGCCAACACATTCCTGACCTACCCTTCGATCATGCCCTTCGAAAACGAATTCTTCCTCTTCAGCCTGCCGGTCCTCCGGCCTCTCGTGCGGCTCTCCTCCCAGTATCAGGACACGCTTGCCGTTATGGTGGAAACCGATTCTGCAAAACTATTTGAGATATCTCTTGAGGGACTGTTAGCAGAATTCTCCATTGAGAGTTATGTCCCGGGCCGTCATGATCAGGGAGGTTGGGCTCAGATGAGATACCAGCGCCACATCCGGGATCATATGAATAAACACCACAAGGAAGTATCCGAGCAATTGACCGAACTGTTTGACACGGGAAAGTGGAAAAGGGTGGTCCTCATCGGCCAGGATCGGACCCTTGCCAATTTTAAGAGCTTCCTCCCCGAACGGGTCAAACAGCAGATTACGGATACCTTCTCCATGGACTTTTCCGAGGAGCGCTCCAGGGTGTTAAGGCGAATTTTTGAGCGCCTCTTCCAGAGAGAGAAGGAAGAGGTGTCCCGGCAAATCGAAGAACTGAAGGAGAGGACGCCTCAGAGAGGACGGGCCGCCTTTGGCCTGGATGGGACACTGGAGGCCCTGAACAAAGGGCAGATTCAAACCCTGTATCTCCTGACCTCGTTCAGCCTTCCCGGAGGAATATGCTCTCGATGCAGCTCTCTCGTCCTCATCCATTCACCGGCTCATCCTTCGGCCTCCTGTTCCTTCTGCAAAGGCAACACCAGGGACATTAACCTGGGAGAGGAAATGATGAGATCGGTTCTTCGTCAAGATGGAGAGGTCAAATGGGTCGAAGAAAATCACACTCTGAAGGAAAACGATGGCGTGGGAGCCTCTTTAAGATTCCGTTCATCCCGTTCGCCGTCGATCAAAGGAGAATAGGATGTTAGTTGAGATGAAGGTGAAGTTTTTGACATTCGATTCCACCTCGAATGGGTTTGTCGTCCTCCTGATGGACCTGTCCAATAAGACAGGGCTTCCCATCTGGATCGGACCGTTCGAGGCAAATGCGATTGCCATGAAATTGAAAAAGATCGATTCCCATCGCCCTATGACTCACGATCTGATCCATAGTGTCCTGAAAACCCTTGAGTCTCAGGTGATGAGAATCGTGGTCAACGACTTGAAGGAAAGCACTTACTATGCATTGATTCACCTCAATCGAAGAGGAGAGGAAATCGTTATCGACTCCCGCCCCAGCGATGCCATCGCCATTGCCCTCTCCGTGGACGCACCGATCTTTGTCTCGGACGAGGTGATCGAAAAGGCGAGGACCATTGATTTTGAAAAAGAGGGCGATCAGTTGAAGGAATGGCTTGAAAACCTAAACCCGGATGATTTCAAGTTTAAAGCCTGATGGGTGTTGATAAAATTCGAAATCCGAATCAAAATGTTAAACCCTAAACTCGAATCCCTAAACTCTAAACAAACTCAAATGCCCAAAATACAAAATTCAAAACTTTATCACTTAGGAATTAGAGAAGTCCAGATAAGCCTTTTTGAACATTTGGATTTTGAGTTTTATGTTTGTTTAGAATTTAGTGTTTAGGGTTTTGAGTTTAACCTCGTGCTTCGAATTTAAATCCAAATTGAATGAATAAGGCGGTTTTCCAGTCAAAGAGCCCCTCAGAGACCCTTCGCTTTGGCAAACAGATTGGACGCCTCCTTCAACGAGGGGATGTCGTCGCTTTAATGGGCGAACTGGGAGCGGGAAAAACTCAGTTCATTAAAGGGTTGGCACAGGGAGTCGGGGTAGGAAAATCCGTCTATGTGTCCAGCCCCTCTTTCACGCTGATCAATGAATATAACGGGGAAATTCCCTTTTATCATATCGACCTCTACCGGCTGGAGGAGGAGAAAGAAGCTGAGGAGTTGGGTCTGGAAGAGTATTTTCATGGAGAGGGGATCACAGCGATTGAATGGGCAGATAGAATCCCTTCCTTACTTCCAGGCGAGTTTCTCCGGGTTAATATCCATTACACGGGCAAACAGACCCGATCTATAGAATTGGTCGCAAAAGGGAAAAGGTACGAAGAACTGCTCAATAATATCGAGTTTCGGGTTTAAGGTTTAAGGTTTAAAACTTGAAACTTGCAACTTGAAACTCGAAACTTTTAATTATGTGGGAGGTGACTGAATGGCATTGGTTGTTCAAAAGTTTGGCGGAACCTCTGTCGGGGATATCGAGCGGATTAAGAATGTCGCCCGTAGGGTCCTCGACGCCAAAAATCAAGGGCATCAGGTGGTCGTCGTCGTTTCAGCGATGGCCGGAGAAACAGACAAATTGATCCGACTGGCCCAGCAGGTCACTCCGGACCCCGATGAAAGAGAGATGGATGTTCTCGTCTCCACAGGGGAGCAGGTCACTATTGCCCTGCTTGCGATGACCCTCAAGTCGATGGGCTGTGATGCGAAATCGTATCTCGGATTTCAGATCAAGATTGCTACGGACAGCGCCTTTGGCAAGGCCCGCATCACCGGGATCGAGTCGGAGAAGATGCTTGAAGATTTAAGAAACGGAAGGGTGGTGGTCGTGGCCGGGTTTCAGGGCGTGGATGAGTCCGAAAATATCACCACGCTCGGCCGTGGAGGTTCCGATACAACCGCTGTGGCTGTGGCGGCCGCCATCAGAGCGGATGTCTGTGAAATTTACACCGATGTCGATGGGGTTTATACGACCGATCCCAATATCTGCCCCAAGGCCCGGAAGCTTTCCAGGATCTCTTATGATGAGATGCTTGAAATGGCCAGTCTGGGAGCCAAGGTGCTTCAGATCCGCTCTGTGGAGTTTGCCAAGAAGTACGATGTTCCCATTCATGTGAGATCGTCATTCAATGATAATCCCGGAACCCTTGTCTGCAAGGAGGAGAGAGAGATGGAAAGAGTGGTTGTTTCAGGCGTGACTTATAATAAGAATGAAGCAAAGATTGAGATCATGCGCGTTCCGGATATCCCCGGGGTGGCCGCTAAATTATTCAAACCCATTGCCGATGCCAATATCGTGGTCGATATGATCATCCAGACCTCCAGCACGGAAAAAGGCTGTGCCGACCTGGCCTTCACCGTTCCCAAGACCGATTTCTCCAAGGCCCTTCAGATTGTGAAGGAGGGCGTCAGGGAAATTGGCGGAAAAGAAGTCCTCTCCGATGAAAATATTGCCAAGGTATCGATCATTGGCGTTGGGATGAGGAGCCATTCCAATGTGGCCGCACAGATGTTTTCCGCCCTGGCCAGGGAGGGGATCAACATTCAGATGATCTCCACTTCGGAGATCAAAATTTCCTGCATCATCGGCTCCAAATATACGGAACTGGCGGTGCGAGCCCTCCACGATGCCTTTGAGCTGGATAAGCCATCCGTCACAGAGGAGAAATAATCAATGCAAAATGATCAATTAGCAATTAACAGTTAGCAATGAAAAGATTAGTAAGCCAACTTAGTGCAAGATATTTTTATCACCATTGACAATTGTTAATTTTGCATTGCTAATTTTGCAATGATTTTTGCATGGCGAGGATATCCTTTTGAGCAAACAATCGATTAAAATTTACGATACCACCCTGCGTGATGGTTCTCAGGCGGAAGATATTGCCTTCTCCGTCGAGGACAAGGTCCGGATTGCCCAAAAACTCGATGAGCTGGGCATCCACTATATCGAAGGGGGTTGGCCTGGCTCCAACCCGAAGGACCTCCAGTTTTTCCAGGAGATTAAATCTGTTTCTCTCTCCGCATCGAGGATCGTTGCCTTTGGAAGCACCTGCCGGGCGGGGATATCGCCTGAAGATGATCCGAATCTCCAGGCATTGATCGAGGCAGGGACAGAGGCCGTCACCATTTTTGGGAAGTCCTGGGATATGCATGCCCTCGAGGCATTAAACATCAGCCTCGATCAGAACCTGGAGATCATCTGCCAGTCGATCCGCTTTCTCAAGGGAAAAGTTCCAGAAGTCATTTTCGATGCAGAGCACTTTTTCGACGGATTCAAGAACAATCCCTCTTATGCCCTTTCCATACTGAGGGCGACCCAGGAAGCGAGGGCCGATTGGATCGTGCTCTGTGACACGAACGGGGGCGCCCTCCCTTACGACCTTCAGATGGCCATTCGAGAAGTGAAGAAGGAAATCACTGTGCCCCTCGGCATCCACGTCCATAACGATGCCGAGATGGCAGTGGCCAATTCCCTTCTTGCTGTGAGAGAAGGGATCACACAGGTTCAGGGAACGATCAATGGCTATGGTGAACGATGCGGCAATGCCAATCTCTGCTCCATCATTCCCAATCTCAAATTGAAGATGGGGCTGGACTGTATGACCGATACCCAGCTCAAGAAGATGACCGAGGTCTCCCGCTTCGTCTCGGAACTGGCGAATCTGCCTCATCCGAAGTATCTGCCCTATGTGGGCGATAGCGCCTTCGCCCATAAAGGAGGCGTCCATGTGAGCGCCATCCGGAAAAGCGCCCTCACCTATGAACATATCCAGCCCGAACAGGTTGGAAATCGTCAGAGGGTTCTCATCTCCGATCTTTCTGGAGAATCGAACATTCTTTACAAGGCAGCCGAGTTCGGAATCGACCTCGAAAGCAAAGACCCCAACGTCCGCACAATCTTGGACAACTTAAAAAAACTCGAACACGAGGGATTTCAATTTGAAGGAGCGGAGGGCTCCTTTGAGATCCTGGTCAAGAAGGCCCTCGGAAAGCACAAGAAATTCTTTGAGCTCCTGGGATTTCGGGTGATCGTTGAGAAAAAAGAGGAAGAAGGTTTCCCCCTTTCGGAAGCCACCATCATGGTTCGTGTCGGGGATCAGGTCGAACATACGGCCGCCGTTGGAAATGGCCCTGTCAATGCGCTCGATAATGCCATCCGCAAAGCCCTTGAAAAGTTCTACCCTGAATTGAAAGAGGTTAAACTCCTGGATTACAAAGTGAGAATACTCACCACCAAAGATGGGACAGCCGCACAGACGAGAGTCCTGATCGAATCCGGAGATGGAGAGTCGAAATGGGGAACCGTAGGGGTTTCTGAGAATATTATCGAGGCAAGCTGGCAGGCCCTGGTGGATTCGATCGATTACAAACTCTTGAAAGAAGAAGACGGTTAAGCCATTTCGGATTTCGCCTGCTTGCGGGAGGCAGGGAATGCGGATTTCGGAATTTAAAAAAGTTCTAAAAACTTATCTCTTTAATTCACAATTGATTCCGCATTCCGCATTCCCTGCCCGCCGCACAGGTGCTTTGGCAGGCGGGCGCAATCCGCAATTAATGAAATACTTCTCCCTCGGTCAGCAGAAGGTCCTCCTTGTCTTAGCTTTTTTCCTCCTCGGTGTCCTCTACTTTAATTTTTCCTATTCCCCCCCTACCCCTTCAGAGGAAATCACGCAAGAGATTGTGATTGAAGTCCTGGGAGAGGTCCGGAAACCCGGGGTTCATATTTTTCAACATTCCCCCACTCTAAAAGAGGCAATCGAAAAGGCAGGCGGTTTAAAGGAATCGGGGCTGTTTGATAAGGACTCCTTTTCAGAATCTCTGAAGACAGGCACTCTTCTTAATGTCCGAAAAGAATCTCAACAGGAAGTCAGGATAAAGATTGAAACCATGGAGGCTCATAAACTTCTTGTCTTCAATATCCCCCTTGACCTCAATCGAGTCTCCATGGAAGACCTCTGCCTCATCCCCGGAATCGGCGAATCCCTGGCCAAAGAGATTATTAACTACCGTGAAAGGAGAAGGGGCTTCCACTCCGTAGAAGAATTAAAAAATGTGAAAGGGATCGGTGAAAAAAAATGTCAATCCTTTAAAACGTTTTTCATCATAAGACCTAATCCCCACCGATTCGGGACGTTTTTTACAGTATTTCGGAAGTAGTAAATATTTTGTGGATTAAGGTTCTAAAAGATATGGTCTACCTTTAATATATCCCCAAAAAGTTTTATTAGGAGGGTAGGTAGATCCTATGAAATTAGAAATCTCTTGCGGTGTTAATATTAAAATATTTCATTTCTGTCTCATATGTATTTGAATGAGTACATGACATTGACAGAAAATGGGATTTCGTATATTTTTTATTTAATTAATTTTTTCCGAAGGTTGAGAAAACAATTTCCGTAATGGAGGACCAAGAATGGAAGAGAGCGAGGCGAAAGTTAAAGACGATGAGCTTATAGCTTTGAGCCGTGTCTCGGCAGCGATCAGTGGCCTCAGGGATCTGGAACCGATCCTCAGGGTTGGCTTGGATAGTGTCCTAGAGATGATGAAAGGAAATGTCGGGGGGGTCATGCTTTTAGATGAGCAAACAAATACTTTATCCTATTCGGTCAGCATTGGTCTTTCTGAGACCTATGCAAAAGATATGGAAATGAGGCTTGGTGAGGGAATTGCAGGAAAGGTTGCCCAAAATGGCAGGGCAATTCTATTAGAAAATATCTCTGAAGACCCGAGTGCAGCCCATCCTGATCTAATAAAGACGGAGGGCTTGAAAGCATTTCTCAGCGTTCCTCTTCGTGCGAAAGACAAGATTCTTGGGGTATTGAATGTCGCTAGCCCCATGCCTCGTCATTTCAGTAAAAGAGATATGTATCTCCTGTACTCCATCGGGGACATCCTTGGCACAGCCATTGAACAGGCAAAGCTGTATAAAAGGTTAAGAGAATCCAGGAAAAGATACCAAACACTGCTTAGGCAAATGATTACTATCCAGGAAGAAGAACGAAAAAGGATTGCCAGAGAGCTACATG
>JASEHH010000091.1 GCA_030017685.1 Thermodesulfobacteriota bacterium | reverse complement strand
ATCATTGGAAAAAACATCCTCTCTCACCTCTGCATTAAGTTAGCGCTTATGCCCTCGAGGGGGGAGGGTTGGGGAGGGGGTGAACCTTTTTATATCCCCCTCTGAATTCTTGACAGCTTCGGGTCGAGCATATCTCTCAATCCATCTCCGAGTAGATTGAATCCTAAAACAGCCAGAGCAATGGCGCATCCCGGAAAGATGGCCAGGTAAGGAGAGGTTCCCATAAAGGTCTGAGCCTCGTTGAGCATCCTTCCCCAGCTCGCATGAGGAGGCTGGGTCCCCAGCCCAAGATAGCTCAGGCCGGCCTCCGCAAGGATCGCAATGGCAAACTGGACTGTTCCCTGTATGATGAGAGGGGAGAGGATGTTGGGAAGGATATATTTCCGGATGATCCCCGCATCGCTTCTGCCAATCGCCTTTGCTGAGGTCACGTAGTCCCTCTCCCAGATGGAGAGAGAGGTGGCACGGGTCAACCTCGCAAAGATGGGGATGTTGAAGATTCCGATGGCGATCATGCTATTGATCGCCCCGGGCCCTAAGATGGAGGTGATGAGAATGGCGCTCAGCACAGCCGGAAACCCGTAGAGCACATCCGAGACCCTCATGATCACTTCATCCATCCACCGCCTGTAAAAGGCCGCAATGGAGCCAAGGAGGATGCCAAATCCCATGCCGATGGAAACCGCAACCAGACCCACCACGATCGAATTGACCGATCCTTTCATCACCCGGCTGAGGATATCCCTTCCGTATTGATCCGTCCCCAGCCAGTGATAATTACTGGGAGCCTGAAATCGTTCGGAGAGGTTCATCCGGTTCGGATCAAAGGGAGTAAAGATGAAGCTGAGAAGGGCAGTCAGAAGAATGATCAGGGTGATGAAAAACCCGATCGTAAAGTTGATATTTCGAAATGGACGACGAAGGCTCATCTGGTTATTGCAATCCCCCTCACCCTCCCATCTCTCCGCGCCTGCCTGCCGGTAGGCAGGGGGAGAGGGTAAGAGGGTTACTTATAGCGTATCCTTGGATCGAGATATCGATACAAGACATCGATCAAAAAATTGATCACCACAATCATCACGGCGATCAGAAGAATAACTCCCTGGATTACCGGAAGGTCCCTCTGGCCGATCGCTTCGAAAACCAGTCTCCCCACTCCGGGAAGGTGGAAGACGTTCTCAATGATGATCGCTCCGGCTAAAAGGTCGCCGGCCTGAAGCCCGACGATCGTTACAACCGGGATGATCGCATTTCGGAAGGCATGCTTGTAAACAACCCTCCTTTTCGGAAGGCCTTTGCTCCTCGCTGTCCGGATATAATCTTCGCCAAGGACTTCAAGCATGGAGGATCGAGTCATCCGGGTCAGCACCGCGGCCCTAACAAAACCGAGTGAAAAGGCAGGGAGAAGAAGGGAGCGCAACGCCTTGATTGGATCAGTTTGCCAGGCATGGAATCCGCCCGCAGGCAACCATTGAAGCGTGACCGCAAAAAGAAGGATCAGGAGAATCCCGGCCCAGAAGGCAGGCACAGCCAGACCGACCTGGGAAAAAACCATGACACCATAATCTCCCAGTCGGTTCCGATGCAATGAGGAGTAGATTCCCATGGGAATGGAGATCGAAACAGCGAAGATCAATGAGAGGATCGCCAACGGAATGGTGACCTGAAGCCGTGAGATGATGAGCGAAGTGATCGAAACATCATAGGTGATGGATCGACCCAGGTCTCCAAGGGCCAGATTTTTCATGTAGTGAAGATACTGGATGGTCACGGGACGATCCAGTCCCATTTGATGTCTTAAATTCCGGAGCGTCTCAGGTGTGGCGTGGATGCCCAAAATGATCTGGGCCGGATCGCCCGGGATGACCATGAGGACAGCAAAGATGGCGATCGAGACAAGAAGGAGCGTCAGAAAGAGGATGAGGGTCCGTTTGAGTAAATAAGTTATCATCTTTGAAAGAAAAGGCCTGAAGTCTTAAAAGGAATACCTCAGGCCCATCAGTATATTATAAATCCGAAATTCGAATATCGAAATCCGAAACAAATTCTAATTTCAAATTTAACCTCTTTGGAAAATTAAATATTTGAATATTCGTGCTTGTTTCGAATTTCGTGCTTCGGATTTCGAATTTCATCTATTTCTGTATCCACACCTCCATTACATCCTGAGCGGTCATGGGATAGTCCTTCCACCAGTTCATCACCTCTTTCTTCATTGTGGGAAGACTGGGCATTACGAATAAGAACCCGTTGACCGCATCCTCGGTAATCATCTTCTGAAGGGCGACATAGAGATCTCTCCTCAGTTTCGGATCAGGCTCCATCTCCGCCTTTTTAAGCGTCTCCTGGAATTTCGGGTTGTCGTAACGGAAGTAATATTTCGGATTGGCATAGATGTCGATGTCGAACGGCTCCGAGTGACCAATCACCGTGAGATCAAAATCCGCATTCTTGAAGACCCGGTCAATCCACTGTCCCCATTCCGTCAATTCGATCTTCAATCGGATTCCCACCTGCGAGAGCATATCGGTAATGATCTCTCCGCTTCGCTTCGCATAGGCAAACCGTTCGGGCAGTTTAATCACAGCCTCAAACCCGTTCGGATAACCCGCCTCTGCGAGAAGCTGTTTGGCTTTCGTAGGATTGTAGGGATAGGCCGATGTGAGATCGATGTAGTAAGGATTGCCGGGATCCATGTGGCTTCCGATTGGCGTTCCATAACCGGACATGGCTCCTTTTATCAGGGCCGACCGGTCAATGGCATGGACCATGGCCCTGCGGACACGCACATCATCGAAAGGCTTCCTCGTTTGGTTGGTCGAGAGAATGACCTCTGTGGTTGTATAGCCGTTGAGAACCTTGAACTTCGGGTCCTTCTCAAGAAGGAGTGCATTCTCCGGACTCACGTCGTAACCGATCACATCAACATCCCCCGCCTTGAGGCTGGCAATCTGGGCGCTCGGATCTCCGATGAATTTGAAAGTGACTTTATCAAGATAAGGAAACCCCTTCTGATGATACTCCTCAAATTTTGCAAGGATGACCCGGTCTCCCCGAACCCATTCCACAAGTTTAAATGGTCCTGTCCCCACCGGTGCGGTCTTCAGCCTGTCCGCTGTCTGTTTGTTGATGATGATGGAGTCGGGCCTGGCCAGGTTGAAGAGAAACATGGAGTTGATATTCTTCAATTTGAACTTCACGGTGTGGCTGTCCGCAACCTCTACTGATTCAATGTCCCGATAATATTTGATGTTCGGAATGTTCGTTTTCGGATCCATCAATCTCTCAAAGGTGAACTTCACATCCTCCGCATCAAAAGGTTTCCCATCGTGGAATTTGACGCCCTTTTTAAGGATGAAGGTATATTCCTTTCCATCTTTGGAGATCTTATATTCCCTCGCCAGGGCGGGAATAATCTTTCCATCCCGATCGATCCTGACCAAGCCCTCCAGGACATTTCCATAGACAACCCTGGGAATGGCTGCGGATGTGGCTGTAGTGGGGTCCAATCCAGGAGGCTCAACACCCTGGGCGATGGTAAGAGAACCTCCGGAGACCGGCTTGGGTTGGGCATAGGAGAGGGTGGCCAATAGGAAAATGGTTAAAAACGCCGAACCTAAAAATAAAAATCTCCTCATCTCTTCTTCCTCCTCTGTTTTAAAGTAGCGCCCTCATTTATTGGGGGCGAACCGGGGACTTGAACCCTGGAATTCCATATTTTAAAAATACTATCCAAATACCCTCCAATTGTCAAACCGCTCCAAAGGAAGAAACCTTCTCAAAAACCCGGTCCAGAACCTGGACCGCCTTAATAATTTCGCCCTTCTCAATCGTCAGCGGCGGTGTGATCCGTATGACATTCCCATAAAGGCCGCCCCGTCCAATGAGAAGCCCTTCTTTTTTTGTCCCTTCAAAGATCTCATTGACAAAATCAGGAGCCGGCTCCTTTCCCTCCTTGACGATCTCCATCCCCTGAATCAACCCCATCCCGCGAACCTCACCGATGATCTGGAACTTCTCTTTCAACCCTTCCAATCGGTCTCTTAAGAAATAACCCATCTGCTCGGCGTTCTGAACCAGTCCCCTCTTCTCAATGGCATCGATCGTGGCTAAGACCGTCGTGGCAGTCACAGGATTTCCGCCAAAGGTGGAGAGGTGAGAACCTTTAAGTCCATCAGCCACCTCTGGCGTAGCAATGGTGATCCCAACAGGAGAGCCATTGGCCGCCCCCTTTGCCATGACCATGATATCCGGCTCCACCCCCCAGTGTTCGATCCCGAACATCCTCCCCCCTGTTCTTCCCCAGCCCGTTTGAACCTCATCACAGATGAAGAGTCCTCCGCAACTTTTTACAATGGAGGCGACCTCTCTGAAATATTCCTTTGGCGGAGTGATGAACCCTCCGACACCTTGAATGGGTTCGGCGATGAAGGCGGCAGGCTGGCCCGAGGTCGTAGTCTCGATCAATTCCTTTACATCCTTCGCACATTCAAGATCGCAATCGGGATACTCCCTTCCAAAGGCGCATCGAAAGCAGTAGGCATTATGGGCATGTTTGATCCCCGGGACGGAGCTTCCTCCAAGACGCCATTTCTGATGTCCGGTAATGTTCATCGCCAGAAGGGACGATCCGCTGTAGCAATGGCGAAGGGCAATGACTTCATTGCTTTTCGTATAAAGCTGGGCGATGAGGACAGCGGTCTCAACGGCCTCGGTCCCACTGCTGGTGAAGAAGGACTTCTGCAATCTCCCCGGAGTGATCTGCGCCAGTTTCTCCGCAAGGGAGATGGCGGGAAGGGTGGGATAAAGGGTTGAGGTATGCTGAAGCCTCCTCATCTGCTCACAGGTCTTTTCTGTGATCTCCTCGTCACAATGGCCCACGCTGATCGTGACGATCCCCCCGAAGAAATCGAGATACTCCTTCCCGTCGATGTCATAGAGATACTTTCCCTTGCCTCGATCAAAAATCACAGGCTCCTGATAGTAATGGCTCACACAGGGGGCTAAATATTTTTTATGCCTCTCATAGATTTCGTTCTTATCCATTAAAGACTCCTCCCTGTAATTATTTTTCTGAAAGAGACCAGAGTTTGGCGAAGATTATAACTGATACATCAGAGGGAATAAAGGATTGATTTCTCTTTCCCTCTCCCTTGGCAGGACATAGAAATTTTAATTCCCACTCCCTCGACGGGAGGGGGCAAGGGGGAGGGTGAATACATTTTTGAATAATCAAAGGCTGGCTAATTCTTCATTGAGCAGATCCGAGATAAACATATGACCGGGGGTGTGGGTGATGCAGAGATCGGGTTTGGCCTTCATCACAACGGCCTGCGGCGTGACACCGCATGCCCAGAAGACCGGAATCTCATCCTTTTTAATTGTCACCGGATCTCCAAAGTCCGGTTTCCTGAGATTTTTAATCCCAATCTTTGAAGGGTTACCAATATGGACAGGAGCGCCATGGACCGAGACATAACGGGAGGTGATCTGAACTGCCCGGCTCACCTTGTCCGGAGGAATGGGTCTCATCGTGACGACCATGGGTCCATGAAAAAGACCGGCAGATTTGCAAGGGATGTTAGAGATAAACATCGGAACATTCTTCTTCTCTTCGATATGCCGGACAGGAATGTTCGCCCGGAGCAATGCCTCTTCAAAAGAAAAACTGCACCCCAGAAGAAAGATCATGAAATCAGACTTCCAAATTCTTTTGATCTCTTTGACGGTGGCTTCCAACTTGCCTTTTTGATAGATATTGTAACGGGGGATGTCCGTCCGGATATCGGCATCGGTGGATAAAAATTCTGTCCGAAATTTCCCTGGTTCCAAGACCTCAAGCAGTGGGCAGGGTTTCGGATTTCTCTGGCAGAAGAGAAGGAAGTCAAACGCATATCTCTCGGGAAGGATGACGAGGTTAGCCTGGGCATATCCCATCGCCAGTCCTGCGGTGGGTTTGTCCCATTTTCCTTTCCGGATGAGGTTTCGGATCTGTTTGGGGCTGAGTTGGGTGAGATCTCTCATTTTACCAAAGTTTTATGTGTGGGGTCACATCCCCACTTTAACACCAATTTTACCTCCAGGCAAAGGATTTATCATCGATGGCACATTTCGATTTATCCAGGTTCGTCATAGGAAGCCCTTTTAATCATTCATCCTGTATTCACTTTTTGCCAATAGGATCACGGCGACGAGAATAAGAATGCCCCCCATCACTCTCATCGGTCCGATCTCTTCTCCGAGAAAGAGAAAAGCAAGAATTACCGTTGTGACAGGTTCAAAGGTCGAGAGGACTGAAGCATTCGTGGGACCCACTCGCTCAAGGCCTGCGAAAAAGGCTATGATAGCTATGACTGTGGATAGAAGGGCAATGCCCAATATCCCTCCCCAACCGAGCCATGTATGGGGAAGGTTGAGACCCTGCACCGCGACCGCCCCGCCAAATACCAGGCTGGCGGAGATCATCACCACGATGGATGAGGACAGAACCGGCACCTGTCTCAGGATTCTGCTCCCGACAAGGATGTAGGCGGCATAGATGAACGGTGCGGTCATAGCTAACAGGATGCCGAGGAGCTGCCCACCGCCTCCAGGCCCGATGGTCAGGACAGTGCCGGTTATTGCAAGAAGGAGGGCAAGGAGTTTGAGTCCGGTCATTCGTTCTTTAAACAAAAGAACTGAAAAAATGGTTACCACTGCCGGATAAAGATAGAGCAGAATGGCCACCAAACCTGCCGAGGCCATGGTCAGCGCCGTGAAATAGCAGAACGAGATACTAACGTACCCGATCCCTCCCATCAATATCAGGCCGAGGAGGAATCGTCCCCGGGGCAAGGGGATGTTCCTGAAGATCATCCATGGAATCATGACCAGGGAAGCAATCGAAAACCGGAAGAAGAGCACGCTGATTGGGTCTGACCCTGCGCTGTAAGCCGTCTTTGCAAAAATCGCGATGGCCCCGAAAGCGATCGCCGAAATGATAACAAAGAACATACCCTTCAATTCAGGCTTCCTGTAGGACTTTGAGGGAGAGATCCTCGACGATTTCCTTGATCTTCCCCTTGTAGGCCAGCATATGAGGCGCAGTGAGATGATCGCGAAGCGCTTCCAGACTCTCCCACTTCTCGATAATCGTGACCATATTTTCGTCCAGAGCCTGTGGGGGTAAGCCGGAATCAACATCGACCGTCGGAAAATATTCGACACATCCCTTTTCTTCCCTGACCTTGGGGACATTGGCCTTAAATATTTGAAGAAACTCTGAACGTCTTCCTGCCTTCACACGAATCGACGCAATAACACTGATCATGTTCTTTCTCCCTTCATGGATAGACATATTAATGATCTCAAAATAGTAACGACATCGATTTGTAAAATCCCTCCTAACCTCCCCTGTCTACCGGCAGGCAGGCTTTGCCTAAGGGAGGAATTCCCCCTCTTTGGCAAAGAGGGGGAGGGGAGATTTTCCAATGCTTATGTCAATTCTATTCTGAGACTGTTAATAAATACATTTCCATCTATTTATTGATTACCTTGATTGCCTTCGCATTATCGGATGTCATAAAAATGCAGGTCTCTTTTTTGCCTGAACTGGCAGTTGCGTACATGTATTCGATATCAATACCTGCATCGGCGATTTTCTTTGCAACTTTCTGTAACTCTCCTGGTTTGTCCGGCACCTCCACCTCGACCACATCCTTTTCTTCAATTGGCACGCCTAAAGGGGCAAGGGATTTCTTCGCTTTTGCATTGCTGTTCGTGGCCAGCATAAAATAGGCGCTCTCTTCCATTCCATACGCGCATATCGCAGTGATATTCACCTTTGCTCCAGCAATGGCTGTGGTCACCTCTGAAAGCAACCCAACTTTATTGGGCATGGTAAAACCGATCTCCTTTACTTTTCTCGCCTTTGCCATAGTCGTTCCCTCCTTCATGTTTGTGTTTAAACACATTCTATAGCGGGCAGTTTAAAAGTCAAGGAGTCGTCGGTCTCAAGAGAGAAAGGTTAGATTCGGCTATTTTGTTAAACGCAGTAAACGATGGGAGGTTACAAGCCCAGGAAGGCTTTTTTGACGATATCGGACTCGAGTAGTTCTGCTCCCTTGCCGGAGTGGATGGTTCGACCGGTCTGCAGGATATATCCCCGGTCTGCTATCTCCAGGGCCTCCCGGACATTCTGCTCGACGAGAAGGATGGTATAGCCCTCTTCTTTCAGCAGGGAGATCGTCTTAAAGAGCTCGGTCACGAGTTTCGGCATGAGGCCAAGGGAGGGCTCATCGAGCATAAGCAGCTTCGGACGAATCATCAACCCCCTGCCAATAGCCAGCATCTGCTGCTCTCCGCCGCTCAGGGTCTCTCCTTTCTGTCGGAAGCGTTCTTTCAGTCTCGGGAAGAGCCTGTAGACATGATTTAGATGTCCTCTGACCTCTTCTTCCGAATCGGCTGTAAAAGCCCCTAACAGAAGATTCTCCTCCACGGTTAAGGGGCCGAAGATACGCCTTGACTCGGGCACATAGACCACGCCCAGTCTTACAATTTTTGCCGTTTCCTCGCGGGTGATGTCCTTTCCATTGAAGAGGATGTTCCCGGATACCGGACTGACGGCTCCAACGATGGCCTTGAGGGCAGTGCTTTTCCCCGCACCATTGGCGCCCACCATGGCCACCAGTTCTCCCTGGTTGACCTCCAGGGTGACCTCATGGAGGGCTGGAATCCCTTCATAATGGACCTTAATCTTATCTACCCTTAGCATATCTCTCCCCGAGGTAGGCCTCGATCACCTTCTCCTGTCGGGCCACCTCGACAGGCGATCCCTCTGCGATCTTCTTTCCTGCGGCCATGACGATCACCCTCTCGGAGACGGTCATGATAAACTCCATCACATGCTCCGTAAGAAAGAGGGTTAATTTCTTCTCCTCTTTGATCCTCTGCAGGGTCTGAATGATCTCTTTGGTCTCGAGGGGATTGAGACCGGCTGCCATCTCGTCGAGCATCAGGAGTCTTGGTCTCGTGGCAATGGCCCGTGCCAGTTCAATCCTCTTCTGAACCGCGATAGGGAGTCCTGCAGGAAGGGCTTCCGCCTCTCCGGTGAGACCCATCAGATCTAAAATCTCCCATGCCTCTTTCCGTGCGATCTGCCGATTGCCGGTTCGACAGAAGGCTCCGATCATCACATTCTCTTCAACGGTCAGATTGGGCATGATCTTCATTCCCTGAAAGGTCCTGGCGATTCCCTCCCGTGTGACCTGGTGCGGGGGCCAGCCTGTTATATCTTTTCCTTCAAACAAGATATTTCCGCCGGTGGGTTTATAATAACCGGCAATGCAGTTGAAGAGGGTTGACTTGCCGGCGCCGTTCGGACCGATCAGGCCCAGAATTTCTCCCCGTCGAAGTTCAAAGGAGATATCTCCGTTGGCCACCAGACCGCCGAACTCCTTTACAAGATTCTTCACCTCCAGCATCATCGCTTTACCTTGCCCCTTTTTTCCTCACCCGCTCGATAATTCCCCAGACCCCCTTCGGCTCTTTGGCCGCAATCACCATCATGATCATAGCGTAAATCATAAAATCGATGCCCAGACGCTTCTGTGCTCCCAGCCAGGCCCCCAGGTACATATCGAGAGGAATGAGAATGGCCGCTCCGATGATGGGCCCCCAGATCGAACCCGCTCCTCCCACCATCACGGTCATTGCAATCAGGATGGACAGATCCAGGGGCATCACAGCGTCGGGATCGATGTAGAGATAGTAGACCGCCATGAAGCTTCCGCCGAGGGCTCCCAGGCCGCCAGCGATAGTGTAGTTGATCACCTTTGTGCGGTAGACATTGATCCCGAGACTTGCGGCCGCATCTTCATTGTCCCTGACCGCCTGAACCTCATAGCCCAGTTTCGATTTTCTGAACCAGTTCACGAAGAAAAACTGGAGGAGGAAGAGGAAAAGGATGAAGTAATGGTAATAGATGGGTGAGTTAAACTGCATATAGACGAAATCAGCACCGGATCGGATCGGTATCTCCACCCCCCGGGCGCCTCCTGTCCAGTCCCAGAAAATGAAGAGCTCTTTCCAGACCAGAGCCACGCAGAGAGTGGCAATGGCGAAGTAATGTCCCTTCAACCGAAACATGGGATAGGCCACAGCAAAGGATTCGGCAGCGGCAATCACAATCCCTGGAATGACGGTGATCCAGAATGGGGTCTTCCACCAGACCATCATCAACGCCGTGGCATAGGCTCCGAAACCGACATTCTTCGCCTGCCCCAGGTCGACCTGGCCTCCATAGCCGCCGATGAGATTCCAGCCCAGGCCGAAGAGGGCAAAGAGGAGAAACTTGATCATCACCGCCCTGCCATAGGCAGAGGTGACCATCCAGGGGAAGACCAGGACGATGATGATAAAGATGAGAAATCCGATTCTTTCGAAATGGGGCCGGTCTCCAAAGAAGAAAATGTCTATAAATAACTGCCGCATCTCACCACCCGAAGAGGCCTCGAGGTCTGAAGACCACTACCAGAAAATAGACAATATAGATGAATGAGAACTTCAGTTCGCTCACAAATTGTCCGCTGACGACCATGATCAAACCGATCAGGACTCCTGCGATAAAGGCTCCCACAATGCTTCCAAATCCACCCAGGGCAACTGTGGCAAAAGCAATCAGCGTGAAGAGCATCCCCACCGTTGGCGTAACATAATAGAAGTGAGCCAGAAGCGCGCCGGCTAAGGCGACGGTGGCTCCTCCGATTCCCCAGGCAAGGGCATTCATGCCTTTGGTGTCGATCCCCATATACTTTGCTGCCTCGGAATCGATGGAGGTTGCCCTCAACGCCCTCCCCAGTTTCGTCCGGTAGATCATCCAGTAGACTGCGGCAAAGGCGAGAACGCAGACCCCTGCCGAAAAGACCTTGCTCGCATCAACGTTAATCCACCCCATGGAGAGCGTCTTTCCTACAAGAATTCCCTGTTTTACAGACCTCACGTCCGGAGTAAAAATATACATGGCGAGATAGCGGAGAAAGAGCATTAAGCCAAACGTTCCGAAGAGCTGGGCCACCATCGGGCCCCGGAGGATATGATGGATGAGGAGGCGGTAACTCACGACGCCTAATAAATATCCTGCTCCCGCGGCAAAAGGCAGGGAGAGGAGGGGATCGAGAGGCAGAAAGGTGGAGAGGAGGTAGGCAATATACATTCCCACCATCATGAATTCGCCATGGGCGAAATTGACGATGTTCATCACCCCGAAGATGAGGGAGAGGCCCAGAGCGATTAAGGAAAAGACCAGGCCCATCAAAATGCCGTAAACGATCAGTTGAACGGCCAATTCCATTTCATTTCTTTCTTGTACAAAGCCTTCAGCGGTTAGCAGTCAGCTTTTAGATTTTTTCCTAATCGCTGACTACTAACCACTGATTACTGATTACTTATGCTTTACTTCCACCCCGGGAAGGGGTAGATCAACTTGCTTGTGGCCATCTCAAAGGGGAAAACGATCTCCGGCTTTCCGTCCGGATATCCCTGATACTGAATGATGATTCCGCTTCCCAGTTCATTCTGGTTGGTGTCTCCCGGGAAAGGAGAACCAAACTTCACACCCTTCCAGGGCATGATCAACTCTTTTCCGGGGATATGAAGCTCATTGAGGGCCTTCTGAAGCGCCTTTGGATCGGTAGATTTGGCCTTGTCAAGGGCATGCGCCCAGACCTGAACTCCGATGAAATCTCGTGCCGAACTTCCGTCAAAGTCGAAGCCACTCCGTTCTTTATAAATTTTGTTAATCCGGTCAGCCTCCGGTTTCACCTTTCCAAGGACAGCCGCGAAAACGTCCCGGCTCACAATTCCGTTCACATCTCCTCCCAGAGTCTTCCAGAAATCTGGGGCGATGAATCCGGCATTCTGCCCCCAGATCAGACGCGGTGTCGCCTTCATCTCCTTCATCGCTTTAACGAAGAGGATCGCATCTGCTACATAAGATGCAAAGAGATACGTGGGGGCTTTGGATGCGGTGAGTTTCCGCGCCTCACTGGTCAGGTCTGTAGCCTTGTGCGCATACTTAAACCCCTCGGCAATTTTCCATCCCCTTTCTTTGGCGAACTTTTCAATTTCTGTTAAAGACGCAGCTCCCCATTCCGTATTCTCGGCTGCCACGGCCAGGGGTTCAAGTTCGCTTTTGGAAACCGCTTTTACGCCAGGTGCCTTCCCTGCCACAAGGCCATCCAGGAAATCGAACAGATCCCTCGTAAACCAGGTCTCATGGGGGGTGACCCTCCAGAACCACTTAAACCCTCTCTTGCTCAGTTCAGGAGAGGTGGAATCCGGATTGACAAAGGGGATGCCCGCCCGCTCCGCCTCCACAGAGGCCGTCTTCGTCACGGAACTCTGGTAGGCGCCGAGAAGGCCAACGACCTTTTCGTCTTCGATCAGTCTCTTTGCCTGTTCCGCTCCCCAGGCCGGATCTCCGCGGGAGTCTGCAAAGATGAGTTTGATCTTGGCTCCGCCTAAACCCGGAATCCCTTCCCATTCAGCAATCGAAATTCCAATGCCGGGGTATTTCGTGTTGACAATATCGGCACCCAGTTCTGCCCCATCCTTCAAGCTCTTGCCAATGGGGGCCAGAGGACCGGAAAGGGGAAGGATCACGCCGATCTTCACCTCTTTCTGAGCAAAAGAGAGATTGGGTAAAAAGATTAAAAGGGACAAGATAACGACAAAAGACAATACTCCTAATTTTTTAATTCTCATAAAATTTTCCCTCCTTTCAAAATATCGATAGGTTTTTAACTGAATCCTTCACCTCCTTCTTGCCTTCATCGTTTCCTTTTCAGGAACAAGACTATTTTTACCCATCCACATCAAAAATGTCAACGTGAATTTTTCATTGCCTTCCTTCCCTTTTCACTGTAAAATTAATAGCTATGAAATTAGAACACTTCCTAAAAAAGAAAGATCTGGTAGATTTAACCAGCCGGCTCATTCAGATCCCTACGGAGAATCCTCCCGGGAATGAAAAGAAGGCCTTTACCTTTTTAAAACCCATTCTATCCAAGATGGGATTTCAAGTCAGAACTTATATCTCTCCGAAGGGAAGATCGAATATCATTGCCGAAAGAAGATGGGGAAAGGGAGGCCGAAGGCTCATCTTCAATGGCCATCTCGATGTGGTCCCGGCCGG
>JASEHH010000224.1 GCA_030017685.1 Thermodesulfobacteriota bacterium | reverse complement strand
CCAGATGCTTTTATTTTTACAATTAACCTTCACAATAATTCGTCATGAACCATAATTATCTTATTTTCTCCCAACAATCAACCGTTTCATTTTTAATATAAGCATCTTTTCCCCCACAATAGAAATCCATGGGGATTCTGACCCAAGAGGGGCGGGCGGGCCAGCGGAGAAAGATTTAGGGCGGCACCGCTTAAGGATTAACTCCGGACGCTCCCAAACCAATAAAAACCTCATTTTCATTGACGACGATAGTTTCCCTTAAACTTCTAATAATCCGCAGTCCTAAAGATTTCGGAGTCTGGTCTGCCTGCCCCTCTGGGTCCATCCTGGCGTCTCGGAATTGGAGATACTTCCAATTTTGACTTTTCAGAAGGGATGGGCTAAATTACGAACACTGAGGAATCATTCTATGGAGATAAAAGCCATTCGGGGTTTCAACGACATCCTTCCTGATGAGATCGGAAAGTGGCAGTTTGTTGAAAAGACAGCCCGGGAGGTATTTGAAGGGTTTGGTTTCTCAGAGATTCGAATTCCTATCGCCGAACGGACAGAGCTTTTCTCCCGAGGCATCGGCGAGGCTACTGACATCGTTGAGAAGGAGATGTATTCCTTTATTGACAAAAGCGGTAACTCCCTGACTCTCCGTCCCGAAGCCACAGCCTCAATGGCCAGAGCCTATTTAGAACATAAACTCTACACCTTCGACCCTGTAGCAAAACTCTATTGTATCGGTCCGATGTTCCGGTATGAAAGGCCCCAGAAAGGCCGCTACCGCCAGTTCTATCAGATCGATGCTGAGGTCTTCGGCGTGGGAAATCCCATGGTGGATGCTGAAGTCATCCTCATGCTCATCCATTTTCTGAAAAGGGTGGGACTCGAAAAACTTGAGCTTCAGATTAATTCCCTGGGCTGTCGTGATTGCCGGCCCCGGTATCGGGACGGTTTGAAAACCTATTTGACGGAAAAATCATTTCGACTGTGCGAAGATTGCCAGAGAAGGCTTCAGGCCAACCCCCTCAGGATCTTCGATTGCAAAGTCCAGACCTGCCAGGAGGCGATAGCAGATGCCCCGAAAGTGATTGACTTCATTTGTGATGAATGCGACGTCCATTTCAACAGGGTTAAAGAATATCTCGGAATGGCAGGACTCGATTACATTCTAAACCCCAGGATGGTCAGGGGACTGGATTATTACACCCGGACCGCTTTTGAGGTCGTCTCCTATGACCTCGGCTCCCAGAACGCCGTCACCGGAGGTGGGCGGTACGACAACCTCTTCCAGGAGATCGGGGGGCTTGATGTTCCAGGAATCGGGTTTGCCATCGGTATGGAGAGACTGATTTCCCTGCTGCCAAAAGATAAGGAATTTATCCGGCATCCCGATCTCTTCATCGCCGCCCCCGGCAAGGAGACTCATAAGGAGGCCTACCGGCTGGCTAATCAGCTCCACGTCGAAGGGATCCGGGCTGAATTTGACTACGAGGGAAAAAGCCTGAAGAGCCAGATGAGGCGGGCGGACAAATTGAAAGCTCGATATGTCCTCATCCTGGGCGAGGAAGAATTGGAAAAGGGCAGGGTGGTCCTGAGAAATATGGAAGACAAATCCCAGGAAGAACTCTCTATGGACAATATATTGGATATACTTAAAAATAAAATCCTTCGAGGTTGATCAATTGATTTTTTGATGATATATTTTAGATGTTAACTCCGAACTACCCACTCCCTGCCTTCGCCGAAACGCCTGCCCTCCGCAAGGCTTCTGGAGGCGGGCTTCGTGCAGGCAGGCAAACTTCGAACTAAAATTGGGGGATCGTTCAATGGTAGGACAACGGACTCTGACTCCGTGAATCTAGGTTCAAATCCTGGTCCCCCAGCCATAGAATCAAAAAGGGTCTGGCTCAATTGGCCAGCCCCTTTTTTTAGTCCTGGTGCCAGGCATCGGTAATACGGTATTGATAAATGAGCGCTGTCCCTACTTTTCCCCCTTACCCGGTCATTTTGGCCCAGGAGTCACGAAGGGTCACAACGCGGTTGAAGGCAGGCCTTCCAGGAATAGAGTCTTTTAGATCCATACAGAAATAACCGAGCCTTTCAAACTGGTATCGGCTTCCCGGTCCCGCACTTTTCAAGCTCGACTCCAATCGGCATGAATCAATCCTTTCGAACGATTTCGGGTTCAGATATTTCGTAAAATCATCGTCTTCACCCAATGGATTGGCGACACTGAAAAGCCGGTCATAAAGCCGCACTTCCCCAGGAACCGAATGGTCAGCCGATACCCAATGGATGGTTGCATCGACCTTACGGCCATCCGGAGCAAACCCGCTTCGCGTCTCCGGGTCATAGGTGCAATGGATCTCCACCACCTCGCCGGTGTTCGGATCTTTCAGCACACTCACACATTTTATAAAATATCCATAACGTAGACGGACTTCCCTGCCGGGAGCCAGCCGGTAAAACTTCTTGGGCGGATTCTCCATAAAATCTTCCTGTTCAATATATAAAGTTCG
>JASEHH010000225.1 GCA_030017685.1 Thermodesulfobacteriota bacterium | reverse complement strand
CTGGAGAAAATCTGTTCATTCACCAAAATAAAGGAACACCATCTCGAGGCCATCGAAAAAGACAGATATGAACTTCTTCCTCCTCCTCTTTATGTCAAAGGATATTTGAAGGTCTACGCCAGATATCTTTCCCTTGATGAGAAAGATATTCTCCTCCTATATGAAAATTATCTGAAAAGCCTTCTTCCGCCGGAGCCTCTTCCATTGCCTATAGAGGCCTCACCTCCGAAAAAGAGCATCAGACCATTCTTGCCCTCTTCTCTCATCATCATAATCCTTCTCTTCACATCACTCTTCATCGCCTACCTTATTCACGATCCCACAGAAGAGAAGCCCACCACTTCCATACTCTTCTCTGTATTACCCGCCACTGCAATTCAGCGAGAGGAGGAGAGGCAGACCAATGATTTGGCCCAACCGAAGGAGATTCCAGAGGTGGAAAAGTTAGAAAGCAAGAAAGTGGAAGTGCACTCAGTCCCTGTTTTCGAAATTCTTGAGGCAGGGCTGGGAACAGGTATCGAGAAAGAGAGTGACCAACAGTTCCTCACAGGGAATTCTTCGGAATTTACTTCAAACAATCAAAGGGGTTACTTCTTCACAAGAATCAGGACTCCCAGGACAGGAAAGATCGCCCATGTCTGGCTATTGGAAGGGAAGGAGTACCATCGAATGGAAATCGATGTTAAGCCTCCTTCATGGTCAGTCTACAGTTATTTGACCTTCCGGCCGCAACACATTGGAAACTGGAAGGCCGAAGCAAGAGATGGCGATCAGATACTGACGAGCCTCAATTTCAAGGTCCTTCAATAATTGAAAATTGAACAACAAGGGGAGTAGTAAGGAAGAAGTCCTGCCACCTGATCAGTTGGAACACTTTAGGTCTCCAGCAGAATCATGTCAGGGTCTTCGAGACGGGCAATAACGGTGTTGAGGAATCGTGCCCCCTCCGCCCCATCAACCACCCGGTGATCGAAGGAGAGGGCCAGGCTGAGAATTTTTCGAACCACTAACTTCCCATTTCTCACAACGGGCATCTCTCTGATTTTTCCGACACCCAGGATCGCCACTTCGGGGTAGTTAATGATCGGGGTCGCATAAATTCCTCCTAATGCCCCATAGTTGGAGATGGTAAAGGTTCCCCCTTTCAAGTCGGCGAGATCAATCGTTCGGTTCCTTGCCTTCTCAACCAACTGGGTTAACTCTTGCGCTATCTGGAGGATGGACTTATCCTTTGCATTTTTCACTACAGGAACCATCAGTCCTTCAGGAGTATCGGTGGCAACCCCAATGTTAAAATACTTTTTCAGGATGATCTCTTCATTTTCATCATCCAAAGTGGCATTGAGATAGGGATGCTCACTCAAACCTGCGATCACGGCTTTGATGATGAAAGGAAGGATAGTCAGTTTAATCCCTTTTTTCTCTGCTGCTTTCTTTTCTTTCTCCCTGATCTTCCACAATTCCGTCACATCAGCCTCGTCCATGGCAGTCACATGAGGTGCCGTATATTTTGATTTGACCATAGCCTTGGCAATGGTGCGCCGAACCCCTCTTAACGGAATTCGATCCACATAGCCGTAAAGGTCATACTTCTTCACTTTTGTAACTTTCTTTTCCGGCTCCGGAGGTTTTCCCTTGGCATCGGCGAATTGGCGAACATCCTTTTCCAGAACCCGCCCCTCAGGCCCGCTCCCTTTCACTTGATTAATATCAACCCCCAGTTCCTTTGCCAGAGCTCGAACAGCAGGAGTGGCAAGCGCATGTTCGCTGACCAGGACTGTTTTAACCGGTTCGGCCGTAACGGTTACGGATGGGGCTTCTTCAGGGGCCTCCTCCAATTCACCCACGACCCCGACTGATCTGGGTCTTGGAGGTGGAGCGGCCCATGCTTCTCCTTTCTCTCCGATGATGACAATCACCTGACCTACCTTGATGATCTCTTTTTCTTTAGCAAGTATTTTGAGTACCACTCCGGTTGCTGGAGAAGGGATCTCGGCAAGGGCCTTGTCGGTTTCCACCTCAACAAGAGGCTGGCCTTCTTTAACCTCATCCCCTTCTTTGACCAGCCAGCGAACAATCTCTCCTTCTGTTAATCCCTCTCCGATATCGGGAAATTTGAATTCGAAAGCCATGTCGTACCCCAAAGATTAAGGTTGAGGTTAAGACTCAGGTTCAGGCTAAGAAAAAATCTATGTTCTGCTCAACCTCAACCTTAGCCTTAACCTGGATTTGTTAAAAGTTCATCACCTTTTTCACCGCCGTCACAATTCTCTTGGGATTGGGAAGATAGTAATGTTCCGATTTCAACAAGGGCACAGGGATATCGAATCCCGTCACTCTCTCAATAGGCGCCTGAAGTGAGAGAAAGCCCTTTTCGTTGATCAGGGCAATGATCTCCGCGCCCAGGCCACAGGTCTTTGGCGCCTCGTGGACGACGACCGCTCTTCCTGTTTTTCGAATCGAGGTGATGATCGCATCCACATCCATGGGCGAGATCGTTCTGAGATCGA
>JASEHH010000016.1 GCA_030017685.1 Thermodesulfobacteriota bacterium | reverse complement strand
GAAACCCAAAAAGATAACGTCATTATGTCACTTTATTTAATACGTTCACTATAATATATAACAGACTGTCAACTTCGTTCAGTGAACCAGAAGCTATATGAACGAACTGCTTAAAATCTTTTTTAGATTTCCTCGCCGCCCCTTCAGCTAAATTACTGGAAATGGAAATGGCCGCTCTTCGAAGCTGAGAAGTTATTCCGAAAATTTCTTCCTTAGGATAGCTTTTAGTTATTTCGTAAATACGAACCGCTAAGTTTGTTGCCTCTTTCCACGCGTCCAGGTTCTCATACATTTTCGCCATATCATACCCTCCCTTTTTGGATTACAATTTAAAAATCCACTCTCTACTTTCCACTCTCTATTTTTTGGGCAGCTTCTTTGGCAAAATAAGTGAGAATCAAGTCCGCTCCTGCTCTCTTAATGGCGATAAGAGATTCCATCATCACCTGATCTCCATCGACCCAGCCCAGTTTCGAGGCCGCCTTGACCATTGCGAATTCGCCGCTCACATTGTAAGCGGCCACCGGGATGTTAAAGGTTTGTTTAACCCTAAAGATAATATCCAGATAGGGAAGGGCGGGTTTGACCATGACCATATCCGCTCCTTCCTCGATGTCGAGTTGAACCTCTCTCAGAGCCTCATCTCCATTGGCGGGATCCATCTGGTAGGATTTTCGGTCGCCGAACAGGGGTTTTGATTCTGCAGCCACACGGAAAGGCCCATAAAAACCGGAGGCATACTTAGCCGCATAAGAGAGGATGGGAGTCTCTTCAAATTGATTCTCGTCAAGGATCTTTCGAATGGCTCCCACTCTTCCATCCATCATATCCGAAGGGCCAACGATGTCCGCGCCCGCCTCAGCATGAGAGAGGGCCTGACGGCTGAGAAGTTCGAGCGTTTCATCGTTGAGAATCCGGCCATCCCTTACCACACCGCAATGACCGTGGCTGGTATATTCACAGAGACAGACATCGGTGATGACCAGAATTCCGTCCACCTTCTCTTTGATCTGCCTCACCGCCCTCTGGATGATCCCATCCTTGGAATAGGCTTCCGAACCCAGTTCATCCTTTTTTTCGGGGATGCCAAAAAGGATCACACCGAGAATTCCCAGGGCCCTGGCTTCTTTCACCTCTTTGACCAGGAGGTCGATGGATAACTGAAAATGGCCTGGCATGGATGAGATGGGCTTTTTCACCCCTTTGCCGGGACGGACGAAGAGGGGGAGGATAAAGTCATCCGGCCTCAAGTGGGTTTCTCGAATCATCTCCCGAAGCAATCCATTCTTTCGCAATCTTCTCGGCCTGTATTCCGGATATCTCATTTGCCCTCCTTTTTATCGGATTTGGCGGCGATTTGAACATGTAAAAAATGAATATTTACAGCTATTTTTTACAACATTTTAGGCCAAAAGTCTACAAAAGGAATTTGTAAGTAAGCATCTCTTTTCCCGTGATAGAAATCCATGGGAATGCCAAATCCAGAGGGGCAGGCGGGCCAGCGGAGAAAGATTTAGGGCGGCACCGCTTAAAGATTGACCCCAGACGCTCCAAGAACAATAAAAGCCTCATTTCATTGACTATGAAAGTTTCCCATAAATGTCTAATGATCCGCAATCCTAAAGATTTCGGAGTCTGGCCTGCCTGCACCTCTGGAGTCCATTCTGTCATCGCGGAATGGGAGATGCCTCCATTTTTGACTTTTCAGAGGTTAACTGATAAATTGAACTATATCTTAATCTTTTATGAAAAAAAAGAGGAGGCCCCATGAAATCATACCGTTGGCTCTCAATCATTTTGATTCTCTTTTTCGTGTTCGGTTGTGCAAAGGGAGGAACTTATCTCGTTCGCGTTCAATATCAACCCGTCAAAGAATTTCCTTCACTCTCCGGGAAGGTCGGCCCGACCCTTGGTCTCGTCCCCTTTAAAGACGAGCGGTCCGAACAACTCTACATTGGTCGCCATACCCCCCATGAGGGACCCTTAAGCTATTTTAAAAGTGATCCCTTTCCCCTGGATCAGGCGATGATGGATTCAATATCCAATACCCTTTCCCGTTCTGGTGTGAAGACGGTTCCTATATCAAATTGGGACGGGAAACCCGAGTCTCTCAAGAATATCGAGGCCGATTCTGTCCTGATGATCGAGATCAAGAGATTCTGGACAGAAGGGAAGGCCGCCACATTTCGAACGAATGCGAAGACTTCGGTCCACTTCGCCATCCATTTAGGAGTGAAAAAAGAGGGGAAGGTCTTTACGAGAAACGTCGAGGTGGAGAAGGAGGCGACTTTGGCCAGATTGACGCCGGAAAGGGTGGAAATGATGGTCAACCAGGCTCTGGCCGATATCTTCGATGGTTTCTTTTCGAACCCCTATTAAAATCCTATAGACAAGTGGAAAACGGTGAAAAGGCATAGATGAACCGAAAAAGAGAAATCTCGAGGAGATTCAAATTCCTCTGGGCTGTCCTGAAGAAGTTTGACAGAGACCACGGTTTTTTTCTCTCCGCAGGGATCACCTTCAATCTCATCATCTGTTTGATTCCCCTGAGCCTTCTGCTGCTGGGTCTGGTTGGGACCTACCTTTATAGCGATAAAGAGGTATTGACCCATATCCGCCGTTACCTTGAGGGGATGGCCCCTGCTTTAGATCCGAGGATTATGAAAAATCTCTTGGGGATCATTCAGAGCCGAAAAATTGTCGGGATACTGGGGATCATCGGATTGATCTGGACCTCGACCTGGGTCTTCAGCTCCTTGAGGACAGCCTTTAATATCATCTTTCAGGTGAAAAAAGAACGGGGAATTTTCCTTGGGAAGGCGATCGACCTTTTGATGATCGGGCTGGCGGGAATTTCTCACCTGGCCAGCATGGGGCTCACTTCATTGATGACTTACACTCAGCGTTATCAGTTTAAAGCGCCACTGGACCTGGGGCCCCTCTTTGGACTCTTCTTAAAATACCTCCTTCCCTTTCTCTTCACCTTCTGGATGTTCTTCTTAATCTATAAGATCATTCCCAACAGAAAAATCCATTTTAAAACGGCTCTCCAGGCCGCCTTCTTCATCAGTCTGTTCTGGGAGGCCGCCAAGCAGTTGTTCGGATGGTATATCTTCAACATTGGAAGGTTCTCAATGGTCTATGGTTCCTTGAGCGCCCTGATCATTTTCTTCTTATGGGTTTACTATTCCTCGGTCATCGTCATTCTGGGAGGGGAAACCGTATTTATTTTGGAGAAGGGAAAGGAGAGGGAAAATGGTTGAAGTCCAACGACGGAAGACGAAGATCGTCTGCACCATTGGTCCGGCGAGCGAATCCTCACGGGTTCTTAAATCATTGATGAAGGCCGGCATGGATGTGGCAAGGCTCAATTTTTCTCATGGGACTCATGAGAAGCATCTAAGGAAGATCAAAGAGATCCGAAAACTGTCGGATTGGTTAAAAAGGCCTGTGACCATCCTACAGGATCTTTCCGGACCGAAAATCCGGGTCGGCAAGGTGAAGGAAGGAGGAATAGGCTTAAAGCGGGGAGAGAAATTCATCCTGACCAATCGAAGGATTTTGGGAGATGAGAAAGGGGTTTCGGTTACATATCCATCCCTCCCCATGGAGGTGAAGTCAGGAGACACACTTCTCCTTGCCGATGGAGCAATCGAACTCCAGGTCCTGAAGAGCAATGACCAGGATATTGAGTGCCGGGTGATGGTGGGAGGCACACTCACCTCCAACAAGGGAATCAACTTCCCAACCGGAACGATTCGCGTCTCTCCCTTTACGAAGAAAGACCGGGAAGACCTTCTCTTCGGCATTCGAAACGGAGTGGATATGATCAGCCTCTCCTATGTCAAAGATGCGGGAGATATCGAAGGAGTTAAAAGATTCTTGAAAAAAAATTCGGCCCTTCTTCCGGTCATTGCCAAGATCGAGAGAAAGGAGGCCCTGGAGAAGATCGATGAAATCCTTTTATCTTCGGATGGAATCATGGTTGCCCGGGGCGATCTGGGCGTAGAGACTCCGATTGAAAAGGTCCCCAATGTCCAGAAGATGTTGATCCGGAAGGCGAATGTTTTGGGGAAGCCTGTGATCACTGCCACCCAGATGCTCAGATCGATGGTTGATCAGAACCGGCCCACACGGGCAGAGGCGACGGATGTCGTCAACGCCATCTATGATGGGACGGATGCGGTCATGCTCTCGGAGGAGACAGCCATTGGCCGGTTTCCTGTTGAAACCGTTCAGATGATGGCTAAGATTTCCTGTGCGGCCGAGGAGCAGTTTCCCTTCGATCAATTCTTGAGCCGGGAGATAGCGGAGGCGGCTGGTCTTCCTCAGGCAATCAGCTATGCTGCCTCATTCCTGTCTGAGAAGGTAAAAGCCGTGGCCATTGTTGTTCCCACCGAATCCGGGAGCACGGCACGGTGGGTATCGAGACTTCGTCCCCGGCAGCCCATTATTGCCCTGAGCCGCCATCTCTCCACAGTCAGAAGTCTCAATCTCTGCTGGGGGGTCACGCCCCTTCTTGTCTCTGACTGGAGGGATACGGATGATATGCTGGAAAGGGCCAAGAGGATGCCAAAGAAGTCAGGCCTGGCTTCAAGAGGAGACAGGATCGTCATTATCGCCGGAGTGCCCATCAGCATCCCCGGCACCACGAATCTTATTAAAGTGGAGGTCGTGGAGTAGATCAGATCGGATGAATCATCAGGAGAAATTTCTTTGAAACTCGGCACAAAGTTGACTCTTTCTCTTTCTCTTATCATCATTGTCGTGCTATCAGGGTATGGCTATTTTCATATTTTATCCCGCCGGGACATCCTCCTTCGAAAGATGAAAGCGGAGGTGAGGAGCATTGGCCGAACCTTAAAAGTTTCCCTCGAAAAGATCTCATTGCCGAGGGAGATGGAATATGTTCAAGAGCTGATCGATTCCGTTGAGGAGGACGAGAAAACCCTGGGGATCATCGTCTACCACCCGGGGAAAAACCTCATCTTTAAATCCAACTCATTAGAAGGGGATATCGAACCTTATTGGGATTTGATCAAAAGGTCCATTCAAGAGGATCTTCCCTATGAAGAGCTTGGAGTTTATAAAAAGGTTCCTATTTTTTCGTACACCTTTCCTATCAAAGACAGAAGAGGTCGCAATATAGGCGGAGTTTCGATTCTTCAACGCACCTCTTTCGTAGAGGATGATATTAAGAAGGCGGAATGGAGCATCTTGATCACGATCCTTATCATGATAGGAGGGACATTGGCATTGGTCCATTTTAGTGCGAGAAAATGGATTACAGAACCTATCTCTCAGTTGATGGGCGGAATCAAAAATATGGCGAAAGGGAATCTCCAGACAAGGATCGAGTTGAAAAGAGGGGATGAACTCTCTGAGCTGGGGCATGCGTTTAATCAAATGGCCGGCGATTTGAAAGAGGCCCAGGACCGGATTATCGAGGAAGCAGAGACAAAATTGAAATTGGAAAGGGACCTCCGCCAGTCCGAGAAATTGGCCACGATCGGGCAATTGGCATCGGGACTGGCTCACGAGATCGGCACTCCTTTAAATATCATCAGTGGAAGGGTGGAATTGGCAAAGAGAAAGCTCGATGATAAAGAGGGGGTCCAAAAAAATCTGGACATCGTCATCCAACAAACCGAAAGAATCACAAAGATCATCCAGCGACTTCTTGGGTTTGTCAGAAAAAAGAAACCCGAACAAAGGAATTTTAATATCACCGCATTATTGGAGACGACGCTCGATTTTCTTGACCACGAAATTCAAAAACAGAAAGTAAAGGTGGTCAGGGAAACGGAAGACCATCTCCCCTCCGTGATGGGAGATCCAGACCAACTTCAGCAGGTCTTTTTGAACATCGTTCTCAATGCCATTCAGTCTATGTCTGGAGGCGGGACGCTTCATCTTTCAGCGTCAACTAAAGTGACCTCCAAGGAGGGCCTTGAGGATGGACAGCGTCGATACGTGGAGGTCAAGGTGCAGGATACTGGAATGGGAATGGAACGGGAAGTGATGGACAACATTTTCAACCCTTTCTTTACGACAAAAGAAAAAGACAAAGGGACTGGCCTGGGTTTGACCGTGAGCCAGGGTATTGTTCAGGACCATGAAGGATGGATTGAGTTAGAAAGTGAAATAGGGAAAGGTTCCTTATTTAAGATTTATCTTCCCTCTTATCAAAGTTGATGGTTTCATAAAAAGTCTGAAAAGAAGCCCATTATCAGTCATTCCTGCGCAAGCAGGAATCCAGTATTTTAAAGTAGTTAGAATTCTCTGGATTCCCGTTTTCACGGGAATGACGACTTTTTACGATTCCATCAAGGTGAAAGGTAAAAGATGAAAGATAAGGGTTACCGGGTCTTAGTGGTGGATGATGATCTTGAGATGTGCGGATTGCTCTCGGACGTTCTCAAAGGGGAGGGATTCTCTGCCATCACCACTCATGACAGTTTAGAGGCTTCAAAGATTCTCAAAAAAGAAGAGTTCGACATCATCATCACCGATTTAAAGATGAAGGGACTGAAGGGTCTTGACCTCCTTGAAGAAACGAGACAGGTATCTCCTTTGACGCCGGTGATCATCATCACAGCTTTTGGGACGATTGAGTCGGCCATCCAGGCGATGAAGATGGGGGCTTATGATTATATTACCAAACCCTTTCAAATGGATGAACTCATCCTGACGGTGAGAAAGGCCCTTGAAAATCGTTTTTTGAAAAAAGAGGTCGTAAGATTAAAAAAGGAGGTGGAGACCCGATATCATTTTCATCAGCTTATTGGGAAAAGCGCTTCCATGCAAAAAATCTACGACCTCATTGAAAGGATTCGTGACAGTTCCATCAATGTTTTCATCACAGGAGAAAGCGGGACAGGCAAAGAACTGGCCGCAAAAGCCATCCACTACAGTGGAATCAGAAAGGGAGGCCCCTTCATCGCAGTGAATTGCGCAGCCATTCCTGAAACCCTTCTTGAGAGCGAACTCTTCGGTTATAAGAAAGGGGCGTTCACCGACGCGAAATCGGATAAGAAAGGGCTCATTTTTGAAGCCGATGAGGGAACGCTTTTTTTGGATGAAATCACGGAGATGCCTCCTATGCTCCAGGCAAAGTTACTGAGGGTGCTTGAAGAGAGAGAGGTCAGGCCCCTCGGAGATACGAATTCCTATCCCATTGATTTGAGGATCATCTCTACTTCGAACTGTGATATCACATCATCGATCCAGCAGGGTCGATTTCGTGAGGACCTCTATTATCGTTTGAAGGTGATCGATATCGAAATGCCGGCCCTTCGGGAGAGAAGGGAAGATATTCCCATTCTCGTTCAGCATTTCATCCAAAAATTCAGTAAAGAACTGAAGAAGGCAGTTTCAGGCGTTTCAAGAGATGCCTTAAAAATTCTATTAAACTATCCCTGGCCCGGAAATGTAAGAGAATTGGAGAATATCATTCAGAGGGCGATCACCCTGAGCCGGCATGAAGTTATTTCCCCGGAGGATTTACCGGCGTCTATCATTCAAAAGGCAGATGAGAAATTGTTTGAAAAGGCGGTGGAAGAGAAGTTTACCCTGGATCAATTGGAGAAGGAATATATCAGGAGAGTTCTGATTGAAACAGGAGGGAATAAGTCTAAGGCGGCTGAAAGACTGGGCCTCGATCGCAAAACCCTCTACCGAAAACTTCAGGGAATATAAATTATCTTCTTCAATCTCCGAATTTATCTCACCGGTTTTGCCAAGCTTACGACGATACCCTGGGTTTGATGGTTCAAGTCTCCTGACCTGGATTAGGGATCAAAGTGTTTAGCGTGATGTTTTATATTTTTTATTTGACAAATTTGAAATAGTTATTTATTTTGAATATAAATATTTGGCATACAAACTTTTAAAGCGAGGTGTAAAATGGCTGAACAGGTCACTCGGGAGGTTGCGATTTCAGAGATCATGCAGTCCCTTAGAAGGATATTTAAAGCCATCCAAGATTACTCTCATGAAGTCTCAAACAAATTCGGTATCACCGGTCCACAGCTTTGGGCGCTCAAAACCATATCACAAAATGGAAAGCTATCCTTAGGTGAATTGACCAAAAAGATGTACTTACACCCAAGTACTATCACGGGGGTTGTAGATCGCTTGGAGAAAAAAGGCTATGTATCGAGAGATCGGGGTCAAGGAGACAGGAGAATAACAAATGTCCAATTGACTCCTCAAGGAAAGAAATTAGTTAAGAGAGCGCCCAACCCTGTTCAGGGAAAGATGATCTATGGATTAAGAAGGCTTAAGAAAGAGAAATTAAATTCCATTTATGATTCAGTTAATAAATTGGTAGAGATCATGGAGGCTCAACATGTGAAAGTTACTTTCTTTTTCGATCAGGGTTAAAAACAGGCAATTCAGCTCATGGAAAGGGGGGAGGGTGTGTCCGCCTTGCTCAAGGCGATCAGGATAGAAAAGATTACAAAAATCCATTTAAAAGGAGGTTCATCATGATTAGAAAGGGTTTCATCGTCATCCTCATCCTCTGCTTGGGTCTCATTTTGACAGGATGTCCAAAGAAGACAGTTATTAAAGAGGAGCCATCGGTAAAAAAGACAGAAGAGATGGCAATAGAAAGAGAGAAAGCGGAAAGGCGTGAATCTGAACGTAGGGAAAAAGAAGCGAAGGAATTGGCTCGAATAAAAGAAGAAGAGGCAAAGAGAGAACTGGCCAAGAAAGAGTTCGAAAAGAGTTTAGTTGCCAAGAAGAACCCAGGAATTGAAGGAGAGGTCTTCGAAAGCAAAATGCTGAAGATGATTCATTTCGATTTTGACAAATATGATATTCGCCCAGGGGATACAGCAATTCTCAAGGAGAATGCAGCTTTATTGATGAAGTATCCCAATGTAAAGATTCAGATTGAAGGGCATTGTGATGAAAGAGGAACCATTGAATACAACCTTGCTCTTGGAGAAAGACGGGCGAACAGCACGAAAAGGTATCTCCTTTCTCTGGGCCTTCCTGGAGATCGTATCTCTACAATCAGCTATGGAGAGGAAAGACCCTTAGACCCTGGTCATCGTGAGGAGGCATGGGCAAAAAATCGAAGGGCTGCATTCATCATTTTATCCAAGTAAGGAGCCATTTTTTTTACGGGAAGGAGGGGCATATGCGGAAATTGAACAGATGGGCTTTCGTTGTCTTTCTTTTGATTTTCATTTCAGGATGCAATCCTTTTCAGGAGATGCGCGAAGCGAGAGATGCAGCGGAAAGAGCAAATAAAGAAACGAAGATGATTCTGGAGAACATAAAGGGTTACGCAGAGAAAGCGGAAGCGGCGGCACAAAGGTCAGAGAAGGCCGCTGCTTCATCAGAAAATTTTTCGAAAAAGGCAGAGGCAGCCAGCCAGAAGGCTGTCGGTGCGTTTGAAAAGCAATTAAAGAAATAAAAGGAGGTGGTTTTGAATGCAATGGGAACTAAAAGCAATAAGACGGGTTCCATTTTTCTGGATTCTACTCATTTCTTTTGGAATTCTTTTCGGATGTGCAACAACAAAGGAAATTGAGCAAACGAGATTGGCAACTGAGGCGGCGATGAGGGCAGCTCAAGAAGCTGCGAAAAAGGCTGAGACTATGGCAGCGAAGGTAGAGGAAGGTGTAAGAGAAGCCAATAGGGCAGCTGCAAAGGCATTTGAAGCAGCTTCTGCAGCTGAAAAGGCTGCTTCTCGAGCAGAGAACGCCGCTAAGAGATTCGAAACTGCAGCCCTAAAGACAGAATCAGCAGCAGCCAAGGCAGAAGGTGCTGCCCAAAGAACCGAGGTAGCCGCTCAAAAAGCAGAAGCGGCAGCCGATAAAATTGAGGGAGTATTTAGAAAAAGATTGAAAAAATGAGGACGAGAAAGGAGGTGAAGAGAGATGAAAATAAGGACAGTGGTTTTTATTGGAATGGCCTTCATTCTTGGGATCATGCTTTCAAGCTGCGCCACCACAAAAGAGGTCCGTGAGGCAAAATCCATGGCTGAGGCTGCGATGAAGACAGCTCAGGATGCCTTAAAAAAGGCCGAAGCCTCTACTGCTACAGCAGAGGTAACTATTAAGCGAGCCGAAACGGCTGCAATGAAAGCAGAGGGTGCTGGGAGAAAGGCTGAGGAGTCTGCCATTCGATCAGGGGATGCGGCGAAAAGAGCTGAATCTTCTGCCGAGAAAGCAGGGAGTGCCGCAATGATTGCGACTACGGGAGCATCTAAGGCCGAGGCGGCAGCATCAAAGGCTGAAATAGCAGCGTCAAAAGCGGAATCGGCTGCTAAAAAAGCGGAAGACTCGGCGAACAGAGCTGAGACAGCTGCTAACCGGGCAGAATTAGCTGCCCAAAAGGCAGAAGAAGCGGCAAAGAAATCAGAGGCAATATTTGAGAAAAAGTTGAAGAAATAGATGCATTGAAGGAGGCTTGGTCAGACGGTCTTCACCTCCCATGGTCGAAATCGGATGTAATATCGATGGGAACCCCCCTTCTCTGATCAATGGCCTCCTTTATTTTTTCTAAATCAACGAGGTTTTTGATCCCTTTTTTCTCCATTTTTTGAAGGGTATACTGAAAAAAATCGGGGATTCGATGATAAATGTCCTCATGGACTTCAATGAAAATCCGCCCTTCTATAAAACCTATTTTGACAGGCTCATAGATGATCTCTACCGGGGTTCCAATGGATACCGTGGAATAAAGATGCGGTATATCTTCTGGGTAAAGACGGATACACCCGTGAGTGACCAATCGCCCAACGGCCCATGGAAAATTGGTGCCATGAATTCCATACCCTCTTATGGACAGACCCAGCCAGTGAGAGCCGAGAGGGTTTTCCGGCCCTGGAGGAATAGATTTTCTCCCTTCATATTTCTCACGAAGGGAAAGAGGAATATGCCAGGTGGGAGAGACTCTCTTCTCTTTAATATGAAACCGTCCTACTGGAGTGAAATTTTCAGTGACCCCTATTCCGATTGGAAATGTTTTGACCATGGATATCTTTTTAAAAAACAGATAAAGCCTCATCTCAGGAATATTGATTACTATTCCGTCCCACTTCCCTTCGGGTAATACCCAGAAGGTTGGAATGATTAATTCCAATCCCTCGGGAGGAACCCATGGGTCGATGTCTTTATATAGGAGTTGAATTTCTGAAAAGCCAAGATCAAAATTTCGAGCAATATCCAGAAGGGTATCTTCCTTTTGTACTGTATAAGTGCACGGGGCACCGACTACCGTCACTGCTTGAAGATCAATCCCATAGGGTCGAATGGGTAAACGGTAAGTAAAAGCACCATCTGCAGCCATCATTGGACGATTGGATAGTACGATTAGAAAAAGATTTGTTAAGGCGAAAAGGGATAAATAAAGGGATTTCTTCATCCTCACAATTAATAAAGGAATTCTTTATGAGTTGTCAAACAAAATTGAGGAGATCTTGGAAAATCCTGTGGAGGAGATAAATGATCATTCGTTCTTTTAAAAAAGGATGGTGGCCAATCCTTTTATTGACCTTCTTTCTGATCATCTTCACAAATCAAACTTTTTCCCAGACAACACAGCCGAGCCTCCGCATCAATGCTCGATCTGCCGTCCTGATGGATGCTCCCACAGGTCAGATCCTTTTTGAGCAGAATCCCCAGTTAAAGATTCCACCTGCCAGTTTCGTTAAAATTCTCACCCTCTATGTAGCCTTTGATGCCCTCCGATCAGGAGACCTCAAGTTAAACGATCTGGTGACAGTAAGCCAGAAGGCCTGGAGAATCGGAGGGTCGAAGATGTTCATCAAAGTCGGGGAGAGGGTAAAAGTGGAGGATCTGATAAAAGGAATTGCTATCGTTTCAGGGAATGATGCCTGTGTCGCATTGGCAGAGCATTTGGCAGGATCGGAGGAGACTTTCATTTTAAAGATGAACGAGAAGGCCAAATCCTTAGGGTTAAAGGATTCTCTATTTAAAAACCCTCATGGGTTGCCTGCCGGGAACCAGTATACGACGGCATTAGATATGGCCGTTTTAGCGCAACGTTATATCGAAGACCATCCGGAGGCCCTTACCTTTCATTCCACCCTCGAATTTGAGCACCAGGGGATTCAGCAGCAGAATCGGAACACCCTTCTCCGGAGGGATATCGGGGTAGATGGCTTGATGACAGGTCATGTTGAAGAAGCGGGTTATCACCTGATAGCCACCGGGAAACGAGGCGATCAAAGGTTGATTGCCGTGGTGATGGGTTGTGAGAGTTTGCGGAAGAGGACCCGTGAGGCCCAATCTTTATTGGAATATGGCTTTAAGAACTTTTCATTGGTTGAGGCAGTGAAGAAGGGGACTCCATTGGGTTTCGTAAAGGTGAAGAAAGGCAAGTTGGGGAAAGTTCAATTCATCGCCTCCGGAGATGGAAGGGTGACGGTGGCGAAGGGGAAGGAGGATTCGATTACTCTCACTTCGGAAGTGCCGGAATTTATCATGGCTCCGGTCCAGAAAGGACAGGTGGTAGGAAAGGTTCTCATCCAGAGCGAAGGACGAGTGCTAAAAGAGGTTGCACTCCTTTCATCCTCCGATGTTTCCAAAGGGATATTTATTCCTTGGCCAATCATTGGAGGAGGTATTCTGGGTCTAATCATCCTTAGTCTTTTTGGATTCTGGTGGATACGTCGATCCCAGCGGAAGAGATTTCAATAACAGACATAGACATTTTTTTATCGAGAGACTACGTGTCATTGATGAATCGTTTCAGATTGAGGATTGAAGAATAGGCAATCTCATAAAATCCCTATTGACCCAATTTGCCACAATGTGTCTCATTTTTCCCCTTTTTAGAGGGCCTCCATTTCTCATCAGGGTCTGAACCGATGAAAATAAAAGGGAAATTTGTTCTCTTGCCTTTGGTATGCTTTTTGCTCATTCCTGGTAATGAGGGAGGCTGGATCAGGTTGCTTAACTTCCTCTGATTGAGGATGGATATGAAGATTATGGGAACCCCTTCTCGCTGATCTAAAGCCTCCTTCAATCTTTTTCGATTCCATGAGAGGAGAGGTATTTAAAAAGGACTAAAAAAGGATCGTTCTATGAAAAAGAAGCATTTTCAGCGGGTCATTAAAGAGAAGCTGAAGGATTATCAACTTTTTATCGTCTCCAATAGAGAGCCCTATATTCATAACTGGAAGGAAGACCAGATTGAATGCATTCGGCCAGCCAGCGGGCTCACGATTGCATTAGATCCGATGATGCAAGCTTGCGGAGGAATTTGGATCGCACACGGGAGTGGTACGGCGGACCGCGAGACCGTGGACAACAACCAAAAAGTGGAGGTTCCTCCCGAAGATCCACAATATGAATTAAAAAGGGTTTGGCTTTCGAAAAATGAGGAGGAGGGATATTATTACGGCTTTGCGAATGAGGCCCTCTGGCCCCTCTGCCATATTGCTTATACCCGCCCTGTTTTCAGGGCATCCGATTGGGAATATTATGAAAAGGTAAACCAGCTCTTTGCCGAAAAAATTTTGGAAGAAATCGGCAGTCAAAAACCCCTCATCTTTATTCAAGATTATCATCTTGCATTGCTCCCCCGGATCATCAAGGAGAAAAGACCAGATGCCTTGACGGTTCAGTTCTGGCACATCCCTTGGCCCAATCCGGAAGCATTTCGAATTTGTCCCTGGAAAAAAGAACTCCTTGAGGGCCTCTTGGGCAATAATCTGCTGGGTTTTCATATCCGTTACCATTGTAACAATTTTATTGATACAGTGGATCGAGAATTGGAGGCCAGACCTGACCGTGAGAGGTCTTCAATCGTCTATAAGGGTAAGACGACTTATGTCCGTCACTTCCCCATCAGTATCGATTTCGATGCCATTGACGAAAGCACAAGGAAGAGAGAAGTGGAAGAGGAGACGAAGAGGTTAAAAACCAAATACCATCTCTTTGATAAAATCATAGGGGTGGGGGTGGACCGCCTCGATTATACCAAAGGGATTCCCGAGAAGTTTAGAGCCATTGATCTCTTTTTAGATCAAAATCCTGAATATCGAAAACGTTTTGTCTTTATCCAATTGGGCGCACCCAGCCGGGAACATATTCCAAGTTATAAGCAAATCAACGATGAGATTGACGAATCGGTGGAAAGGATTAATTGGAAGCATCGAACAGAGCACTGGTCCCCGATCCTCTTTCTCCGAGAGCATATCCCTTTCCTTTCTATGCTTGCCTTCTATAAGATGTCCAGTTTCTGTATTGTCAGTTCCCTTCACGACGGAATGAATCTGGTGGCAAAGGAATATATTGCGGCCAAGACCGATTCCGATGGCGTCCTCATTCTCTCAAGGTTTACAGGCGCTGCACGAGAGTTGAATGAAGCCCTCCTTGTCAATCCTTATGCGGTGGATGAATTTGCTCAAACGATTAAGGAGGCTATGGAGATGCCGCCTGAGGAGGTTTCTCGGAGGATGAAGAAGCTAAGGGAAATCGCTCGGGAAAGAAATATTTATCGTTGGGCCGACCAAATCCTTGCGAAAACAATCCAGATTTCATAGAAAAATTAATGGATTATCTTTTCGATCAAACAGAAAAAATTCTGGCACGATTTAAGACCGCTAACCGTATTTTTTTCTTTTTAGACTATGACGGAACTCTTACCCCCATTGTCTCCCATCCGGAGAAAGCCACTCTCTCCAAAGAGACAAGAGCCCTGCTCTTAGCCTTAAAGAAAAGTCCCAAATTCCTTCTGGCCATCGTGAGCGGAAGATCCCTTAAAGATATTCGGGAATTGGTGGGGCTGAAGGGGGTTTATTATGTCGGGAATCATGGATTGGAGATCTTTACCCCTAAACGAGGGACAAAGACGCTCGTTCCAGAAAAAGTTGTGCCTGAACTTGGAAGGATTCGGGACCGATTAAATAACCAGTTGAAAGATGTTAATGGGGTCCTCATAGAAGATAAGGGATGGATCCTTGCCATTCATTATCGAAATGTCGATCTAAGACAGGTTCCTCCTATTTTTATGGCGTTGAAGCAAGAGATAAAGGACTCTATGGTACCCCTTTGTTTGGGGCATGGAAAGATGGTATTTGAAATCAGGCCCCAATCAACGGGAAATAAGGGAACAGCAGTCTTAGGGCTATTGGATCAGGTCAATCAAGACGGAGTGCTTCCAATTTACATCGGAGATGATCAAACGGATGAAGACGCCTTTAAGGCCCTCAAAAAAAGGGGTATCACAATATTTGTAGGCTTCCTGAGCAATTCTTTGGCGAAGTACTATGTAAAAGATCCATCTGAAGTTTATCAATTTCTAAAGATCATTAAAAAGGTGTTTTAATAGCCATGGAAGGTAATCCTTTCTATTTTTATACCTCATCCAATCTGGTCGAATTGACTGGTGAAAAGGCAAATAACTTAGAAGAGCTGGTAGCATTATTAAAGCGATGCACTGGGTCGGCAATTTTTTATCATGTCTTTCAAAGTTACCGGGATCGCCACTTTGCTATTGATAAATATCATTCTGATTTTGCGCAATGGATTTCCAATTCCTTGGACGAGGAGGCCCTGGCAGAAAGATTAGGCTCTCTGGATGTTAGAGATTTTACAACCATTCGGGCTTTAAGGGAGTCCATGATTCAGATCATCGATGATCATCTTCGCAAACATCCTCAGAGTGGAAATCGACAGGGGAAGACTCCTTTTTTCTTCTGTCAATCGGTCAGCATTGTGATGCCTACGCATTATATCGCATGGAATTTAGAGGATTTCTATCAAGTTATTGGGAAGATTGGAATTCGATCCATCCATTATCACTTAATCGAAGCAAGGCTTCGATTAGGCATCCATACCAATGACTTCTCGAATTGGTTTCGGAATAGTTTAGGAATGGAGAGGCCGGCGCAACGAATCGAAGGCATTGATATTTATCTCCACTCCCTGGAGGAAATCCGAAAAAAGATTCTGCAGTATGTTGAGGAGGAGATGAAGTCTCCATGTCGTCCGTCCGTTTAATGGATTATGAGCCGATTGTTGGAGCGCAAACCTTAGAAGAACTCTACCTTCTGGCAGAGGGATTAAGGGAAAGAAAGATAAAAATGGTCAACTCCACGGCGGTGGGCGGTGGAGTGGCAGAGATCTTAAGTCGACTTGTCCCCTTATTAAATGAACTCGGTGTCTCAACTCAATGGGAGGTGATCAAAGGGGGGGAGGATTTCTTTGAGGTAACGAAAAAAATCCACAATGCCCTCCATGGAGAACAACTTTCCCTCACGCCCAGAATGAAAGAAGTCTTTCTGGAAGTAAACAGGGAGAATTTAAGAAATACCAATTTTGATCAGGATGTTGTCGTCATCCACGATCCCCAGCCTATTGCCTATATTGAAATGAGAGATCGAACCCAGGCGAAATGGGTTTGGAGATGCCACATCGATATTTCAAATCCAAATGAAGAGGTTTGGGAGTTTCTAAAGGGATATGTAGAGAAGTATGATGTAGCCCTCTTCTCTTCTCCTCGATTTTCGAAACGATTGCCCATCCCCCAATTCTTATTCTTTCCCTCCATCGATCCTTTATCAGATAAAAATAGGGAACTTGAACCCGAATTCATCGATCAAGTATTGGAACGCCTTCATATTCCGCGAGACAAACCCATTATCACCCAGATCTCCAGATTTGATCGTCTCAAAGACCCTATTGGAGTGATTAAGGCGTATAGAATGACAAAGCGGTATATCGATTGCCAGTTAGTCTTGGCAGGAGGAGGGGCAAGTGATGATCCTGAGGGTGAGGCGGTCCTGAGTGAGGCACGGAACGAGGCTGAAGGTGATCCAGATATCCATATTCTCCTTCTCCCCCCGACCAGTTCTCTTGAAATTAATGCACTTCAAAGAGCTTCGAGCATTATCCTTCAAAAATCGATAAGGGAAGGATTTGGTTTAACGGTATCAGAAGCATTGTGGAAAAAGAAACCCGTGATCGGGAGTGCTGTTGGTGGGATTCCCGCCCAAATCATTCCTAAATTCACAGGGGCTCTCGTCTACTCTATTGAGGGGGCAGCCTATCAAATTCGATATCTTCTGAGCCATCCCGAGGTCGCAAAGAAATTGGGTGAATATGGCCATGAATTTGTGAAAGAAGAATTCCTGATCACTCGAAATTTAAGGCGATATCTCCTTCTGTTCCACGTTCTCTCCCATCCAGGAGAGAGAATTATCTTTCTTTAATCCCTCCTTTCCTCTTTTCCAAAGCCAACTAAGATAGAAGAAGCGATCTCAAACCCGGCGGATACAGAGCATCCTGAGAGGTTGCATTTTCTTCCAACTCGCCAGATTCGGGCGAGATTGACTTTTTCTACAGGTTCAACGACCGAGCTAACCTGCGCGCCATTCTTGCGCGTCTGGTTGAGCGATATTAGGCTGTTTATCGATTAACCGATACTTTCCCCTCATTGTATTTATGAATCAACATTGAGATAAGGGATTGATACGGTATGCCCTCTTCAACTGCTTTCGCACGAATTTTCTTTAAATCTCGTTCAGTCATTCGGATATTGATCCGCTTCTGTTTGTTCAGGCTATAGCGGGCATATTCCTCGTATTGCTTTTTTTCTTTTTTAGTGAGGTCAGAAACCCATTCTTCATTTTCAAGTGATTTTGCCAATTCCCTCTCGTCTTTATCCAAATATGCTGCTTTTTTCATTTTTTGCCTCCTAAGTACTTCTTTGTTGCTTTGCTGTTTGGTATTATTGTTTTCAAAAATATTCTTTCGTTATCCTCCACATATGGCACCGAATAAATATAATCTTCAATCTTTACCAGGAAAACTTTCTGATTCGGATATTTTGCCGGATTTGGATGTTTTATCCGGTCAACCAAATCTCCTGATGCGAATGCCAATTCAACCTGTTCAAACGACACACCACGCACTTTCTTGAGCCTCTCATTCTTCACATCATTCCAGTCAAAATATTTCATAAACGTGTGCCTATTGTATTCTTCCTATATAATAACGACGATTCTTGTTTCTGTCAAATCGTTTTTGTAATAATTTAGCTGTTTGAAATAAACTTTTTAAAATCCCTCCCCACCGTCCGGCGCCAAAGTCCCAATGCTTCGTTTGGCGTGAGCAGTGCGGCTCTGGACGGCGGCGCCTCCCTTTACCCTCCGGGTCAGAGACCCCGCTTACCGGCAGGCAGGTGCTCTGGGTCGGAGACTAAAGGGAGGAGAAACATTTCCCCCTTTTGACTCGCCGCGCATGCGCTGGCGTAGCGGGCAAAGGGGGATGAAGGGGGATTATATAACGTTTTTCAAAGAGCTAAAGTGTTACGAGGTTTTTTTTGACTGTGGGTGCGCGAAGTCCTGCGCCTTTAATTCAATTTCTGCACTGCCTCCCTCTCTATTCTCTTCATCTCTGGTTCAACTCAAGGATTGCCCCATTTTGCCACAGGCTGTTTCGTTTTGCCCCACTTTTTCACCTTTCGTATTTTTATTGATTTTTCAATGATTGAAATCTAAAGAGAATTTGCCCTTTTAACTTTGGTATATTTATTGCTCTTAAGAGAATTGAAGGAGGCCAGGTCAGTTTGCCATCACCTCCTCTTGATGGATGTGAATTTATCGGGAACTCTCTCTGATCAGGCCTCCTTCAATATTATCAGGTAATCTTTAATGACGGTAGTGTCACCCTCAAACCATAAAAATACTGCGGGTGTTTGGGTTACGGTTACGAAGCCTGTTTGGATTGATAGTCAAACGGTTATGGGTGACGATGCTCGTATCGAAGCAAGAGACTCGAAAAACGACGCTCGAGCCTCCAGATTCTATTCACGAGTTTCGATACGAGCTTCGACAACGACAAACGTCATTTTCAATTTAACGAAACGGGCATTTTTACCGTTGCCGTTAAACGGAGCCCTTAATTATAGTGATTTCTCATAACGAATCTATACGAAAGGAGAAATGATGGCCTGGAAAGATGATGAATTTATTAGAGGAAGTGAAGGACAAGGCTATGGCGGTCCTTCAATGGAGGAGGTGCTGGGAAATGTTCAGGAGAAGATCAGACGATGGGGTGGGAAGAAGTTTTTCTTCATTCTGTTAGCCATCCCCATCATCATCTGGCTTGCGTCTGGAACCTATATGGTTGGCCCAGGGGAAGAGGGAGTGATCCGGCAGTTTGGAAAGGAAGTGGACAGAACCCCTCCAGGACTCCGGTATCGCCTTCCCTGGCCCATACAGACCCACGATGTCGTCCATTTGGCCAGAGTGAGAAGAGCCGAGGTTGGGCTAAGGACAGATCCCTACACCGGAAAGGTGAGGCCCGAACCTAAAGAAGCCCTGATGCTTACCGGCGATGAGAACATCGTAGACGCCCAGCTTTTTGTCCAATATATCGTTAAGGATCCCTCCCAGTTGTTATTCCGTGTGAGGAATGTGGAGGCGGTCTTAAAATCCTCTGCGGAGGTGGCCCTTCGAAGCGTGGTGGGAAGAAATACGATTGACTTCACGATGACCGAGGGCCGCGTGATTGTTCAGGACGAGGTAAAGAAATATCTTCAAAGCCTTTTAGACGAGTACCAGACAGGATTGATGGTCACCGAGGCCAGACTCCTCGTAGTGGACCCGCCCGAGGAGGTTAAGGACGCTTTTCACGATGTGGTGAGAGCCTGGGAGGATCGGGAGCGCGTGATGCGCGAGGCAGAGGGATACCGTGAAGACCTCATTCCTAAAGCAAAAGGGGAAGCGGTTCAGATGCTCCGGACTGCGGAGGCTTATAAAGAACAGAGGGTCATCCGGGCACAGGGGGATGCCGGGAAATTTTTAGATGTGCTCAGGGCCTATCGAAAAGGGAAAGAAGTGACCAGGGAACGGCTCTATCTCGAAACCCTGGAGAAGATTTTGCCGGGCAAGGAGAAGTATATTCTCCCTCCGGAGGGGGGAAATTCGGTCCTGAAATGGCTTCCATTGAAGGAAGGCGTCATCATTAAAGAAAAAGAAGGCAAAATTAAAGAAAAAGAGGGCAAAAAGGAGTAAACCATGATGAACGGCAAAAAGCGGATGGCGATTGTTGTTTTGATTTTTTTCGGTCTTCTTCTCGTCTCGGGCGCAGCCTTTACCATTGATGAGAAAGAACAGGCGATTATCACCCAGTTCGGAAAGTATGTCAGAACCATTAAAGAACCCGGATTGAACTTTAAGATACCCTTCATTCAAACCTTAAACCTCTTTGATAAGAGGGTTCTCACAACGGACGCTGTCGCCGTGGAGTATATCACCCTTGATAAGAAAAGGGTGGTCGTGGATCATGTCTCTCGGTGGAAGATTGAAGACCCTCTGGAATTTTACAGGAGCGTGAGGTCCGAAGCAGGGGCCCTGGCCCGCCTGGAAGATATTCTGGTAGCCCGGCTGAGGCAGGAGATTGCCAAGCACCCGTTTATCGGATTCATCCGAGAAGAGAGGGAGAAGATCGTCGAGACCGTGGCAAAAGACGCCCATGAGCAGGCAAAACGATTCGGCATCAAGATCATTGATGTTCGAATCAAACGGGCAGACCTTCCCAAGGAGGTTCAGGCGAGCGTCTATGCCCGGATGCAGGCAGAACGCCACCGGATTGCAAAACGGTACAGGGCCGAGGGAGAACAGAAATCGAGGGAGATCAAAGCCGAAACGGACAAAGAGAAAGAGATCATTCTTGCCAAAGCCTATAGCCAGCAGATGAAGCTGTTTGGCGAAGGGGATGGCCGCGCCACAGAGATTTACATCTCTTCCTATGAGCAGGATACGGAGTTTTACTCTTTTCTCAGGAGACTCCAAACGTATGAACAACTGTTCGAGGGGAAGACGACGATCCTTCTGGAATCGGATTCCGAACTTCTGAAATACTTCAAGAGTCCCAGGATTTCGAGTAAATGAAAAGAACCGATAAAAAGAACAGGTGTCGGAAACCATCAACCTAATCATTCCCTTTCAATTTTTTATGAAGGGTCAAAGAACCTGTTACACAAATGCTAAAAAATACCCTTCGACAGGCTCAGGGTGAACGGAGTTTATTTTGAAATCATTGGCTTTTTCCGTTCGTGCTGAGCCCTTCCTTCGACTTCGCTCAGGACATTCGGGAAAAACCGTTCGCCCTGAGGTTCTCGAAGGGTGAACGGTTCACTCAGCCTCCGGCTCAGAGAGCCTCTGGCTCGGAGAGGACAGGCTTGTTGAAGCACGGAAAGGGACTTTGTGTAACAGGCAATAAAGAACCTGTCACCAAAAACCGGCAAAAATGTGAAAGGTGGCGCCGGATCTAAGAACCTGATATTTCTACCAACCCCTAACCAAGAAAGGAGAACAGTGTATGCATTTCATAAAGATTTTTATTTTATTAACGTTAAGTCTGGCCATTGGGTTTTTTGGTTGTGCTAAGGAGCGAAAGGCGGAGGCTCCAACACAAGAGCAAGTCACAAAGAATCTGGTTCCACCGAAGTCTGAGATTAAGGGACAGGTTTTTCTTGTGGAGCTTAGCGACCTCAGGGTTGTCATGACCGTAAACATAGCTTCCAAAGAAGTAGTCGGGACGCCGAGTCTCAAGGGTAGCATCAAGATCACCAATAAATCGAAAGATATCCAGGATATCCAGGCGGTTACCGTCGAATGCCTGGATGAAGCCGGGAAGCCCATCCCTTATAAACCCGACGAGAAAATAGAAAAAGTTTATCCATTTTGGAAGGTTCTTCAGCCTGAAGGCATTGCCGAAGGTTCTTTGGACATCACGATCCCAGCGAACGCTATCAAGGAAAAGCCCCTTGGCAAGTTAGAAGTCAACCTGGTCTACGTCTCCTCTCCTCTTAAGCGAGAAACATTAATCTTATCTGAAAAGATAAAGATCGAATAGTCCCTGGTCTTCACATACAGGGTTAAGAGAAGAGGCATTATTTCAATCACTACATTGTGGAATGAGTTTCTGTTGTTTCAAGCTGTCGGCAATCTCCCCGCGATAGACACATTCTGTTTGTCATATTGCAGGGCCATAGTGGCGGAGAGTAGCCGAACAAATCAGAAAGATAAATGATGGGTCATGATAAGAAACGAATATTGGTGATTGAAGACGATGAAGAGATGAGGGCTTTGCTGAAAGACTTTTTTCTGGAGGAGGGGTTTGAGACAGATTCTGTAAGCAATGGTTCCGAGGCCTTTCGAAAGCTGGTCAAGGAATCTTTCGTTCTCGTCATTACGGATATTCGGATGCCTGGTTTGACAGGATTGGATATTCTTCCCGGGATCAGAAAACTTCAACCCGAAGTCCCGATTATTGTCATCACGGCTTTCGGAACCGATGAGATCCGTCAGAGAGCCCTTGAAAGGGGGGCAACGGCCTATTTAGAAAAACCAATCCAGTTCAACAAGTTGAGGAGCCTGGTTTGCGAAATGGTCTATCCACCCTCAACTCCTCTCTCCCCGGAAGGAAGAAGCTGAGGAGAAAGGAAGACCCATGAAAACGATCCTCTACATTGATCATTCCGAAAGCTATAAGGTTCTTCTTCAGGAGGAGTTATCAGAGGAAGGACATAGAGTCATTACTGTAAACAACATCGAGGAGGCCCTATCGAAAAAAAGAGAGATCCAGCCGGACCTCATTATTTTGGAACTGAGACAGGAAATACTCGATGCGAAAAGCTTTGAGAAATTAAGAAAGCGATATCCAGGCATTCCGTGCATCGGGCATTCCACCTACTCCGAATGCCCAAGTGAATACAAGGAATGGGTTGATTACTATTTACCCAAACTGCCTCAAAGCGATGGTTTAAAGGAGTTAATAAAAAGTCTCTGATTTTTAGACAAGGGGGAGGTTAATAAAAGGGAAAAGCTCTTGAAGGGATAAAAGGGGACAGCTCTATTTTTTCAATAGAACCGTCCCCTTTTCCAACTTTCAGATCAACGAAGAAAGATAGAACCAAAAAGAAAGGTAATAGGGGTCCAGAAAATATACCAAATATTTTCTGGAGGGTAAAATTTGGGTAGTCGGGCCGCTATCCGGGGCACAGTTCGGGTAGCGGCTTTTTTATTGAGGAAAGGGATCAAAAAATCCTAGAGACCTTGGACGAGGGTTTTAGGAATTCTATGGCCAAGAAGAAGTAGGAGAAACAAGCAGTGATGGAAGGTAGGGAGGCGAACGATGGGAATGTGGTTGTGATATTAGCAGACATTTTAGTCGTTTCTATATACTCCGGATAGGATGGATTCTTTTCCAAAACCAATTAAATCTTAATGAAAGGAGGAAGTTATGGAAACCGTAATCAAAGAGAAAGAGGGAACCGATATTAAAGAAGAAAAAAGTGGAAAGCGAAAATGGTTAAGTCGTTTTGCAAACTTTTTAATGTATGGGGGGTGGTTACTTATCGTCCTCGTTATTCTTGGAATTGTCATCCTTATCTCCTATTTAGGTTAGCAAGATCGATAAAAAAGAGCTTAATAACTTTTTAATAGAAGGGGGCGGAAGATCATGGGGCTTTTTAAAAAGAAGGTCATTAAAGAAATTCGCGACGGAGTTTGGGGACATCTGGTCAGTGTACAACAATATCGATGTAGATACCATTTCCAAAGAATTGAGATGCGTAGAGCGTGAAGGGGTTTTAGAAGTGGGGAAACCCGTTACATTCCTTCGCATCTTCAGACCAAAAGAAGCCCAGCAAAAAGGGGTAGTGGTTACAGGATGGGAGACTTTTAACGAACACCCTGCCCTGATCCTTTTTGAAGGTTACTTAACAAAAACGAACGAAGCCTATCTGGAGCGAAAAGGGACATCGTAACGGTTGAACAGTCCAGGGGTGTCCTTACAGGAGGAGGAGTTATGGGTGACTTCTTTCAACCCGGAGTGATCACAACACTTCATCGATTTAAAAAGGAGAACTTAGAACGGATGGAGATGGAGCTGGATTTCTATTCAAAATACAATCCCATCGCATTGGTCCTTCCTTCCCTCTATTCCGAACTGAAGGAGAAGGCGCTCAAAACGATCGTTTCAGAGATTAAGAGGGTTACATACATCAATCAGGTCATTATCACCCTGGGAAGGGCAGACCAGAAAGAGTTTGAACATGCCAAAGAGTTCTTCTCCGTTCTTCCCCAGGAGACGATTATCATCTGGAATGATGGCGAAAGGGTGCGTTCCCTTTACGATATCCTAAGCAAGAACGATATTTCAGCGGGAGAAGATGGGAAGGGACGGTCCGCCTGGATGGCGTTTGGCTATGTCCTGGCCAGCGAAAAGAGCGATGTCATCGTGCTCCATGATTGTGATATCATGAGTTATGATCGGGAATTTTTAGCCCGGTTGTGCTACCCGGTGGTTAACCCAAATCTGGGATACGAATTCTGTAAAGGATATTACAGCCGGGTGACGAATAAGATGCATGGGAGGGTCACACGGCTCTTTGTGACCCCTCTCATCAGGTCCCTGGAGAGGCTGTTAGGATACTTTCCCTTTTTAGTCTATCTGGACAGTTTTCGATATCCCCTGGCAGGGGAATTTTCAATGATCACGGACCTGGCACGAATCAATCGGATTCCCTGGGATTGGGGACTGGAGGTGGGTGTCCTATCAGAGGTTTTCCGCAACTGTTCCCTGAGACGGATCTGCCAGGTTGATCTTACAGACAATTATGAGCATAAACATCAAGAACTTTCTCCGGATGACCCGAGCAAAGGGCTTTTGAAAATGTCAACGGATATTGCGAAGAACCTCTTTCGAAATCTGGCGAGTGAAGGGATTGATCTTTCGGAAAGCCTGCTTAAGACCCTCAAGGCGACCTATTTGAGAACTGCCCAGGAGGCGATCACGAAATATCATGATGATGCGGCCATCAATGGTCTCGACTTTGACCGTCATGAAGAAGGGGTAGCTGTAGAGACCTTTACAATAGGCATTGAATTGGCAAGCAAAGCCTTTGTGGAAGATCCACTCAGGATTCCTCTCATCCCAAACTGGAGCCGGGTCACCTCTGCCATCCCTGATTTTTTGGAGAGGTTAAAAAATGCCGTCGACGACGACAACACCTAAGCTTGTGATCTTTACGGATCTGGATGGGACCTTACTCGATAAAGAAACTTATTCATTTGAGCCGGCAAGACCGGCCCTCCAGATGATTAAGGAAAAGGGGATCCCTCTGGTTCTATCCAGCAGTAAGACCCGAACTGAGATAGAATTATATCGAAAAGAATTAGAGAACGCCCATCCCTTCGTCTCAGAAAATGGAGGAGCGGTGTTTGTTCCCAAAGGTTACTTATCATTTTCTTTTCCTTATGATAGGGTGTTGGGAGAATATTTCGTTTTGGAATTAGGAACCTTTTATCCTATCATCCTTGAGATTTTGGATTCCATCAAAAAAGAGACTGGGATTCCGATAAAAGGGTTCTCAGACCTCACAGAGGAGGAGCTCTCCTCAATCAGTGGATTGAGTTTGGAAGAAGCTGAGTTTGCCAAGAAAAGAGAATATGACGAACCCTTTATCATTGAAGGGGGAGAAAGAGAAATTGAGACGGTCAGAAGAAAGATCGAGGGAAAGGGGATGAACTATGTCTGGGGAGGGAAATTTCACCATATCTTGGGTAAAAACGATAAAGGGAAGGCTGTGGAGATATTGAAGGAGTTATACGAGAACGAGTTCTTCTCTATCTCAACCGTGGGCATTGGAGACAGTCTGAATGACATCCCCATGTTATTAGCCGTGGATCATCCGATTTTTCTCAAAGAAAAAGAAGGTATTTCCCCTGAGATACCATCTAAAAATCTGCTATGTTTTGAAGGAACAGGACCCCAGGCCTGGAACGAAGCAATTCTGAATATATTAAGCGAGTTGCAATTTTAAATCAGGAGGAAACCTATGCAATTCTTTTACTGGTTGATGTTGGCAATCGTCATTGGAGTTGCAATTTTTGCTGTTCAGAATTCATCCGCTCCTCTTGTTACCATGAGATTTCTTTTTTGGAAGTTTGAAACCTCCCTGATCTACACACTATTAGGATCAATGGGGGCAGGGATTCTCGTCGCCCTTTTTTTCTGGATTCCAAGGACCATCAAATCTTTCATTCGATCGAAAGAATTGAAAAAGCAGATTGAAAACCTCGAAACGGTCTACCATGGGCCTGCTCCTGTAAAAGCAAAAGACGAATAAGAAGAGCAATGAATAAAGCGATCATCATCCCTGTCTATCTCCGATTAAACCGCCCGGAAGAATTACCTGATTCAGAGGGGCTCGCTTTGACCAGAAGGGCAACCGAAAGCCTAAAGATATTAGAAGATCAGGATTTTACCCTCATTCTTCCTGTCTGTTTTGATCTGGTTGGAGGAGACGAAGAGGGCTCGTGGATTGAGATGGATGGGTTCCTCAGGCAGGCCTTGCAGAATCTCCGGGCAAGAAAAATATTTCTCTTTTCCTCCTATCGCCTGAAAACCTTGAGAAAATATCTGGATCAAAAAGGTTTCAGAAGTTTCTCTCCTCTTATTGATCTTAAAGGATTTTCGAAAATCCGTAATACGGGGCTCTTTCTTACTCAGGCCCTCTCGATGGATGTAGCGATCTTCATGGACAATGACGAAATCGTGGAGGACCCTCACTATTTAAAGGTCGCGTGTGAGTATCTGAACCAAAGATGGAATGGGAAGAAAGTGAGCGGGAAAGGCGGATTTTATGTCAACCCGGATGGAACCATCCTTCTTCCTCCTCAACCTCTCTGGTGGAGGTTTTTATGGAATAAGACCAAATGGATGAATCGGGTATGGGAGAAAATCCTTTCATCAAAAGATCGACTTGTTCCTTCCCCCATGCTTTTGGGTGGGAATCTCGTCCTACATCAATCTCTTTTTCGCAGGGTGCCATTTGACCCTTACATTCCAAGGGGAGAAGATACCGATTATCTCATCAATGCCAGCCAACAGGGGTTCTGCCTCCTGTTTGACAAAAAACTTCGGATTAAACATCTCCACCCCGAAAGGACAGGAGTTTATTTTTACGAGGAGTTAAAAGGCGATATTGAACGTTTTCTTTACGAAAGAAGAAAGGTAAAAACAGGAACAACGATTGACCTCGAACCCTATCCGGGGTATTTTCTGAAGTGGACCCTCTATCCGAAAGCCATCCTCACCTCCCTCTTTTTAAGTCTTGACTATCTTGGCAAAGGAGAATGGGGAAAGGCGAGGGAGTGTTTGGATAATATGGGCCTCCTTTCTCGGAAGAGAGATGAAGGTTGGTCGAAGTATCTCCAGTTCCGGGGAGATTGGGAAAAAATGATGGGCGCCCTCAAGAAGGAGGAAGTCAACGAAATCTTAAAAGATTGTTGGGTATAGGTTTTTGAGAGGAGAGATGAAGCCGTCATTTCAGATTCAGTTAGAGGAGATTAAAGAGGCCGATATCCTGATCGGGATTCCCAGTTATAACAACTCCCGGACCATCGGTCATGTGGTGAGAGCAGTGATGGCTGGCCTGGCGAAATATTTTCCAGGAGCAAAAGCGGTGATTATCAATTCGGATGGTGGCTCAACCGATGGGACGCAGGAGGAGGTGAGACGGGTCCAGATTGAAGATTATAAGACCATCCTCACTTCTCACCCCGTTCATCCCATTCAGAAGATTGTTACTCCCTACCACGGGATTCCAGGAAAAGGGAGTTCCTTCCGCGCCATCTTCGAAACCACTCAGATCCTGAATGCGAAGGCCTGTGCCGTGGTCGATTCGGATTTGAGGTCCATCACCCCTGAATGGATGGATCTTCTACTAACACCCATTTATGAAGAAGGTTTTGACTATGTCGCTCCTCTTTATGCTCGCCATAAATTTGATGGAACGATCACGAACAGTATCGTCTATCCCTTAACTCGGACCCTTTACGGGAAAAGGGTCCGTCAGCCCATCGGAGGAGATTTCGGTTTTTCCGGAAAATTGGCGAAATTCTACTTAACCAAGGATGTGTGGGAGACTGATGTGGCCCGGTTTGGGATTGATATCTGGATGACGACCCTCGCCATCGCGGAGGGATATAAGGTATGTCAATCCTACCTGGGGGCGAAAATCCATGATGCCAAAGACCCCGGGAGTGATCTGGGACCGATGTTCACCCAGGTTGTCTCTTCGGTCTATGGTTTAATGGGAAATTATCAACCTCTCTGGAAAGGGGTTAAGGAATCACAACCCGTTTCTACTTTTGGTTTTCATTACGAGGTAGGACTTGAACCGGTCCCGGTCAATCTGGGACGGATGATCGGAAATTTCCGGTTGGGCGTAAAAGATCTCATGGAGATCTGGAGAAAGGTATTGCTTCCAGAGACCGTCTTGTGGCTTGAATCCATTGGGCGATTGTCGGATGAAGCTTTTTCCTTCCCTCAAGATCTATGGGTTCGTTTGATTTATGACTTTGCCATTGCCTATCACAAGGGGTCAGTCCATCGTGAACATTTATTAAAGTCGATGATTCCACTCTATCTGGGCCGGGTGGCTTCATTCGTTAAGGAAAATCAAGAAAGTTCTGTAAAGGAGGTTGAAGAAAAGATCGAATCCCTTTGCAAGGTTTTTGAAGAGATGAAACCCTACCTCATCGAGCGGTGGGGCTAAGAATATAGGAGGTGAAGGATATGAGTGAAATCTGGAGGACAGCCATCGTAGCTTCATTCAATAAATTCTTGGGGAAAGTCGCCACGTTTTTGCCCAATCTATTGGCGATGATCACAATTCTCATCATCGGATTTATCACCGCGTGGGTCATTAAAACAATTCTTTTGCGCTTTTTAAAGGCGATTCAATTCGACCGGGTGAGCGAACGATGGGGGTTGACCCATGTTCTCTCTAAGGGGGGGATGGCCTATTCCCCTGCCAGTCTGGTGAGCCGTTTCTTCTATTGGGTCATTGTTCTAATTACCCTGATCCTTGGGATCAACGCCCTTGAGGTGGCGGCAACTCAAAACTTTATCGCTCAATTCTTCAGCTACCTTCCCAATCTTTTCGCTGCGGTCATCATTTTGGTTATCGGCTATTTGATTGCTATTTTTTTGGGCCAGGCCGCACTCATTGCGGCGGTCAACGCCCAGATGGAATCAGCGAAACTTCTCAGCCGTTCTGTCCGATGGTTCATCATTATTCTTTCTCTGACGATGGCTCTTTATCATTTAGGAATCGCAGAGAAGGTGATCGTGGCTGCCTTCTCAATCACTTTTGGCGGTATTGTTCTGGCCCTGGCCATTGCCTTTGGATGGGGAGGAAGGGAACTGGCCAAGGATTTTCTTGAAAGGCTTTATCGGAAAAATAAGGGAGAAGGCGAAGACCATAACCGCCTCTCTCATCTATAAAGATAGACTCTCAATCGGAGTTGCCTCGACTTCAATAAAAGTCAATAAAAGGGGACGGTTCTATTTTTAAATAGGACCGTCCCCTTTTCCTGCAGTGCTGGAGTTGGCCAAGTGGATGGAAAGGCGCGGATGGTTTGGGAAGTTGACCTAACCGAAGAGGAGGTCATGGTTTTGAAATGGAGTTACGTCGGGTTACAATGAAGCATTCTCTTAAATATTACACAGATAAAAGAAAAAAGATTAAAATAAAACTGCCCGATTTATTTGTTGTATGAGGTTTTAATGATGATTCTATGGATTGGATTAATACTCTGCACAGCGGTGATTGTTTATGCAGGCACAAGGCTCTCGAAGTACGGTGATATTATAGCTGAAAAGACGGGACTTGGAGGAACATGGATAGGCGTCGTGCTTCTGGCATCGGTTACTTCGCTTCCAGAACTTGTGACAGGAATAAGCTCTGTTACCTATGCGTGGGTTCCTGATATAGCCATTGGTAATGTGATTGGAGCTTGCGTTTTTAACATGCTTGTTCTTGCTATTCTTGATGCTATTTATCGTCCGATGCCTGTATTAACAAAAGCGCATCAAGGGAATATTCTATCTGCTGGATTTGGAATCTTTCTTCTCAACATGGTAGCCATCAGTCTGTTTTTGGGTGATCGTATTTTTCCATTAGGCTGGATTGGGCTTTATAGTCCATTACTTGTGTTTATCTATTTTGTCGCTATGAGATTGGTTTATTTTTACGAGAGAACACAGATTTCTGTATTTTTGAAGGAAATAGCAGCTAAACTCAAATATGAAGACATTTCAGTGAAAACTGCTATTCTGAAGTTTAGTATCAACGCTGTTTTTGTTATCGTTGCTGCTGTCTTTTTGCCGAAGGTAGGTGAAGGCATTGCAGAATCTACGGGTTTGGGACAGACCTTTGTGGGCAGTATCTTTATCGCAATTGTCACAACTATCCCGGAAGTGGTCGTTTCTATAGCCGCAGTAAGAATTGGCGCCATAGACCTCGCAATGGGAAATCTATTCGGAAGCAATGTTTTTAATATCTTTATCCTTGCGATAGATGACTTCTTTTTTATCAAAGGTCCTATTCTTTCCCTTGTTAATCAGAATCATATCATCTCTACCCTATTTGCCATCGCCATGACATCCACTGCAATTATTGGTTTAACTTATCGTGCTGAGAAAAGAACATTGTTTCTGGCCTGGGATTCTATAGTGATCATATTATTGTATATGGCTAATCTGCTGTCTCTATATATGCTGAAATAGTACAGGGATTGTTTCCCGAACAACCCTTAAGAGACTTATCTAAAAGGGGACGGTTCTATTTTTTAAATAGAACCGTCCCCTTTTCCCCCTTTGTTTCGGATATGGTGGGTTTCCCGTTCTCAAATTTCTCGGGATCCTCACCCTGAAGGAAATTAAAGAGGTTCCCAGAGAGGATTGGGGAAGGGTGAGGGTATCAAATGTCTTTGTGCCTCATGACAAAAAATGGGAGGTCTCTCCGGATGCCGATGTGATGAAGGCCCTTGAATTGATGATCAAGGAGGATAAAGGAAGGATTGTCATTACAGAAAGAGATAAGATCATCGGGCTCATCACAAGAAATGGCATCGCCCAATATGTGCAGATCAAAGGAAGCCATAAAGGTTGACGTTTTTCTCCTATTTCGCCAGAATTTGAGCCATCTTCCGGAGCGAGAGATCGAGCGGCTTCTTTTTCGAGACGACTTCGCTTAGAGGGGTGACAGCGATTTTTCCCTGAAGAAGGCCGATCAATACGCCATGCTCACCTCTGGCCAAGCAGTCCGTGGCTGCATATCCAAAACGCGTTCCGAGGAGACGGTCAAAAGCGCTCGGGGTCCCTCCCCGCTGAACGTAACCCAGGATGGTGATCCGCAACTCAAAACCGAGTTCCCGATGCTCCTGAAAGTATTGCTCCAGTCTCCGGGCGTTGTAATAGGCGCCCTCTGCTACCACGACGAGGGCGTGGGATTTGCCCCGCTGGTAGGCTTCGCGGAGTTCTTTTGCAACCTCCTCCGGGTTCGTCTCTGCCTCCGGAAGGATGATGGTTTCGGCTCCACCGGCAATTCCCGTCATCAGAGCTAAATAGCCGCAATCCCTGCCCATCACCTCGACGAGGATAGCCCGCTGGTGTGAGGAGGCGGTCACTTTCAACCGGTCAATGGCTTCGAGGGCAATATTGAGGGCCGTGTCCACACCGAGGGTGGTCTCCGATCCGTAGAGGTCGTTGTCAATGGTGGAGGCCACACCCACGACCGGGAAACCTTTTAAGGAAAGGGCATGGGCTCCTGCCTGGGATCCGTTGCCTCCAATCACCGCCAACCCCTCGATGCCCTGCTGGTTAAGAAAGTTCAGGGCCTTTTGTAATCCTTCCTCGGTTCTAAATTCGGGGGAGCGGGAGCTTCCCAGAAGGGTGCCCCCCAGCTGAATGATGCCGCTGACATCCCTGAGTCCCAGGCTCACCGCACTGCCGGTGAGCAATCCCGCATAGCCCCGATAAATGCCGTAGACCTCCCAGCCCTTCTCTATTCCGGTTCGGACCACAGACCGGATCGCCGCATTCATTCCCGGGGCGTCCCCTCCACTCGTTAATACAGCAATTCGTTTCATTTTATCTCTTCAGGTCTCATTCCATTCCAGAGTTTTTCAAAAGATGGAAGTGATGGAGTAACGATGGCAGGGTTCTTTTTAACAAGAGTTGTTTAATGAGTTATGATTTTCTCTAACTCTTTTACCCGACGGTCGAGATCATCCACACGTTTGTTGAGGTCAAGATAGGAAACTCGTATGACAGCCGAAAGGTCAGCTCCGACAGAATCTATTTTTTCAGTTAATCCCTTTTCCACTCGCCCCATCTTTTCATGAACATTGCTCACCCCTTCGGCTACCAGTTCAATTTTCTGCATCAGTTCTTCAGATACGATTTTGAATTCATGGACAATCCTTTCTTCTAACTCTACAAGGTCTTTCTTGGTTGTAAATTTTTCTTCGTTTCTTTGAGACATCATTAAATACCTCGTTGTCTAAAATTTTAATATCAGAATTTCAATAAAAAATCAAAACTTTTTTATTATTGGATGGAGGTTATCGAAGGCGTTACCATGTCAGAAATTTTATCAGATTATCTTTTAGGTCCTGGCAGGAAATAAAATGGATACCCCGCATTCCTAATGAAGTGGCGACCTCTATATGAGTTTTCATGTCGTCGATGAAGAGGATCTTTTCCGGTTCGACTGAAGCCCACTCGATGGCGCTTTGAAAGATTTCTAAAGCCGGTTTCTTGAATCCCACCTCGTGAGATAGAATCCATTTGTCAAAGATCTGAACGACAGGAAATTTTAAGAGGATGTAGTCAAAATGAAGGGGATTGGTGTTGGAAAGAAGGCCGAGCCTCTTCTTTCCTTTCAATGAACGGATGATTCTGGAGACTTCCAGGTTTTCCCAGAAGATATCGTCCCAGATGGGGATGAATTCCTCGAAGGAGAGGGTGAGCTGAAGATGCTCTTTTAGAGACTGGAAAAAATCGAGAGAAGAGACCTTTCCGACTTCGTAACCATTGATCGCCCCGTTTTCAAAGTTAAAAAGATAGGAGAATATCATCTCAGGGTCCTGAAAATCTGCATTTTTAGTAAATCGGGAGAGTTTTTCGGCAATCTGGTAGTGATTAAATGGCAGGATGACATTGCCTAAATCAAAAAGAATGATCTCAATCGAAGTTTGAATCAATGGGACCCCGTTAGAAATTTTATCAAAAACTGTAGCCCCCCATTTACTGGGGGCGAATTAAAAACAGCGGCAGTGAATGCCGCTGCTACATTTTTAAGCCCCTTTGGGAAGGGTGAGGGGCAAGATACTCGGCAATCGCTTGGGTCAATCCATGAATGGTATATTCCTTGGGTTGGATATGAACCTTCAAGCCAGCTTCCCTTACGGTTCGGGCAGTGATCGGCCCGATGCAGGCAATGGCTGCCCCTTTTAAAAGGTTTTTCCAAGCTTCCTTTTTCAGGAGATCGATGAAATGGCGGACCGTTGAAGAGGAGGTGAAAGTGATGACATCGACTTCCTTTTTCTCCAGAAGTCGCTTCAATCTCATTGCCCCTCCTTTTGGTTTGACCGTCCGGTAGACTTCAACGACATCGACCCCTGCCCCCATCCTTCTCAGACCTTCTGGCAGAACATCTCTCGCTTTTTTCGCCCTGGCCAGAAGGATTTGCGTTCCCTCGATGTCCATCCTCCTAAATCCCCTGAGAATCGATTCGGCGACAAATTCTTTCGGGATATAGTCGACCCGGGCGCCTTTCTTTTTTAACTGTTCTGCCGTGGCAGGCCCGATCGCACAAATCTTTGAGCCTGAGAGGGAGCGTCGATTCTTATCCCTTTCTTTCAATCTCTGATAGAAGAAGTTGACTCCATTCGCACTGGTGAAGATGATCCAATCGTAGGATTTGAGTTGGTCGATGGCGCGGTCAACGTTCCTCCAGCTCAGGGGAGGGGTGATCTCAATGGTGGGGAATTCGATGACACCCGCTCCGAGTTTCTTGAGTCGGGTAGTAAATTCTCTCGACTGCTCTCTGGCACGGGTGATCAGGATCTTTTTGTCGCTAAGAGGCATTTTAGTCAAAACAACCTCCGTACCAATGCAAACTGGAAATATTTTTAGTCTAAATCTCCAATCACCAATAACCAAACATCAAATAAATTCCAATCAACAATAACCAAACACCAAACAAGTCCTTAGATTTTTAGAATATTGGATATTGGTTATTATTTGATTATTGGAATTTGGGTATTGGGTATTTTACTTGGTAGCGCTAGATTTCCGGTAAACCTCCTCCAGAATTTCCCCCGCTCCTTTGTTCAAAAGAATTTCTGCCAGCTCAACTCCAAGAGGCTCTGCTTTTTCTATTGGACCCTCCATATGATGTCTGATAAGACATTTTCCATCGATTGTCCCGACGAGGCCATCGATATGAAAGTTCGAACCAACGATCCGGCCAAAAGCAGCAATGGGAACCTGACAGCCTCCTTCCAATTTTTTGAGGAAAGCCCTCTCCGCGGTAATGGCAACGGATGAATCCGGGTCATTCAAGAATCCGATCTTTTCCTCCACCTCCTCATCACCCACCCTCGTCTCAATTCCCAATGCTCCCTGTCCGATGGCAGGGAGGGAGATGTCGGTGGAAAGGATCTCCGTAATGTTCTCATCAAGACCGAGTCTTTTCAGCCCGGCACAAGCAAGGACAATGCCATCGAGGCCCAATGTCTTTAACTTCTTCAAACGTGTGTCCAGATTTCCCCTGAGAGGGATCAATTGCAGATCGCCTCTGAAATGGAGCAGTTGGGCCTGGCGCCTCAGACTGCTCGTCCCGATCTTTGCTCCCTGAAGCAGGTCTTTTAAAGGGATTCCTTCTCTGGAGATGAAGGCATCGCGGGGGTCTTCCCTCTTTGTGATGGCTGAGAGGTGGAGGCCTTCTGGAAATTCCGTGGGGACGTCCTTGATGCTGTGGACGGCGAGATCTATTCTCTTCGCAAGAAGGGCTTCTTCGATCTCCTTGACAAAGAGACCCTTTCCTCCGATCTTTGCGAGCGGAGCATCCTGAATCTTATCGCCTGTCGTTTTAATTTTGACCAGAGTCACTATGAGGCGGGAGTGGGCCTGTTCTAATCTCTCCTTTACCCAGTTGGCCTGAAAGAGGGCGAGCTGGCTTCCCCGGGTTCCGATTCTCAGTTCGCGCAGGGTCATTGGATCGCGACCCCTCTCAGGAATTCTGCGCACTGTTCCGGCAGGGTGGCATTGATGTAGATCCCTGTCCCGATCTCGAATCCGGCAGGTGTGGTCAGTTTGGGAACGATGACAGCATACCAGTGGTGGTATTTGACATCGCTATCCTCAACGGGTGCGGAGCGGATAATATAGTTGTAGTCAGGATCGTTCAATCCGACACAGAGCCTCTTGAGCGTATCCTGAAGCACGGAGGCAAACTCCATCAACTCCTCATCCGATATCGAAGTGAAGGAAGAATGGTGAATCTTCGGATAGATTCGAGTTTCAAAGGGAGAGCGTGAGGCAAAGGGACAGAGGACGAGAAAATATCTGGTCTCCTCCACCACCCTCGCCTGTTGGCGCCGTTCCTCCTCCATCATTCCGCAGTAGATGCAATCTCCGAAGGTATCGCAGGCGAGCTGAGATTGATAGAGCGGATTTCTCACATGGGGAGGGACGATGGGCGTGGCGATGATCTGGGAATGGGGATGCTCAAGAGAAGTTCCGGCCCTCTCTCCGTAGTTTCGGAAGATGGTGATGAGATCGATTTGCCCGATCTTTGAAAGGGCGATGTATCGTTCTTTGTAAGCCATCACCGTATTTTTTACCTCCTCCGGATCCATGGTGGCGATCGTCCGGTTATGGTAGGGCGTCTCAATGACCACCTCCGCGATTCCAAACCCATCCGCTTTAAGGAATCGACCCTCATGTTTTCGCTCTGTGGTGAGATGGCTCTGAAGGGCGGCGAATTTGTTCGGGACGACACGGAGCGTCCATGCCCCATTTTTCTCGATAGAGAAGAGGGAAGCGGGGGTCTTTGACTCGTTACCCGGGCAGAAGGGGCAATCCTCCCTGTGAAGAGGAATGGATTTTTTTTCCTCTTTTTTCTGGAGGAACTGGTCAGGCCTTTTCGCCCTCTCGGTGGCAATAATGACCCATTCCTTTGAAACCATGTTCTGTCTGAATTCCGGCATCTTAATCCTCCTCCATTCGTTCTTCCGCGGTCAGGTCCGGAAGTTGAAAGAGAGTTCTGAGGGCATCGAGATAGAAGTCTGACATCGCCTCCTCATCTTTCTGCTTGAGCCGGGTCAAGGGATCATGGAGGATCTTATTGACAATGGCCGAGGTCAAAGCCTCCAGGGATTGTCGCTCCTTTTCGGAAAGATGGGGATGAAGGGAAAGCATTTTTTCCAGCTCTCTTTTTCGAATCTCCTCAAATTTTTTCTTTAAGGCAATGATGGTGGGAGTGATCTCCAGAGATTGGTACCAGTGGACGAACTTGCTAACTTCTTCCTGGACGATCACCTCTGCCTTGCGGGCTTCTTTTTCACGATCCTTCATATTTTCATTGGCGACTTTTTGGAGGTCATCGATGTTGTAGAGATAGACATTCTCAATGTCGCCGACACTGGGCTCCACGTCACGAGGGTCGGCAATATCGATAAAGAAGATGGGTTTTTGTTTCCGCTCCTTCATCACCTTTGCGATCGGGTCATGCCTGATGAGGTGTTGTGACGAATCGGTTGCGCTGATGACAATGTCCGCTCTTTTCAATCCCAGCGCCATTTCTTCGAAACGGATGATCTCCCCCTTGATTTCCTGAGCGAGTGTGACCGCTCGATCGTAAGTGCGGTTTGTCACCAGGATTTTCTCCACGCCGCCTGCGACGAGATGCCGTGCGGCCAATTCACACATCTCCCCCGCGCCAATCAGGAGAACAACTCGTTGATCCAGGCTTCCGAAGATTCTTTCCGCCAGCTCAACCGCGACGGAACTGACCGAGACGGCGCTATCGCCAATCCGGGTCTCGGTCCTCACTCTCTTTGCCACGTGGAAAGCCCTGTGAAGAAGCCGATGGAGGATGATGCCGGAGGTTTTCGATTCTGTCGCCATCGCGTAGGCGGACTTGATTTGACCCAGAATCTGCGGCTCGCCCACCACCATTGAATCGAGACTGGAGGCCACCTGGAAGATGTGTCTCACCGCTTCTTCTCCGATGAGGAGATAGAGACTCTTCTCAAATTCTTTCAAGGGAAGTTCGTGATATCGGGAAAGAAAGTTTTTCAGTTCCCGAATCGCTTTCTCGGGTTCGTGGGAGATGGCATAGATTTCAACCCTGTTGCAGGTGGATAGGATCATATTTTCCTTGAATGAAGGGAGGGAGTGGGTCTGGGAGAGCGCTTTCTCCATCTCCGATTCCTGGAAGGCCAGTCTTTCTCGAATCTCGATGGGCGCTGTTTTATGATTCAATCCGAGGATAATGAGTTGCATAAAAAAAGGTTGAGGTTAAGGTTCAGGTTAAGGTTAAGCAAAAACATTTAAGTTAAGGTTGAGGTTAAGGTTCAGGTTGAGAAAAAATTAAAATGTCAAACCCACTTAAGGCTTTTACCGCCCAATCCATAGCTATTTCCCCTACCGCATTTCTTCAACCTAAATCGAGCGATTTATTATCCTAAATGTAGCCGCAACCTTTAGGTTGCGTGGTTTTATCGGAAACGATTTCTCACCCAAAGGGTGAGAGGAAACCGCTCCGTCTCAAACGGAGCGGCTACAGGTTCCTTTCAAAAGAATCGCTCAATTTAGGTTCAAGAAAGTTATATTTCATCATTAGGCTCAACCTTGCCCTTGCCCTCCGGTTTAAGGATTACCAATTCGAATAGGCATGAAGTCCAGGGAGAAGCAGATTGACACCCAAAAAAGTGAAGAGCACAGACATAAATCCGACAATCGCCATGATGGCGGCTTTCCGCCCCCTCCATCCCACGGTGAGACGCTGGTGCAGCATGGCGGCATAGAGGAACCAGGTAATCAGGGACCATGTCTCTTTAGGATCCCATCCCCAGTATCGTCCCCAGGCATATTCCGCCCAGACGGCTCCGGTGATGATCCCAAGGGTCAGCAATGGAAATCCAAAGGTCAAGGCCCGGTAGTTGAGGTCGTCCAGAACCTTGAGAGAAGGAAGCCTCTTGGCAACAACTCCCATCTTCTTCGATTTGAGTTGATGTTCCTGGATGAGATACATCACTCCGCTACAGAAGGCCAGAGTGAAGATGGCGTTGCCTAAAAAGGCGAAGGTGACATGAAAAGGATGCCAGAAGCTTCTTAGCACAGGCGCAAGGGGCAGGATCTCTTTGGGAAGGGCAAAAGCAAAGAGCATGAGAATGAGGGCGATGGCAGTGAGAAAGGCCCCGAGGACTTTGATCTTATATCTCAAATTCGCAATCAGGAGAATGCCGATGATCATCCACGCAAAGAAGGAGAGGGATTCATGGAGATTGGTCACGGGCGTGTAGCCGGCCTCCGCATACCTTGTCAGGATGGCGAGGCTGTGTGAGGCAAACCCAATGGAGACGATAATGGCTGCCACCCTGGAAAGAAGGTCTTTAAGGGAGATGATATAAGACAGGTAAGCCAGCGTTCCTAATAAGTAGAAAAGAGAGCTAATGTTAAAGAAATAGACGTTCATATCGCCTCATCTTACCATTTTTTTGTCAAATGGTGAAATTGTAAATTCATGACGAGGTAGAAGAGGGGGTGGATCCAGGGCCTCCTCAGTATTCTCTTATAGATGGAGGGGAGAGAGAAGACCTCTTTCCATATCCTCCTCATCCCCTTTTCGAGATCCTCCACTGACATCAGCAAGGGTTGATAGACGGCATTAAGGGAGTCGTATTTTCCCCAATCCCTGCAAGATATCCTTCCCGCCTTTTCCAATCGTAAAAATGATTCGGTTCCGGGATAGGGCGCCATGATGAAGGTGAGCGCCCAGTCGAGCCTGGAATCGATACAGAAGTCGATGATCCGCTGAAAGACTCCGGGATCATCGTCATCGAGGCCCACCATAAAGGTTCCCATAATGCCAATCCCATAATCATGTATCCTTTTGACCGCTTCGGCATAATGAGGGGGTTGGTTGAACCCCTTGCCCATGGCCTTGAGATTTTTTATTGAGAAGGATTCAAAGCCGATGTTGACGGCAATACACCCGCTTTGTGAAAACCCTTCGAGGAGTTTCTGATCGAAGGCGATTGAGACCGGGGCGTGGCCATACCAGAGGAGGTCGTAGTCTTTCAAAAGGGAGACAAGATCGAGGGCGAATCGTTTGTCCCCTGCAATATTGGAGTCGATGATATAGAGAAGCCTCCTTTTGAGAAAGTAAGGCAGGTCTCTGTTAAAAAGAGAGAGGACCTTTTTAGAAAAAGGGTTCATCACCGGGCCCTTTTCGAAAAGGGTTGTCAGTTCCCGGTCGATCTCGCCGAGGGGTCGATTCCGGTATCGATAACCGAAAAATTTTGATACCCCGCAGAAATCACAGTGATGAGGGCATCCTCTCGTCGTCTCCAGGAGTTTAAGTGGAAAATAGAATTTAGGGTTCAGCAGATCTCTTCTCGGGAGGGGTAGGCCGGAGGGGTTGACAAATCCATTGGCCTGATAGATCCGTTTCATCTGCCCTCTTCTAAAATCCTCAATCAGTTGAGGCCAGACCTCTTCTGCCTCTCCGATCACCACGGCATCGACATGATGGAGGGCTTCCTCGGGAAGCATGCTGGCATGGACCCCTCCCATGACGACAGGAATTCCTCTCTTTCTGAATTCTCCCGCGATCTGGTAAGCCCGGGGGGCGACAGGGGTCTGGGCAGTGACGCCCACCAGATCAACCTTCTCCTCTAAATTGACCTTCTCGAAGGCTTCATCTACAATCTTCACCTCCGCATCAGGAGGGGTGACTGCGGCCACATAGGGAAGGTTCAGGAAACCGAGCCTGAAGAGGAAGGCTTCCTCCTTTTTCCTCTCTCTTTCCGGTGAGACGAGAAGGATTTTCATCATCCCTTATTTAACCCATTCTGAGTCTTTAAGACAACCCTCCCCTCACCCCTGCCTACCGGCAGGCAGGGGTGAGGGGGCCTCATGTCAAAGAAATAAATGTATTTGTATTAATCATAGCGAATCATGTCGATTCGTCATATTCGCTGTCATTCGTTATATTCGAAATGTTTATCAAAAAATCCCTTGATTCTTGATGGCGTTTGGTTGAAAATTTAAAGCGAGTGGATTGAGAGGGGGATGAAAAGATGATGCTCAAAGGGAAGGTTGCATTAGTCACAGGAGGTTCGAGAGGTCTGGGGAGAGTGGATGCCCTGGCCCTGGCAGAGGCAGGTGCGGATGTGGTCGTTGCCGATATTTTGATGGACGGAGCAGAGAAGACGGCCAAAGAGGTTCAGGCGATGGGAAGAAAATCTTTTGCGATCAAGATGGATGTGACCCATATGGAAGAAGTGAAAGAAGGGGTTGTTCGAATCAAGAACGAATTGGGTTCCATCGATATTCTTGTGAACAGCGCCGCCACCCTGGATCATCTCGGCCAGCTTCTGGAGCAAAGGGATAAACTCTGGGAAAGGGATCTTCGAGTCAATCTTACGGGCACGTTTAACTGCTCTCGAGCGGTCTGGCCTTATATGCAAGAGAAGAAGTGGGGAAGGATCATCAATATGGCCTCTGTGGCAGGGACGCTTGGAGGATTTGGTCAGGCGAGTTACTCCACGACTAAGGCAGGGATCATCGGTTTTACTAAGACATTGGCCCTGGAAGGCGCGCGATATGGGATTACCTGCAATGTCGTCTGCCCGGGAATTATCAATTCAGAATCTTTTCAGTTTATCTCCGCCGAAATGAGGGAAAGGTTGATCAGGAAAACCGCCTTGAGAAGGCCTGGAGAGCCTGAAGATGTGGCTTATGCTATTGTCTTTTTAGCCTCGGACAAAGCCAACTACATAACCGGCATTGTGCTCAATGTTTCAGGCGGGATCGAGCTCTTCACTTTTTAACAGAGAAGATTATTTTTTAAAACACTCCAGGCACATCAGTGTTTTGCCCTCAGGCGGAGCCACTTGAAGGATCACTTCTTTCCCACAACCCGCACATACAGTTCTGTAGAATTTTGGACGGCTTGGACGGTTGGACCTTGGACCACGCGTCCTCCCGTGTCTTTTTCTCTGCATCCCGTTCCCTTCTTTTTCTAATGCTGACCGAAATGAGAAAAATGTCTATGAACAAAACACTTCCCTGTGAAGTGAAATGGACACAGTCATTTTACCCTTCCGAAATATTGGGCCGATCTTAATAACGGCCTCTCCCGCCGAAATTGGATCTTCCCCCGCGGCCCCCGCCACGGCCTCCTGACCCTCCCCGGTCTGCCCGGGGCCGCGCCTCATTCACATTCATCTGTCGGCCATTGAGTTCTTTCCCATTGAGGTTTGCAATCGCCGTCCGGGCCTCATTTGAATCAGGCATTTCGACGAAGCCGAACCCCCGGGCTTGGCCACTATACTTATCTTTTACAATGGTGGCTGAGCTGACCTGCCCGTAGGCTGAGAAGGCTGTCTGAAGGTTTTCCTCTGAAACGTCAAATGACAAATTTCCCACATAAATGTTCATCGTCTCTCTCCTTTTAAAATGAGATTTCTGAAAAAGCCTCGAATCTCTGATTTTCAAATCCCTGCCTGCGCCTGCCTGCCGGTAGGCAGGGTAGGCAGGTGTGTCATCAAGAAAGCCTGTAATCATTTTCCAGGGCTGTCTTAATATTCGGTAAAACTCTTTAATTTCTCTGCCCGGCTGGGATGCCTTAACTTCCTCAATGCCTTTTCCTCAATCTGTCGGATTCTTTCCCGTGTGACGTTAAACTCCTGTCCCACCTCCTCGAGGGTATGATCGTGTTTCTCTCCGATCCCAAACCGCATTCTCAGAATTTTTTCCTCCCGCTTATCCAGAGTGGAAAAGACGGTCTGAATCTGTTTCACCAGATTGGAACTGATGGTGGCATCCTGAGGAGAAATGGATTCCTTATCTTCAATAAAATCCTCCAGACGGCTCTCCTCCTCCTCGCCGATGGGAGTTTCGAGTGAGATCGTTTTCTTGCTCGCCTTTAAAATCTTCTGAATATGGGGAAGAGACACTCCCATTTTTTCGGCGACCTCTTCCAGGGTCGGTTCTCTTCCCATTTCTTGAACGAGGAAGCGAGAGGTGCGGTTCAATTTGTTGATGACTTCGATCATGTGGACGGGGATGCGAATGGTGCGGGCCTGATCGGCAATGGCCCGGGTGATGGCCTGACGAACCCACCACGTGGCATACGTGCCGAACTTATAGCCCCTTTGGTATTCGAACTTTTCCACTGCCCTCATTAACCCTATATTCCCTTCTTGAATCAAATCCAAAAACTGAAGCCCCCGATTCATATATCTTTTGGCTATGGAGATGACTAACCTCAGATTGGCCTTGATCAATTCGGCCTTCGCCTCTTTAACCCGGGCCTCTTCTTTCGCTATCGCCCTGAGAGCCTCTTTAAGCTGGCTTGAAGAGAGGCCACACTCTGCCTCTATCCTGCTTATTCTACGTTTGATGTTCCGGACGATCCTATTCCTCTCCTCCCAATCTTTCCGTTTCAAGTCCCTCTGCTTCATTTTGGACTTTTTCATTCCCCGGATGGAACTTCCTAAGTGTCCTCCATATTTTCTTAACTCCTGCTGGGCCTTTTCCATTTGGATATTCCACTGCTTGAGTTCCCGTATAATTCTGTCAATCTGCTCTCCCCTCAGATTGATCCGTATAAATGCGATGAGTATTTCAGCCTGTTTTTTACTGATCTCTTCCTCTATCTTCTTTTTAGAAGATTTCTTTTTCAAGGTCCTCAATTTCTTGTGGAGAAGCTGGATTTTGTTTGTTTCCTTCCGAATTTTATCAATGAGGTGGAGAACCCTTCTTTTTTGAAACTTTTCTTCTTTAATATTGATCACTTCATCGTCGATTTCATTAGTGATCTCACCGACTTTTACCTTCCCGGCCCGGAGGCTCTTCCCAAGAGCGGTGATTTGCCAGATCGCAATGGGGCAGTTGAGAACCACACGGAGGATTTCTTGCTGTCCGTTTTCAATCCTTTTGGCTACCTCCACTTCTCCCTCACGGGTCAATAATGGGAATGACCCCATTTCCTTCAGGTAAATCCGGACAGGATCGATTATCTTACCGTGGAAGCCAACATATCCCGCTCCAGCCACATCTTCATCTTCCGATACACGAAGGCTTTCGTTCTCCAATCCGATTCCTGGAAACTCGCCCATTAGGTCGATATCCAACTCCTCGGATAGGAGGATGGGGTCTTCGTTTGGCTCCAACAGGTAAGGTTTCTCTGAACCCTGTTCTTCCAAACCTCTCTCCTTTTTCAATTCCTTTGCGTCCAATTTATTCTTAATGAAACAAAGTGAAGGGTCGCGTCGGGCAAGGATAAATATCAGCGCTTTATAAAAAAAACCGCAAAGGAGTTGTTTAGAGTTCTTTGCGGTTTTCCCGCTTTGAAAAGACAATAGGCTCTTTGCAACTTAATCTGGGCCAACTATAATCTATTCCCGACCAGATAGCAAGAAAATTCGTATCTTGTCGAAATCTCTACTTTTTAACCGAACCTGCAAGGTCTCCTGGACAATGTCGGGTGCAGTTATCGCAGCGGTAATGGATGAAAAATTGAAGGTATTGGAGGTGGCGAAAGAAACGTGGCGACTTCATCATCTCCAGACGTTCATCCATTGAAGGTTTTCCTGCCATCTCAATCAAAAAACGCATGAAGTTTCCCACATCATCGGGCTGACTTACCTTTACGCAGCGATGGCTCAGCACACGACCATCCTCTGTGAAGGCTTTTCCCGGGCAGGTGGATCGACAGTCATATTGACAGGTGAGGCAGGGATCATAACCCTCGATAGGAGGATCGGATTGCAGATCCAGACTGTTGAGAAGCCCGAGATACATGACGCGAGGTCCGAATTGAGGAGTCAGGGCAAGGGTGTTTTTCCCCCAAACCGCCAATCCGCTCTGAACGGCGGCATGACGGAGTGAGATGCTGCCGATGGGAGAACGGAAGGTCTCCTCATTGATTTCGAAGGGCCGGTGGGCCTGGACGAGAAAGGATTCGGCGCCCAATTCCTTTTCGATAAACCTTCCCAGATGGTAGGCCGCCGTATTGCCGGCCGCTTCCATACTATAAAGGTAAGAAGGCATCTTACTCCAGGTATTCTCCTGATAACTGTAGGCGCCTGCAAGGGGCTTAAAGGCTAAAACGACGATGGATCTGGCCGACGAGAGGTATCGGAGAGGATTTGGCGAACGTGGACTCTTGTAGTCCCTCAAATTCAAAAAACTGACGAGATCCGCCCCCAACTCCTTCGCCTTATTCTTGATCATCTCTTTCATCTCTATCCTCCTCAGGAAGCCCAAACTCACCGAAGATTATTCAATTTATCTATCTCCTCTGTCAATAAAAAAATCCTCTTGATTCTTTATGGGTTTTGGGTGAAGAATTCATATCAACAATTCATCATAACAGAAAATTTCATACAAGAGGGAGGGAGAGGTTATGTTCGAGATTCTATTGACGCAGGAGGAGCGGAAATTGAAACAGGAGGTGCGAAGGTTTGTCAAAGAGAAGGTGCCGAGTTCCCTTGTCCGGGCGATGGATGCTGACGAGGTGAGGTATCCGAAGGGGTATATGGAGAGCCTGGCATCAGAAAATCTCCTCGGCCTCCGTTTTTCGAAGGAGTGGGGAGGGAGAGGTCTTCATTGGACAGGAGAGGTGACCGCCATTGAAGAGATCGGCATTCTCGGATCGGGGATGAGCTGTCTCTATTCACTGGTGAGCATTGTGGGTGAAGCCATCCACCACTTTGGCACTCCGGAACAGAAGGGAAAGTATTTAAAGCCCACCCTTGAAGGAAAGCTCTGCTGTGCGGAGGCCCTCACAGAGCCCCGGGGCGGGTCCGATTTCTTCGGCGCCACGACCCTTGCCAAGAGAGATGGAGAGCATTACATCCTCAACGGCCAGAAACGTTTCGTTGTGGGCGCCGAAGGCGCGGATTACTTTCTGGTCTATGCGAAGACCGCACCCGAGGCAGAGCCTCACAAATCCATTTCCTGCTTTATCGTTGAAAGGGAGATGGGCGTGGAGGTAAAGCATGTCTATGGGCTTCTGGGTTCCCGTGGAGGCGGGACAGGCCGGCTCTATTTTAAAGATGCGAGGGTGCCGGCAAAAAATCTTGTGGGACCGCTAAATGGAGGTTATCTGGTTTTCAACCGGATGATGATTCCTGAGCGATTGACGACTGCGGCAGGGGCCCTGGGGATGGCGAGGTCCTGTCTGGAGATTGCCACGCGATACAGCAACCGGCGAAAGGCATTCGGGGAGACCATCCGGAAATTTCAGGCGGTCAGTTTTAAAGTCGCGGATGCCATTTCGAAACTCGACGCGGCACGAGGTCTCGTTTATGTGGCGGCAAGACATGTGGACGAAGGCCTCGATTCGAGACGAATGGTCTCGGAAGCGAAGAAGGTTTCAACGGAGATGCTCTGGGAGGTCGTCAATTATTCGATGCAGATCATGGGAGGGATCGGATACACGAATGTCTATCCCATCGAGCGTTTCTTCAGGGATGCGAGGTTACAGATGATCTGGACCGGAACGAATGAGGTGATGAGCCTCCTCATCCAGCATGAATTCTATAAAGAGGTTCTGGAGAGGATCGGCGAGTCAAGAGATGTGGAGGGTGATGCAGGAGACCTCGAAGGAGAAGAAGAGAAGGTTTATGAATGATCGTCTCTGTATCACCGGAATCGGGGTGGTTTCATCCATTGGGATTGGCAAAGATGAATTCCTTTTATCCCTGAAGAACGGCCAATCGGGGATTACGGAGATCAAAGCCTTCGATACCCATTTCTCCCGTTCTAAAAAGGCCGGGATGGTCCGGAACTTCCATCCCAAGGATTTCATCCCGACAAGTAAACTCAGACGCCTCGATCGAGCCAGCCAGTTTGCCATTGCCGCATCAAAACTGGCATTAGCCGATGCTCAATTTTCTGTGACCCAGGAGAATAGTTCAAGGGTGGGAGTCGTTCTTGGATCGGGTTTCTGTGGGCTCTCGAGCTCAGCGGAGTTTCACCGGAGCCAGGTTCTGAAAGGTTTTTTAGATTTAAATCCCATGCTCTTTCCCAACACGGTCCCCAATGCCGCCTCGAGCCATGTCTCCATAGAACTTGGAATCCGGGGCGTCAATTGCACTCTGGTTCAATCCTTCTGCACGGCAGAAGCCGCGATCCTCTTCGCCTGCGATCAGATTCAAAATGGAAGAGCAGACCTCGTCCTTACAGGAGGAGTGGATGAGCTGAGTGAATTCCTGTTTCGTGGATTTTCCGATCTTCGTCTGTTAGCCACAGATCAAGGCCATGGGGAAAGATCCTGTCCCTATGATCGGATGAGAAATGGTCTGGTCCTGGGAGAAGGAGCAGGGATATTGGCGGTTGAGTCGGAGGAGCATGCCCGCTCAAGAGGGGCAAAAATTTTGGGTTATATTTTAGGGTATAGTTTAGTGGGTGGGTCATCCAAAAGCGACGGGTCAGAGGATATCGAACGCTCCATTCGATTGACGCTGAAAGGAAAAGAAGGGATGGAGACCGATACTATCAGCGGTGCAGGGAATTCATCTAAAATCTTGGATGCATTGGAAGCCCGGGGAATTAAGAGGACCTTTCCATCTCAGTATTCCCGGATTCCAGTCAGTTCAATCAAATCTCTGACAGGTGAGGCGATTGCATCAGGTGGGATGAGGATGGTGGCCAATGTGCTTTCCATGGAGTATAGTTTCATCCCTCCGACAATCAATTATCTCTTTCCAGATCCTTCTTGCGATCTTCGATATGTCGCTAATCAAAAGCTGGAGCGGGAGGTCCGGACTGTCCTCCACCTGGGCATTTCTCCTGGAGAATGTTATTCTTCTATCCTTATGGGGCGCGAATGGAACCGATAACCGGCACAGGAAATCTCATACTCCTCTTCACCCTCATTCATTTTACCCTGGGCCGTTCCTTCTCTATACTCTTTGCTATCTTCAATCAGATGTCTGTCTTTATCTATTTCCCTTTAGCCCTGGTCTATGATTATGTGCAGATTCCCGTCTATGGGGCATTGTTAGAACAATCGAGCAAAAAATTTTTCGTCGTTCGGTGGCTCACCCACAAAACCGATAAGGTTATCTCCAGTCTGAATGAGAGGCCCATTCTTAAGAAGGTGATGTCTCTCGGAAATGTAGGGCTCATCTTACTTTCTGCCCTTCCCATCCGTGGTTTCGGAATCCTCTCGGGAAGCATTGTCAGTTTCTTCCTGAAAAAGAACCGGACGGAGGGAACGATCCTTTTGATGACAGGGTCTTTTATCGGGATTTTTATCATCATGGGCATTGCCAAAGGAGTGTTTAAGGTTATTTCTTTCTTCTAACGAAGTTCAAATTTCAAAATCCAAATGTCAAATTAATGTCAAAGTTCAAATTAAAATTTTTGTAACACTTTAGCTCTTTGAAAAAAGAATAAGCTGGCAATTTAAGATCTCATCCG
>JASEHH010000223.1 GCA_030017685.1 Thermodesulfobacteriota bacterium | reverse complement strand
ACCAATCTGAAATGGATTTACCATTGGCTGCATAATTTGGCTAAACTGTTACAAAAAATGTCATTCTGAACCTTATTTTGAACTGCTAATTTTACAATTTTCAATGATCTTTATTAATTAGGAGACTCGCTCGTCTCCCTCTTTGGTCGGATAGATCTCTCCCTTAAAGATCCATACCTTCACGCCGATGATCCCATAAGTGGTCTTCCCCTCAGCCAGACCATAGTCGATATCCGCCCGGAGGGTATGCAGTGGGACCCGGCCCTCGCGGTACCGCTCATGGCGGGCCATCTCTGCCCCCCCGAGTCTTCCGGAGACCGCAATTTTAATCCCCTTTGCCCCCAACTTCATGGCAGAGGAAACGGCTTTCTTCATCGCCCTCCGAAATCCGACCCGGCGTTCGAGCTGCAACGCCACATTTTCAGCCACCAGCTGGGCATTGACCTCGGCTCTCTTCACCTCCTGAATGTTGATGATGATCTCCTTCCGGGTCATTTTTTGAAGTTCTCTTTTGAGGTTCTCGACCTCGGCTCCCTTTTTCCCGATGATGATCCCGGGCCGGGCAGTCCAGATGGACACCTTTGCCTTTTTGGCCTTACTCGCAGCCCGTTCGATTTCAATCTTGGAGACCCCGGCGTGGTGAAGTTTCTTCTTCAGATATTCGCGGATCCGTATATCCTCAATGAGAAGTTGGGGATAATCCTTCTCTGCAAACCATCGGGAATCCCAGCTCCTGATAAACCCCAGTCGAAAACCTATCGGATGCACTTTCTGACCCAAGGCTTTGCCTCCTTTCACTTTTCATCCAGGACGATGGAGATGTGGCTTGTCCTCTTCCGGATTGGGGTGGCCCGACCCATAGCCCGCGGGGTAAACCTTTTCCAGGTCGCCCCCTGATCCACCGAGATCTTCTTCACATAAAGGCGGTCGACATCCACCGTCTTCTTCTGTGTGGCGTTGGCAATGGCCGATTTGAGCAACTTGATGATGATCCTGGCGGCCGCTTTCTTTGTGAACGAAAGGATATGAATGGCCTCCTCGGATCTCTTGCCCCGTATCAGATCGGCCACCAACCTTGCCTTTCTGGGCCCCACACGCACATATTTTAATTTTGCCCTGACTTCCATCTTCTTCAACCTTTGCCTTTATGGAGTCTTTCCTTTAATCTTTGTCTTTCGGTCTCCTGAATGGCCGTGAAAGGTTCGGGTGGGGGAGAATTCCCCTAACTTATGACCGACCATCTCCTCCGTGACGAAGACCGGAATAAATTTCTTTCCGTTATGGACAGCAAAAGTTAAACCGACCATTTCGGGAATGATGGTGGATCGTCTGGACCAGGTTTTGATCACCCTTCCTTCCCTCGTTCTCCGGGCTTCCTCCGCTTTCATCTTTAAATGGGCATCCACAAAGGGCCCTTTTTTGATTGATCGGGCCATTAATTTCTCCTCTTCAGGATGTATTTGTCTGTTCTCTTATTCTTGCGTGTCTTTTTCTCCGGAACGCCCCAGGGAGTGCAAGGGTGACGGCCTCCGGAGCTCTTTCCTTCGCCTCCGCCGAGCGGATGGTCTATGGGATTCATCGCCACTCCACGGGTCACGGGACGCCAGCCCTTCCACCGGGTTCTTCCCGCCTTTCCGAAAGAGATACTTTCATGCTCGAAGTTGCTCACCTGTCCGATCGTGGCATAACAGTCCTGGAGGACCAGCCGGACCTCACCCGAGGGAAGTTTGACATGGACATATTTGCCTTCCTTTGCCATCAACTGGCCACTGGTGCCTGCGCTCCGGATGATCTGGCCTCCCTTTCCAATCTTGAGCTCCACATTGTGGATGAGCGTGCCCGTCGGGATGTTTCGCAGGGGAAGGGCATTGCCGGGTTTGATATCGGCGCCGGAACTTGCCATCACCTGATCTCCCACCTTCAATTGATCCGGAGCGAGGATATATCGTTTCTCACCATCGGCATAGTGGAGCAGGGCGATCCGGGCGGATCGGTTGGGATCATATTCAACGGTAGCCACCTTCGCAGGGATCTCCCTCTTATCCCTTTTGAAGTCGATGATCCGGTACATCCGCTTATGACCTCCGCCCCTGTGCCAGGCCGTGACCCTTCCGTAGCAGTTCCTTCCTCCGGTCTTCTTCAATGGACGAAGAAGGCTTTTCTCCGGCGAGGTGGAGGTGATCTCCTCAAAAGTGGAGACGGTCTGAAATCGCTTTCCAGGAGAGGTCGGTCTGAATTTTTTAATACCCATCTTTTAACTCCCCAAATCCGAAATTCGAATATCGAAATCCAAAATTATTTAAACTCAAAACACTAAACTCTAAATCCTAAACAAATCCAAAATATAAAACTCAAAATGCAATTTTGACTTTCCAACAATTGGACCGAATATATTCTACGTCATGCCATTTTGGGTTTTGTGTTTTGTACATTTAAGTTTGTTTAGAGTTTAGGATTTCGAGTTTAGTGTTTAACATCATTGTTTCGATCGGATTTCGTATTTTCTTAATATTAGGCTCCTTCGAAGAAGTCGATACGGTCCC
>JASEHH010000015.1 GCA_030017685.1 Thermodesulfobacteriota bacterium | reverse complement strand
ACATCCTCTCTCACCTCTGCATTAAGTTAGCGCTTATGCCCGTCGAGGGGGAGGGGAAGAACAGGGTCATCATTTATCTTTGTCTCCATAAGGGATTTCTCCCTCCCTCACCTGCATCGGATGGGTGACTGCATCTATTGAGAGATAGTAATGATCGACCTTTTTAACTGCGTGCCACCGGAGGCGGGCTGGGTCTTTAATTGGGTTTTGAAGTTGCGGATCATTCTTGCAATTTGTTACTACATAGAGCCAATAGCATTCACGGCGATCTTCGGCAACTCTTTTTTCATTGGGTGTAAGTAGTACAGTCCCAGTAACTTCGCCGATTCCTTTAACTTCGATAAGGCGAAGCTCACCCGAACTTAGGTCTAAGCTCGTCAAATCATACCCAAAGTTTTTTTCATGAACGTCATGAACCTGACGACCCTTTTCTTTCTCATACTCCATAGCCACCTGCATCGCTGTTGCTTCAACTTCCGGATCTGGTTGTAGACGCCGAACCTCTGGTGATTTTCTCTCAGGGTGCAGGAGAATGAGTACACTGGTTATACGCTCAACCGACTGAAGAGAAAGGGCGCGCTGCCTATCCAATTCAAGGCGGCGTCTCTCTCGCCGAGCTAAAAGATCTGAGTGACGGGATTCTGCTTGGGCAAGGCGGCCTTCGGCTCCCGGAGCTTTTCTTTCAACCTCTGAAGCTAATCTGCCGATCTCCTCATCAGCCTTCTGAAGAAGCTCGGTAAGTGACAATTCTACATGGGCTGCAATACGATCAATTTCAGATAGGCGCTCAGTACAGACTTCTTCCAGGAAAGGCATAAGACCGTTCTCATTGAGCCACGCAGTAGCCTCTGGAAGTATTGCCACAGGAGGTAGATTTTCTGGTAAATTAGTAGGGGAACCTGCCTTCGCTGATGACGCAGCTACGGCAGGCAGGAAATTCCCAAGTACGCTGGGCTCTTGCAAACGAGCCGTTCCACTGGCCGTCAGCTCCACTACAAAGAGACGTTCATGGATCACTTGACCAAGGCCGTCAACCACACGTGCTCGGTAGAAGTCCAGACGAGCCGGAGTATCATGTTGAAGAGAATAGAAACAGGCGCCCTTACCAAAAGTTCCCTGTGCCAGGTTAAAGGCATGACGGCGCAGAGCTTCAAAGAGTGGATGACCAGGCGTGACCCATTCCAGATTGTTCGTTTCGGCAGTATCACGATCGGTTGAAAATCGCGGATACTTTGTAACCAGTGGTGAAAGCTTCCAGTCAGGCTGGCTTTCATAGTTCCTTAGTGTCGTTGGTGTTCTACCAGGATCAAAAGTGTGCGGAAGAGATGGGTGGGTTTTTAGGGTGAAGTCTATATAATCTGCAGATTCGCGCATAAAACGAGCAATTGTCTCAGGTACCACTCGGCGCTCCTGGGCTCTGGCGCGGCGCTCAACGAGCATCTCGAGGTTTAGCTTTTTTGATGCGAGGCCTTCAAGAGCATTCTGACAGATGGCCCTGAACTGTTTTTCGTCAACATTCTTAAGGAGTCGGTCCTCCAGGTCTGCATCTCCTAATCGTCCAGCATAATAATCACGAAGAACCCGTTCGATATGAGCAGCAGGGAGAATTTCTCCAACCACATTGAAAACTGCATCGTCGTCAAGGGCATCCCGGATCTCCTGAAGCTTTTCAAGAAGACGCTGAAGCACCTTACCTTCGATAGTGTTCGTTGCTACAAAGTTAAAAATTAGGCAATCACTCTTCTGGCCATAGCGATGAATACGACCCATTCGCTGTTCAAGTCGGTTCGGATTCCAGGGAATGTCATAGTTAAAAAGAATGTGACAGCATTGGAGGTTGATGCCTTCCCCTGCTGCTTCAGTAGCAACAAGGATCTGGATATCTCCATCTTTGAACTGTTGCTCTGTGTAAAGTCGAGTGCCGGGTTGATCTCGGAAGCCGGATTTCATGCCTCCATGAATGCATCCGATCTTAAAGCCCCACTCTCTTAAACGACCCATCAGGTAGTCGAGTGTGTCTTTGAATTCAGTGAAGAGGAGAAGCCTTTGTTCGGGGTGGTCGAAAAAACCCTCTTGATGAAGAAGGTCTTTTAAACGGGACAACTTGGCTTCAGCGCTTGAATCCTCGACCAACTGGGCTTGCTCTGCAAGCTGCTTCAACTTATCGGTCTCTTCACGGATCTGTTCTTCGTTCGCAGCGAGGGTAATGGCGTCTAACATTTTCTCTAATTTTTCTCGTTCATAATCCTCCATCTCTTCGATCTCTTCTGGATCGGGAAGGTCGGGAGGAACCAAACTGATTATTTCGTGGGCACGCTTTAATCCCACTTCAAGCCTTTTAGCACGATTTTCTAAGGAGTGCCGCATGGCATGGGTGCTTGAAGCAAGACGGCGTTGATACAGGGACATGAGGAATCCAACTGCACGGGCACGGGGGTCATCACCCTGAGCAGCAGCTTTAGCGCTTTGCTGTTTCACAAAACGAGTAACATCGCGATAGAGGTCGAATTCAGCGCCGTCAATCTGGAAATCTACGGTATGGGGGATTCGTTTGGTGAAAATCTTCTCAGCCACCCATGTCCCACCTGCCTGCCGCGCCGGAAAGTAGACCATGGCTTCCTTCGTCCGCCGAAGGTAAAATGGAGCCCTTCGCTGATTCATTGCCTCCCGGATAGAGCGGACATCGGCATAGGCATCCTGGTCGAGAAGTTGCAAAAAGAAACTAAAATTGATTGGATCCCCTTTGTGAGGCGTTGCTGTAAGGAGGAGTAGGTGATCACTTGCATCACGAAGCAGCTCACCCAAACGGTACCTTAGGGTCTTATGCTCCAGATCAAAGGCGGACATCCGATGTGCCTCGTCCACGATTGTGAGATCCCAATGAACTTGGCGCAATCCTGGTAGGATCTCTGAACGCTTTGCGAGATCGAGGGATGTGATAACCTGTTTCTGTTCCAACCACTGGTTGATCCCAAACTGGTCACGAATTTCCCCACCTTTTAATACCTTGAACTTCTCATCGAACTTCTCATTGAGTTCCCTCTGCCACTGAAAGGTCAGGTTCGCAGGACACACGATCAGGGTGCGATCAGCCAATCCCCTGAGTTTCAGTTCCCGAATAAGGAGCCCTGCCATAATTGTCTTACCAGCACCGGCATCGTCAGCCAGGAGGAATCGCACACGGGCGAGCTTGAGCAGATAGTCGTAGATCGCCTCGAGCTGGTGCGGCAATGGATCGACGCGTGAGATGGAGAGCCCGAAGTATGGATCATATTCATAAGCAATCCCAAGGGAGTAAGCCTGTAGGCCAAGTCGAAGGAGGCGGCCGTCACCGTCATAAGTGGAGGTAACATCGAAGATGGTTAGCGCTTCAATATCTCGTGAAGTAAGGGTAACGCTCCGGAACCGCTCCGATTGGGTGCCAACCAACCCAACTATCCATGTGTCAGGCCCATTGGCACGGACCGTCTCCACCCTCATAGGCTCGTTAAAGAGTGTGCCAGTAATTATCTGGCCGGGGTTAATGGTTTTTTCTTCCACTTCGGACTCACGTCTAAACTATGGGGGGAGTCTAAGTATATGTTTTAGGAAATCCTTTTAATGGATGAGAGTTTACTAAATCAGGACAGGAAAATCAATAAAGAAATAGGGTAGGTGCAGGAGATGGATACTTTAAAACATCCTTAATGTTTTTTGCGGGTGGGCAGCGAGAGCTGTCTTCCGGACTCATGATAGGGAATCCCGAAATGTTCGTAGGCCAATTCCGTTGCCTTTCTTCCGTTCTGCATCCTTGCCACAAGGCCGATCTTAAGAAGAAAAGGCTCCACCATATCGACCAGCGTATCGGACTCTTCCTGTAGGGTTGCGGCGATCGCTTCCAGACCCACCGGCCCTCCCTTATAATAGCGGATGATGGTCTCCAGGAACCTTCGGTCGAGACTGGTTAAACCCATCTCATCCACCCCTTCGAGACGCAATGCCTCATCGGTAATCTCTTTCGTGATCTTCCCATCCCCGCGGATCTCGGCATAATCTCTCACCCTCTTGAGGAGACGATTCGAAATTCTCGGTGTGCCCCTCGAACGCTTGGCGATCTCCTCTGTTCCTTCCCGATCGATGGGCACGCCCAGGAGCGCGGCGGAGCGCTTGACTACCCGGCCCAGTTCCTCGAGAGAATAGAACTCGAGATTCCTCAATATCCCGAACCGTTCACGGAGGGGGGCGGAGAGGAGACCGGCCCGCGTGGTGGCTCCGACGAGCGTGAACCGCTCCAGCCGATACCGGTGGCTTCGTGCGTGGGCTCCCTTGTCAAAAATAAAATCGATACAGAAATCCTCCATGGCCGGATAGAGAAACTCCTCCACGATCTTGGGAAGGCGATGGATCTCATCGATAAAGAGGACATCGCCCTTTTCCAGGTGGGTGAGGATACTGATCAAATCCCCTCCTTTTTCGAGGGCAGGGCCCGAGGAGGTCACGATCTGCACGCCCATCTCTGTGGCGATGATATGGGCAAGGGTTGTTTTTCCCAGTCCCGGAGGGGAATGAAAAAGGATGTGATCCAGAGGTTCTCCCCGTTTCTTCGCCGCCTCGATCGCAATCTCCAGGGTCTCGACGACCTGTCCCTGTCCGATATACTCCGAAAGCTTTTTGGGCCTCAGATCGAGGTAATCCTCGATTTCCGGCCTCTCCTGACCCAGCCCTTTCTCCTCTTCAGTCATCTTCCTGCTCCTTTAAGATGAGGCCCCCTTCTGGCCCCGGTAAACTTCTTCAAAGAGTTCCTCGGGTGTGGAGATATTCGGATTCCTCAACATCGCTTCATGGACCAGTTTCTGTGCCTCGCCCATTTTGTGGCCGAGGTCCCTCACCAGAACCTCCTCCACCTGTTTCTTGAAGTCCACGACTTCTACTTCAATCGGAATCTGATCCTCTCTCATCAGGGCGAATTTCCCGACCTTTCCCTGAAGCGTTGCGATAATCTTATCCGCAGTCCTCCTTCCGACACCCTTCAAGCTTTCAAGGGTCTTCGAATCCCTCTCTTCAATGGCCTTAGCAATCTTGGGGATGGGCTGGACAAGGGCTTTCACGGCCGTGAGCGGACCGATATCCTCCACCGTGATGAATTTCTCGAAGAACTCCTTCTCCGGTTCGTAGTTAAACCCGATGAGCGTGGGTTTAGGCTGCCTCTCCGTCTGGTGGTAATGGATGTAGAATTTGACGACCTCTCCATCCTCACCCGCTTTCCTGGGTTGGATGGTCTTTCGAACAATGGCGGGAAGGAGGATTTCATAACCCACCCCATTGGCCAGAATGACCACCCGATCCTCTTCCTTCTTTAACAATTTTCCTTCGATGTAACGAATCATCTTCTTTACCCTTAGGCTCTCCTTAAGGTTTTACAACACACCCATTTAATTGAATATTGTTAACAAAATTCCAAATCCCAATACCCAAATCCCAAACAAATCCCAAATTCGAATATCGAAATTCCAAACTTTTTCGTTTATCACATTTGAATTTTGAACATTGGTGTTTATTTGGAATTTGGTGCTTGGAATTTGTTATTTCTCTGCTTCTCTTCCGAGAAGCAGAGTTTACCATCTAAAGTTTCTACTTCGGGAAAGGCCGGTCAGGGCTAAAGCGAGGGCATCGCCGGCATGGCTCGACCCAAGGGATCCCTCAATCCTGAGTAATTGCCGGATTGCCCTCTCAATCTGTTTCTTATCCGCCCGGCCGCTCCCGGTCAACGCACTCTTCACCTCCGTGGGCCTCACCTCGACCACGGGAATATCCTTTTCCTGGGCGGCGAGAAAGATCACTCCTCTCACCTCTCCTAACTGAATGGCCGCCTTCGGAAATTGTTTGAGCACAAAGACCTGTTCCATGGCAAGAAGGTCCGGCCTCCATTTTTCGAGCAACTCTTTTATTCCATCATAGATGATTTTGAGACGGAGGGAAATGGGACAATCAGATTCCGTCCGAATGGCTCCCCAATCGCAGGCATTCCCTCCACGGGAAAGAGCCTCAACCACTCCAAAGCCTGTCATGGCCAGACCAGGATCGATTCCAATTGCCTTCACGGGAAGACCTTCTCCAGATGTGAAAAAAGCCACCCATCTTTATTGTGATGATACGGTGGCTTTTCCAACAGAACAAAAAAATGGCTTCTAAGCACTGAGGCGTTCCATCTCTTCGTCGGTGATATCAAAATTGGCATAAACCTTCTGGACATCATCAGAATCCTCAAGTCCCTCCATCAGCTTAAGCATCTGCTCAGCTTCTTTTCCAGTCAAACGGATGGTGCTCTGGGGAACCAGCGTTACTTCAGCATAGTTGAATTTAAAACCAGCGTCTTCCAACGCCTTTTTCACCTCTTCAAAATTGGAGGGGGGAACCACCAATTCAAAATCCTTATCTGTATCCTTCACATCGAGAGCGCCTGCATCCAGAGCCACTTCAATCAGACGGTCCTCATTGGCATTGCTCTTATCGATGACGATCAATCCCTTCTTTTCAAACATCCAGGAAACGCAACCTGTTTCGCCGAGGTTTCCATTATGCTTGGAAAAGACGTGCCTCACATCCGCCACGGTCCGGTTCTTATTGTCGGTCAGAACCTCTAAAATCATCGCCACGCCACCCGGCCCATACCCCTCATAGGTCAGATCTTCATAGTGGACTCCTTCCAGCTCCCCGGTCCCTTTCTTGATCGCCCTTTCGATATTGTCCTTCGGCATGTTTTCGGCTTTTGCCGCGAGGACGGCGGTCCGGAGCCTCGGGTTGGCATTGATATCCCCTCCCCCGAAACGGGCGGCAACCATAATCTCCTTGATGATCTTGGTGAAGAGCTTCCCTCGCTTGGCATCTGCCGCGCCCTTCTTTCTCTTAATCGTGCTCCACTTCGAATGTCCGGACATATCGCTTCGCTCTCGCAGGTGGAAAGTAGAAAGTGGCGAGTTGTAACTGAAAAACCACATTCTTCCTTCCACATTCTATTTTCAAAAATTGTCGAGAATAAAAATATAACATTCGCCAACGAAAAGCAAGGGAAAATTTGGATTATCAAGAACCATATTGAAACAATTTGAAATCAACCCATTCGACTCCCCGGTCTGAAGCCCGGGGTATGCTCAGGGTTGATACTGAGCGGCGCTTTTCCCTCGACTCTGCTCGGGATGGTGAGCTTGTCGAACCATTACCCCGATTTAAAAATCGGGGTTTGGCGCCGTCGAACGTATCAATAAATTTATCTAAAAATATCGAAGGTTCTGACCGGAACGTATCCCGTCCCGCTTATGGCAGGATAGCCGGAATCCCTGCCTGCAGTGGGCAAGGACGGGGAGTTTCATTTCAGGTAAATATTGACTCCTTGACAAGTCTAAATCAGCTTTATATAATCCTATAAAATTGTCATGACAATTTTATAGTCATATAAAAATCATGCCTATGCGATATCTGGCTCCTGAAATCACTCGATTTTTTGCTGAAGAGACCCAAATGGCCTTCATTGCCGGTCCCAGGCAGGTGGGTAAAACAACACTGGCCAAGCATCTCCTTTCTGAGGTTCGGATGGAAGCGTTCTATTTTAATTGGGACATTGAAAGTCATCGAAAAGCCATTATCAAAAATCCTGAAGATTTTTGGAAAAGGACCGCGGCTTTGCCTCCACGGCGAAAGTGTCGCATCAGCCTGGACGAAATTCACAAGTACCCCAGGTGGAAGCTATTTTTGAAGGGCCTCTATGATGCGACGGGGAAAGATATCGAAATACTGATTACTGGCAGTGGACGGCTCGATCTCTATCAGCGGGGAGGCGATTCCTTGCTGGGAAGGTATCATCTTTACCATCTACACCCGTTCACCCTGGGAGAAATGCTTCGGGAAGACCGGAATACGATTCTCCCCCCGGAAAAGTTTTGGCAGAATCTCAAAGACGGACAAGTCCCTGCTGGGGCCGGCGAAGGCCTTCGGGATTTGGAGACCCTGACAGGATTTCCTGAACCTCTCTTTTCTGGTACTGAATCCCGTCTTCGGCGATGGCGTCGCTCTCATCAGACCTCAGTCATTCGGGAAGATTTGAGAGACCTCACCCGAATTCGTGAGATTGGCCTTATCGAAACGTTAGCCATGCTTCTCCCGGAACGGGTCAGTTCGCCTTTATCTATCAATGCCCTTAGAGAAGATCTGGGGGTTAATTTCATGACTGTCCAGGGCTGGATAGAGGCTCTTGAGCGTCTCTATTTCCTCTTTAAAATTCGCCCCTATGCTGGACGACTGGCCCGAACACTTCGCAGGGAAGAGAAAGTCTACCTGTTCGACTTTTCAACCATTGAAGACCCCGGAGCAAGATTTGAAAACCTGGTTGCTCTTCATTTGTATAAACTCTGTGATGCCTGGACGGATTGGGGGTTCGGCGATTTCACCCTTTATTATGTTCGGGACCGGGAGAAAAGGGAGGTCGATTTCCTGATTACGGATCGCCAGAAACCCTATGCTTTGGTGGAAGCCAAGTTGACAGCAAGAGATGTGGACCCAAACCTTCGATATTTTGTTGACCGGCTTAAACCGAGGTATGCGGTACAGTGTGTGCGCAAGCCAGAAGGGTTTAATAACGTTTACACCTCAAAGGACATTATTCTCACTCCCGCAGTTCATTTCCTCTCCATCATTTAGGCAAGAGGCTAAAAAAGGGGACAGGCAATGTTTTAAAAAACAGCCTGTCCCCTTTTTATTCACCAAAGATGGTGGGCGCTACTGGATTTGAACCAGTGACTTCCTGCGTGTGAAGCAGGCGTTCTCCCCCTGAACTAAGCGCCCTGTTTTTTCTATTTTATTAGATTATCTTTAAAAGTCAATAATGATTCAAAAGAAAATTTTACCCGAGATATCTTTCTATCATCATCCATTGAAGAGTGTCAACCAGCCGTTTTGCCCCTTTCTCCTTCTGTAAAGCCCGAATCCCACAGATAATGCAAACGACAAGGGAGTCCGATTTCTCCAAAGGTTTTACATTTTTCATCGCGGGGTTTCCTAACAACTTTATTCTCAGGCCTCTAACGAATTGATAAAGGTCGATATAAACAGGGAAAAAGGGATTGTCCTCCCTCTTGCCGAAATTTGAATCGAGATTCTTTCTGATCCCTTTCTCCAGAGCATCGGACCACTTTAATAACCTTTCTTCATCAATCTCCTTTCGTAATATCCCCAGAATATCGGTGTGTTCAATATTCCATGCCATAAGCTCATCGATGAGCTGGTCATAAGACTTTTCCTCCTTATTGACCGGAGGCTCAATCCTCCCCCCTCTTCCCTGCCCTCCTCCTCTAAAAAGATCAAAGATCCTCAAGATGGGTCTCCTTTTGAAACGTGCTTGTAATACCCATTACAATATTTTATATTGAAGCGCCCAAATTCTAACAGACCCGGGGGTACGATTCAATCAATTTTATCTCAAAAAAAAGATTGACAAGAAAGATTTGACGAATATAATACATATCGCCGTTATGAATGAGCCATTGAGCCAGTCGAAGGGTACCCATCAACCTTCCACATAAACGCAATCTCAGGCAAGTCTCTATGGACATAAAGCGAAATTATTACGAAGATATTGAACTTTTTAAAAGTAACACCATCCTTGTCTGGTCCATTCTCTTTCTCATCTTTCTCGCCATCCTGCCCTGGCTCGTTATGAAATATCACCTTTTAGGATTATCCGTCTATATCGTGAACCTCATCACGGTTCATGCCATTGTGGCCGTCGGTCTGAACATCCTCGTAGGATTTACAGGCCAGATATCCATGGGCCATGCCGGATTTTTTGCCATTGGCGCCTTTACTACCGTCATTTTCGTTCTGAACGTAGGCCTCCCCTTCTATCTGGCCCTTCCGCTCGGAGGATTTATCTCATCCATCTTCGGGTTCCTTCTCGGACTTCCTGCTCTCCGGCTCAAGGGACCTTACCTCGCCATCGCCACCCTCGGCTTCGGCATGGCCGTCACCACCACGATTAAACATTTGGAATTCTTCGGGGGAAGGATGGGCCTTCAGGCTCCCAAACTCTATCTGTTCGGAACTCCGATGAAGGATATCCACTTCTATTATATGATTATGATCATCGCTGTGATAATGGTGATCGGAGCGGTGAAGTTAATCAAGACGAGGGTGGGCAGGGCCTTCATCGCCATCCGGGATAGCGATATCGCGGCAGAGGCCATGGGAGTCAATCTCACCTATTATAAGACCCTCGCCTTTGCAGTGAGCGCCTTTTATACAGGGGTTGCAGGGGGGCTTTACGCTTTTATTCTCGGCTTCATCAATCCCGAAAGTTTTCACCTCATCATGTCGATCACCTTTCTCGCTATGGTCGTTGTGGGTGGACTGGGATCCATCATGGGCTCCATTGCCGGAGCCACCCTGATGACCTATCTCGACATCAAACTTCAGGCGATCCAGGACATCTCGTTGATCGGACCGGCGCTTGTCACTTTTTCACAGAAATACATGAGCGTAGCGGGGATTTCAAATATTGCCGTCATCGTCTATGGATTGATCATGATTCTGATTGTTCTCTTCGAACCCCTGGGGATATTCGGATTCTGGATCCGGACGAAACGCTACTGGAAGACATGGCCCTTTTAAAAATAAATCCGAAATTCGAAGCACGAAATTCGAAACAAGCACGAATGTACAAAAGACCAATTTTCCAAACAGAAAACAAGTTTAGAATTTTGATAATTAGAATTTTGGATTTGTTTCGGATTTCGATATTCGGATTTCGATATTCTTATCGGAGATAAGTTATGTTTGGTCAACTGATTGTGAGTGGATTGGCGGTGGGTGCCTGCTATGCCCTGATCGCGATTGCCATGGTCATCATTTACAAGACCTCCGAAGTCCTTAACTTCGCTCAGGGTGAGATGGCCATGATCAGCACGTTTGTCGCATTCACCCTTCTCGAAACGCATCAGGTCCCCTTTCCCTATACGCTGGCCCTAACCCTTCTGTTCGCCATTCTGCTCGCCATCTTCTTTGAAATCGCTTTCTTGAGGCAGGCAAAGGATCCGACCGTCCTGGGGTTGATCATCATCACCCTCGGATTTGAAATGGTCCTGATGGGATTTGTGGGCTGGAAATGGGGGCCGGATCAAAGGGCACTTCCCTTTCCGGTTTCCAATATAGAGGCCTACAATTTTTATGGTCTATTCATCAGCAAGATCAATTTCTGGACGCTTATTGTCTCTCTGGTCCTGATGCTTATTCTCTTCCTCTTTTTCCGATATACGAAATTGGGCATTGCCATGAGAGCCACCCAGCAGAACCAGTTGGCGGCCCGCGTCATGGGTATTCGGACTAAGTGGATCTTCTCCTTCACCTGGGCGCTCAGTTCCATGGTGGGGGCTGTGGCCGGAATGCTCATTGCGGCCATGGGCGTGCTCGATCCGCCCATGATGATGGATCCCCTCTTGAAAGGCTTTGCATCAGGGGTTCTTGGAGGAATGACAAGCCTGCCGGGTGCGGCGCTCGGAGGTGCCCTATTAGGAGTGATTGAAAACCTTTTCGGCGGATACATTTCACTTTCCTTCAAATCGGTCGTCGCCTTTGCTATCATTGTATTGATGCTATGCATCAAGCCGAGTGGACTTCTGGCAAAACATTATGTGAAGAAGGTGTGAGTTTAGAGGTGTGAGGTGTGAGTTATGAGTTTTGAGTTATGAGTAATTCATTAGAAACCTTAGAAAGGAGGAGGAGAAAATGGTAAAGAAGAACTTGATTTTTGTTGGTCTGTTGGTTTTTACATTTTTTATTTCTGCTCCGGCATCCGCTCAGGCAGTTCGTGGAGTGACGGACACTGAAATCCTCATCGGCCAGTGGGGGCCCCAGACCGGCCCTGCGGCTCCCTGGGGAGCTGTCGCCCGGGGAACGGATCTTTTGGTGAAAATCATTAATGAAGAAGGGGGAATCCATGGAAGGAAACTCAAATATTTCCTTCGCGACGACTCTTACATGCCTGCCAAGACAAAAGCCATTGCCAAGGAGTTCGTCGAACAGATTGGTGTCTTCGCAGTCGTCGGAGGTGTAGGGGTGGCCACAGGAATGACTGCGAGAGATTACCTCATGGAAAACAAGGTCCCCTGGTTCAGCCCAGTTACCGGAGTTTATGAGTGGATTCATCCTATTCAAAAACACCTATTTGCCATGTACCCCCTTTACGATGATGAAGCTTTTAACCTGACGGGTTATCTTTATGAAAAACTGGGTTTTAAAAAGATAGCCATGTTCTATCAGAACGATGACTATGGAAAACAGGGAGTGATGGGAGTAGAGAGGTATCTTTTAAAACATAAGATCAAACTCGTTGAAAAGGTTTCAGCTGAGGTGACAGACAGAGATCTCAGCACCCATGCTCTTAAACTAAAAAATTCAGGAGCAGAGGCAGTCATTATGTGGACTATGCCTACCCATGCCGCTTTGATTTTGGCAGAAACGGCTAAGATTGGCTTTAAACCCCAATGGGCAACCAGCAACACCCTTTCCGACTCTGCCCTGATGATGGGCATTACAAGGGGGTTATGGACCGGCATGATCAATTCTAATTTTGCCGAACTTCCAGATTCGAATCACCCTCTGATGGTCAAGTACCGTGAAGCGCATAAAAAATTTGCGCCTCAGGAGCGATGGGGTGTCTTCTACTATGCAGGGATGGCCTTTGCTGAGCCCTTTGTCGAAGGCGTGAGAAGAGCCGGAAGGAATTTGACAACGGAGAGCTGGGTGAAAGCCATGGAAACCATGAAGGATTTCCAGGGGATCGGCCTGCCCGTCACCTATGCCGGCCTGAAGGACAGGCAGGGCGGCAAACATGTATTCTACGGCAAAGTTAAACCCGATGGAAATATCGAAAGGCTTACAGAATGGATCAAGATTACGAAGTAGCAAGTGTCTAAAGTGACTAAAGTTGGAAACTTACAGAAATGTAGGGTGGAGAGGCTTAAGCCTCCTCTACCCTACACATCTTATTAGTGTAGTGTCTCAGAAATTCCTTTACATACCGTTCGTGGTGAGCTTGTCGAACCATGAACGAAACCCATTGAAGGGAACCTCTAATAATTCCCAATTTGTCACTCCCGCGAAGGCGGGAGTCCAGTAATGTTAAAAACTTATGGATTCCTGCTTTCGCAGGAATGACATTTTTAGAGGTAGCCATTATTGAGACACTACATTAGTTAGTAAATAATATGGCCTCTATCCTAAAAATTGAAAGTCTGACCATTGCTTTTGGTGGCATCAAAGCCGTCAACAATGTGAGTTTTGAAGTCGAGAAAGGCGCTATCTATTCGATCATCGGACCGAATGGGGCGGGAAAAACCACCATCTTCAATTGCATCAGCGGAATCTATCCGCCCAATTCCGGAAAGATCTCCTTTAAAGGAGAAGAGATCACCCATCTCAAACCTCATCAGGTTGCCGGAAAACGGATTGCCAGGACCTTTCAGAACATTGAGCTCTTCTCCCATATGTCCACAATGGATAACCTGATGCTGGGGCGCCACCTCCACATGAAAATCGGAGTCTGGAGAGGCGCGACCTTCATCTATAAAAACTCGAAAGCCGCAAAAGAAGAGATCGAGCATAGAGGAAAGGTCGAGGAGGTGATCGACTTTCTCGAATTGCAGGCCGCCAGAAATCAGTTTGTCATCAACCTTCCTTATGGAACCCGCAAACTGGTGGAACTGGGCCGCGCCCTCGCCTTAGAGCCTGAACTCATTCTCCTCGATGAACCTTCCGCGGGAATGAACCTCGAAGAAAAAAAGGATATGATCTTTTTTATTCAGGATATACGGGACGATCTCGGGATCACCGTCCTTCTCGTGGAACACGACATGAATCTGATCATGGATGTTTCAGATCGCATCCTGGCTCTCAATTTTGGAGAAAAGATAGCGGAAGGGCTGCCGGAGGAGATTCAGAGACATCCTGAAGTCCTGAAAGCTTATCTCGGAGAGGAAGAAAAAGTTGCTTAGAAAATAAGGGTTTCGTCATACGGTCATGGTCACGATGCCCGTATCGTTAATAAAAGGCTATGGTTGTCGTCTTTTAATTCTTTTTACGTAACCGTTACCGGTAACCGAAACGGGCTTCGTAACCTTAACCTATAAACGTGCCTTTATTTGACGTTCGGAGGTAAAGGATTGCTTAAAGTAAAAAACATTGAAACCCTTTATGGTTTGATTATGGCGATCAGGGGAGTCTCCCTCGAGGTTCAGGAGAGGCAGATCATCTCCATCCTTGGAGCCAATGGCGCCGGAAAGACGACCATCCTCAAAACGATCATGGGACTCCTCGAGGATCAGCCGGATAAAGGGACCATTGAATTCATGGGGAAGAGGATCGATGGAAAGGATGCGGAGGATATCGTCCACCTCGGCATCTCCTATGTTCCGGAGGGAAGAGAGGTCTTTCCAGAATTGAGTGTGGACGAAAATTTAAAGATGGGGGCTTATACCCGAAAGGATAAGAAGGGGGTCAAAGAGGATCACCAGCGCGTGATCAGCCACTTCCCCATTCTTTCCCAGAGGAAGGACCAGTGGGCCGGCACCCTGAGCGGCGGGGAACAGCAGATGCTGGCCATCGGCAGGGCGCTGATGACCCGGCCCAAATTATTGATGCTGGACGAACCCTCTCTTGGGCTCTCCCCTATTCTCGTCAAGGAGATCTTCAGAATCGTCAAGACGATCAACGGGGAAGGGACAACGATCCTCCTCGTAGAACAGAATGCGAAGATGGCGCTGAAGATCTCGGATTATGCCTTTGTGCTGGAGAGTGGAAGGATCGTGGCGGCCAATGCTCCCAATATCCTTTTAGAAGACGAGGATGTCAAAGAATTCTACCTGGGCATCCGCTCCGAGGAATCGGCCAAAGGATACCAGAGGTGGAAAAGAAAGAAAAGATGGCGGTAACTTAATGTCAAATGTCAAAGTTCAAATGCCAAATCAAGCTCAAAGTTCAAATTTCAAAATCTTTTGTCTTTAGAATTTGACATTCCCTTGACATTCGGATTTTGACATTTGACATTGTTATTTATTCTCCTCCCTTATACATCTTCTCGATAATATCCTTATAAGCCTCGTTGATGGATTTCCGCTTCACCTTCATCGTGGGGGTCACCTCACCATCCTCCTCATAGAGCTTCTTGGGGATGATCGCAAATTTCTTGACCTGTTCCACCTGAGCAAGGGACTTATTGACCCGGTCCACTTCCGTCTGAATCAATTGCTTGATCTCCGGAGCCTGGGTCAGGCTTCCATAGGTTCCAAATTGGATCTTGTGATCCTGGGCATACTTGATCACATTCTCTTCATCGATGGCGATGAGGGCCACCAGAAACTTCTTGCGATCTCCGATCACCACCGCATCATTGATATAAGAGCTGAATTTCAATTGATTCTCAATATTCTGTGGAGCGATATTCTTTCCCCCCGCGGTGATGATCAAGTCTTTCTTCCGGTCGGTGATCTTTAAAAACCCATCCGCATCCAGCTCTCCCACATCTCCGGAGTGGAGCCACCCATCTTTAAGTGTCTCTGCGGTTGCCTCCGGGTTTTTAAAATAACCTTTAAAGATGCCCGGGCCTTTTACAAGGATTTCTCCATCCTCTGCAATCTTCACCTCCGCACCGGGGAGGGGTTGTCCGACTTTTCCAATTTTAAGCCGACCTTTTTGACTTACGCTCGTCACCCCCGTCCCTTCAGTCTGGCCGTATCCTTCCACGAGTGGAAGGCCAATGGCATTGAAAAACTTCAGGACATCGGGTGAGATGGGAGCGGCTCCGGAGTAGGCAACCCTCACACGATCAAATCCCAATCGTTCCTTCAGCTTTCGGAAAACAGCCACATAAGCGGCTAAGTAAGCCGTCTTCAGGTATAAGGGGATGGGTTTAAAGTTCAATTTCAGGCCGGCATATTTCATTCCGATTCCCATGGAGGCTTTGAAGATCATGCGTTTAAGCCAGGTGGCATCGGACATTCGAATCATGATGCCGGAGGCATATTTTTCCCAGATCCGGGGGACCCCACAGGTGACGGTTGGTGAAACCTCTTTCATGTTATCCATAACCGTATCGGGACTCTCGATGAAATTGCAAACCGTCCCAAAACGGACATTGATCATCACGGTGAAGAGCTGTTCGAAGACGTGGCAGAGAGGGAGGTAAGAAAGGGTTTCATCCCCATCACGAATTGGATTGGCTTCTTCCATCGCCTCACTCATATAGAGGAGGTTACTGTGAGTGAGCATGGCTCCTTTGGGAGGACCGGTTGTGCCAGAGGTGTAGATGAGGACCGCTAAGTCATCAGGCTTCACTTCACTCAATCGCTGTTCAAATAGACCGGGATGTTTCTCATCATACTCTTTCCCCATCCTCAGCAAATCATCGAAACTCATCAACAGGGTGTCTTTGAAACGTTTCAACCCCTCCATCTCCATGACGATGACCTTTTCCAGGCAAGGAGTGTCCTTCCTGAATTTGAGGGTCTTGTCAAATTGCTCCTCATTTTCTGCGAAATAGAATCTCGATCCAGAGTTCTGGACAATATAGCCACACTGTTCCGGCGAATTGGTTGCATAAACGCCTGCCGTTACCCCCCCTGCAGACATAATTCCAAAATCGGCATAGACCCATTCCGGTCGGTTTTCACTGATGATGGAAACACATTCCCCTTTTTTAAAGTCGAGGCTGATGAGCCCCATGGCCACCTGTCTAACCTTTTCTCCATATTGCCTCCAGGTGACATCGTGCCAAATCCCATAATCTTTGTGCCGGATGGCTACTTGATCAGGATGCTCTTTGACATGCTTTTGGAAATAAGTCAGAAGGGTTTCATGGCTCATTGTTTTTCTCCTGTATGATCTGTTTCTAAACGATTCTGAAAAAAGATTCGTCGAACTCGGGTTTTCCTTCGAATTTCTTCATGAAGAATCCGGCCGCCATATCCATATTATCAAAGAAAGCTGGATTCACGTCAATTCCTGCCTGTCGTAGGGCATCCCGGGCTTCTCCCAGGTCCGGAGGACATCCTTTCACGGCAATCATCTCCTGGATATCAGAGCTGTCCTTATTGGCCTGAACCATGCATTTCCCTAACAAGATCGTCTTCTTCTTTCCTGGTGTGGGCTTCATCCTCTTGCCGGTCAGGATTTCTACCTCGTCCCAGGGTTTTCCTCTCCAGGCATTGGCAATGGCCATAAGCATAATCGTAGTGAAACCTGAGCAATAGGTACAGATTGTATGATCGTATTTCGGATAGGAGAGGCCTTTGACTCCTAACTTTTCGAGGGGCTTGGGAAGAGATCCATCCTCCGTGTAAGGAAAGGCGTGTTCATGGTAAGAGGCTACAGCCTCGATCTTCTCTCCCACCACATCCACATCGGATAAATCAAGAGGTCTCCCCAGATCCTGACCCGCATGAACCAGATGGGGAATCTCTGATGGATCATATCCCAGAACCTTGGCCCCCACCTTATCGACGGAAAAAATATCAGAAGAGGCGATCAGGATATTGCTCCTCCTGAGCCTTCCTTCAAAAAACGGCCCCCGCTCAGCCGTATAAATCCCGTCTAAAAGAGTAAAAGAAGGAGGAAGTTTATTGGCAAGCCTCGCCACCATATAATCCAGATCCTTTTTAGGATGGGGGCTGTGACACTTCTTTCGTGATGGAACATCGATCAGACCCTTTATGTTCTTGATCCCAAGGCTGACCACGGTTTGGGCATGCGTCTTGAGGACGGGAAAATTGATTACGAAATCGCTCTGGAGGATGTCTTCATTGAAGTTGAGCACAACCCCGGCTCCCAGGTCGAGCTTCTTAAAAGGCCTTTCAAAAATGTTTAAAGTCTTTACACCATAACGTCCTTTCAGGACATTGTAGCCAAGGCTCTCAAAGGCATGAGCAGGCGTCTCCGTATCCTTTGGGTCAAAAGTTGTGATTCCTTCCAGAATGGTGATCTCATTGATTCCCCGTTCTTTGAGGAGGATCACCATATCCTCGATAACCCGGGAGGTAGTGATCACTCCCCATTTTGGAAAAGGGGTGGTGCGGGTCCAAAAGACGATGTTGGGCTTAATAAAGACTTTTGCCTTGCCGGGTAGATGGTCCAGACCTCCGGATAAATCAACTGCCTTGCGAACCGATTCCAAGGGCTTCTCGTAACGCACAATCGAAACGATTGGCTTTAGCACATTCAATCCCCCGTTCATTTTTAATCGTTTATTTAATATCCTATGCAGGAAAGTGTGTCAAATAAAATGTTTGAGATTTCCAAAAAAACCCAGAAATCTCTGATTGTGCGGATTATGAAACGATTACAACGATTAGAAACTTTTTCTCTTGACAGAAAAATTCCCTTTGGATAAAGTTTCCCTACATTAAAATAAATTTAATTTTAAGAAACGGAGCATCACGATGTCCACCCCTCCTGAGCAGGATATCGGCAAAAGAATACGTTCGGCCCGCCTGAAGCAAACCATGACCCTGCAAGAACTATCTTCGCAAACGAACCTTTCCAAGAGTCTTCTCTCAAAAATCGAAAATGGCAAGGTCTCATCCCCTGTTTCCACTCTGTTTACCATCGCCAAGGCCCTGAACACCAAGATCACCTCTTTCTTCAACGACCAGGATGAAAACCTCCCGATCATTCTGGTGCGAAAAAACGAACGCCGGCAATATGATCGAGGGGGCGCCCAGTTCGGATATATTTATGAGGCGCTCGCCTACAAACGCAAAGAGAAGTTGATGGAGCCTTTTATCCTCTATACGACGAATAAGCGTACGGCAAAGAAGGTTAGCTTTTCTCATCCCGGGGAAGAATTTCTTTTTATACTGGAAGGGGCGATGAAATTCAAACACGGGGATCAAACATTGATCATCAGGAAAGGGGACTGTATCTATTTCGATGCCAGCATCCCTCATGAAGGAAAGACCATTAGCAATAAACCAGTAAAAGCCTTTATGGTCATCTGTCCGGGAGAGAATAACAAATCCCCTCTCGGTGAGTTAGTGCTGGACTATAGAAGATAACCCCCCGTTGGAGGGACGGGGGGGGCCGGAAAAAACCTATTCAAAGAAAGGAGGAAGACCATGGAAAAAAGGATGAAAAGAGGAATTCTATTATGGGTGATCGCAATTATTTTTGGGTTTTCTGCTGTTCCTGCAGTCGCTGCTGACTTCCCTGTGAAGCCGGTGACCTTCATCGTTCCCTGGGCCCCGGGTGGGGCAACGGACGTATCCCTGCGAGTTCTGGCGGAGACCACCAGCAAATATCTGGGTCAACCAGTGGTCGCAGAGAATAAAGCCGGAGGAGGCGGGACAGTCGGTCCGGCGACCATGGTCGCCACTGCCAAACCGGATGGCTATATGGTTTCTCAAATACCCATCACCGTATTCCGCTATCCCTATATGATGAAGGCAACCTGGGATCCATTGAAAGATTTTACCTATATCATCCATCTGACCGGCTATACCTTTGGGGTGGTCGTCAGGAAGGATGCACCCTGGAAGACCTGGGATGAGTTCGTCGCCTATGCCAAATCAAACCCCGGAAAAGTCACTTACGCCACCCCTGGAGCCGGGACTTCCCTGCATGTCACCATGGAAATGTTCGCACGCAAACATGGGATCAAATGGATCCAGGTCCCAATGAAAGGGACGGCAGAGTCAGTCGCAGCAGTTTTGGGCGGTCATGTCGTCGCTGCCGCTGATGCTTCCGGATGGGCTCCTCAGGTCGATGCCGGTGAACTTCGCCTTCTGGTGACCTGGGGAAATCAGCGGACCAAGAAATACCCCAATGTTCCCACTTTGAAAGAGCTGGGCTACGGAATTGTCTCCAACTCTCCTTTCGGCATCGCAGGGGTTAAGGGAACGGACCCCAAGATCGTCAAGACCCTTCACGATGCTTTTAAGAAAGGGATGGAGGACCCTGCCTACCAGAAAATTTTGGAGAAGTTTGATATGGAGCCCTTTTATAAAAATTCCGAAGATTACGCAAAATACGTGAAGGAATTGTGCGAAGAGGAAAAGGAGAATATGGAAAAAATGGGGCTGAAAAAGGATTAAGAGTTGAGGTTGAGGTGAAAAAAAGAGACATCATCAGTTCTCTCTTTTGGATGGCCATGGGCATCGGGATCTGCTCTGGAGGATATGGCCTGGATCTGGGAACCCTTCACGATCCGGGATCCGGGTTCATGTTCTTCTGGGTGGGAATCATCATGATCGGGCTATCCCTTGGCATCTTTATCCGGGCGATGAAGGAAACGGCCGTTGCCGGAGAGCTAAAAATCCTCTGGACCGGGATCCGGTGGAAGAAGGTGGTCTCCATCCTGGTCGCACTCTTGCTCTATGCTTACGTCTTTGTTCCCCTGGGGTTTATCCTGAGCACAATCCTTCTGCTCATCTTCCTTTTCAAAGCAGTGGAACCCCAGAGATGGTCATGGGCGATTCTGGGAGCCATTATCAGCACGTTAGCTGCATACGGAGTCTTCCATCTTTGGCTGAGGAGTCCGCTTCCCAAGGGATTTCTGGGAATTGGATAAGATATGGAACTTTTGAATTATCTGGGAATTGGTTTCTCTGTCGCCCTCCAGCCCGTGAATCTCTTCTATTGTTTCGTCGGAGTATTCATCGGGACATTGGTCGGCGTTCTTCCCGGAATTGGGCCTGTGGGGGCCATGTCTCTGCTCCTTCCAACTACTTTCAAGGCCACTCCGGAAGCGGCCATCATCATGCTCGCCGGAATTTATTACGGAGCCATGTATGGAGGATCGACGACATCCATTTTGGTCAACATACCCGGAGAAGCGGCGTCTGTGGTCACCTGCCTTGACGGTTACCAGATGGCCCAACAGGGCCGCGCAGGCCCTGCGCTAGGCATCGCCGCTTTCGGTTCGTTTATTGCCGGCACCCTCTCCATCCTCGGCCTGATGCTGCTGGCTCCTCCTCTGTCTAAATTCGCTCTCCGCTTTGGGCCCCCGGAGTATTTCACGCTCATGGTTCTGGGCCTCACGATCCTGATCTACCTGGCCCATGGATCCATGTCAAAGGCCTTGGTCATGGCAGCCTTCGGAATCATTCTGGGGTTGGTTGGCCTTGATTCCATCAATGCCCGCCCACGCTTTACTTTTGGAAAGATGGAGTTAATAGACGGGGTGGGGCTGGTGCCGGTTGTCATGGGCCTCTTCGGAGTCTCTGAGGTCCTGCTCAATATTGAGCAGGTCGTTCGAAGAAATGTCCTCAAGACAAGGGTCAAAGGACTTCTCCCCACGGTCAAAGACTGGAGGGACTCAACAGGACCTATTGCGAGAGGATCTCTTCTCGGATTCTTCCTGGGAATCCTTCCCGGAGGAGGAGCGGTCATTTCGTCTTTTATTTCTTATGCCGTCGAAAAACGTATATCCAAGCACCCGGAGCGTTTCGGGACAGGGGCCATCGAAGGGGTGGCTGGACCAGAATCAGCCAACAACGCCGCAACAGGAGGGGCCTTCATCCCGCTCATGACTCTGGGCATCCCGCCCAACGTGATTATGGCCATGCTCCTCGGGGCCTTCATGATCCATGGGGTCACTCCCGGCCCTTTAATGATGAAACAAAATCCCGGCATATTCTGGGGAGTCATCGTCAGTATGTATATCGGGAACATCATGCTTCTCATTCTCAACCTGCCCCTGATCACCATCTGGGTTCAGGTCCTCAAGGTTCCTTACAAGATCCTCTTTCCCCTGATTCTCCTCTTCTGTCTGATCGGCGTCTACAGCGTAAACAACGTGGTCTTCGATATCTATATCATGCTCATCTTCGGAATCATGGGGTACTTGATGAAGAAATTTGGCTACGAGGGCGCTCCCCTCGTGTTAGCCTTTGTCCTGGGACCGCTGATGGAGAACAACCTGCGAAAGTCCTTAATCATATCCCAGGGTGATTTTTCCATCTTTTTTGTCAGGCCGCTGGCCGCGGCTTCTTTAATCCTTGCCCTCTTCCTGCTGATTTCCCCCCTCATCCCCGGACTGGGAAAAAAGAGGAAGGTAATCCCCAAGGAAGAGGTTTTGTAATGGTGTGACGATATCTATTGGTGGAGGAATGGGAGCGACCGGAGTCTTCGAAAACATCAATGCAAAATGAAAAATATAAATTTAACAATTAGCATTGTCTGTCTTAAGAACAGAGAGGATTTTCAATGCTAATTTTGCACTGCTAACTTTTCAATGTTAATTGATTTTTGAGAAAGGAGGTTCTTATGGAAGAGTTCGTGAAGGGAGGAGCGTTTCTGATCGAATCGATTTCACCTCAGCAGGTTTTCACACCGGAAGAATTTAATGAAGAACAACTCTTGATCGCGAAGGCAGTGACCGAATTTGTTGTGGGCGAAATTCAACCTGTGAGCGAAGACATCGAAGAGAAGAAAGAGGGACTTCTTGTGAGCCTGCTCAAGAAGGCAGGGGAGTTAGGATTTCTCTCTGCCGACATCCCGGAAGAGTACGGGGGGCAGGATCTGGACAAGGTCAGTTCTCTCCTTCTCTGGGAGAAGATGGCCCAGGCAGGTGGTTCGTTCATGGCCTCCTTCGGTACCCATACCGGAATCGGTTCTCTTCCCATCATCTTCTTTGGCAATCAGGATCAGAAGAGACGTTATCTCCCGAAGCTCGCCACAGGAGAGATCATTGGCGCCTATGCCCTGACCGAGCCTGAAGCAGGCTCCGATGCCCTTAATGCTAAGACCACGGCAACGCTTAGCCCAGATGGAAAATATTACATCTTGAATGGCCAGAAACAATTCATCACCAATGCCGGAATTGCAGACCTCTTCACCACCTATGCCAAAGTGGATGGAAATAAATTCACAGCTTTCATTGTTGAGCGAAATTTCGAAGGGGTCTCCGTCGATGAGGAAGAGAATAAGATGGGCGTGAAGGGCTCCTCAACGCGAAGCGTAATCTTTGCCGATGTCAAGGTCCCGGTGGAGAATCTCCTCGGGGAGATTGGAAAGGGCCACATCGTGGCCTTAAATGTCCTCAACATGGGTCGTTTCGGTTTAGGCGCGGGCTGTCTGGGAGGATCAAAGAGAGCCCTGCAGGAGGCCGTCACCTATGCAAAAAAGAGGGTCCAGTTTGGCAAACCGATCGCTGAATTCGGTCTGATCCGGCATAAGATTGCAGAGATGGCGACTCAAATTTTTATCATGGAGAGTATGGTTTACCGGACAGGAGGTTTGACTGATCGGATTCTCCGGCGTATTGACCGCCATGCCGGGGATGCCGGAATGCAGATGGCAAGAGGGATTGAGGAGTATAACATTGAAGACTCCATCAACAAGGTCTACTGTTCGGAGATGTCGGGCTATATTGTCGATGAAGCCGTCCAGATCCATGGAGGGTATGGATATATTCATGATTACCCTGTGGAGCGGGGTTACAGGGATGCCCGGATCAACCGGATATGGGAAGGGACGAACGAGATCAATCGCCTGCTGATCATGGATATGCTGACGAAACGGGCCATGAAGAATCGCCTTCCCTTGCTCGGGGCCGCCCAGAGGGTGGCCGGCGAACTCCCCACCCTCCGGCCGAAAGTGGAAAGCGATGATGCAAAGCTGACCTTACAGCAGGAGATGGTCGAGATATCAAAAAAGATTAGCCTCCTTGTGACCGGGGCAGCCGTGCAGAAGTATATGATGAAACTGGGAGAGGAGCAGGAGATCCTGGGATTGATCAGCGATATGGTGATTCAGGTCTTCGCCATGGAGAGCGGCCTTCTTCGGGCAATGAAAACCATGGAGAAATATGGAGGTGAGAGGAGTGAGATTCAGAAGGCCATGGTCAAGGTTTTCGTCAATGATGCGTTTGACCGGCTGGAAACCTTTGCCAAAAAAGGTTTTGCGGCAATTGCGGAGGGAGACATACTCAGGACACAGCTTTCTGCTCTCAAAAAGCTGACTCGTTTTACCCCAGTCAATACGATCGCCCTGAGACGGGAGATCGCAGAGGCTGTGATTAAAATGGGGAGATACCCCTTTTAAGAAAGGAGAGCAAGCACCAATAACCAAGTACCAATAACCAAATAATCACCAATATCCCAATGACCGAAATTCCGAAAAAATAAAAATCTTTTGGTGATTGGAGTTTGGTAATTGGTGATTATTTGGAGCTTGGCCTGCCTGCCCCGCCCTCGGTCGGGACCGGGGCCGGTAGGCAGGGATTTGGTTATTGGAATTTATATTTAACTGGGGGAGGAACAAATGACCATTTCGAAAGTATTGATCATCGGTGGTGGATTAATGGGGAGCGGTATCGGTCAGGTTTGTGCTCAGGCGGGTATAAACGTTTTGATCACCGATGTCAGCCAGGAGATCTTGGACCGCGGCCTGAAGAATATCGCCTGGTCAGCAGGCAAATTCATTGAAAAAGGAAAGGTGAAAGAGAGCCTGGAATCGGTCATGGGTCGAATCCAAACTTCTACAGACTGGAGAAACGCCCCGGAGGCCGATCTGGCCATAGAGGCTGTTTTTGAAAAGCTGGAGTTTAAACATGAGATCTTTAAGAAATTGGACGAAGCTTGTGGCCCGGAGACAGTGCTCGCCAGTAATACATCAGCCATCCCCATTACCGAGATCGCCGCTGTAAGCAGGAGGCCGGAAAAGGTCCTGGGCCTCCATTTTTTCAGCCCTGTGCCCATGATGGAGGTCGTGGAGATTATCAAAGGGGTGAAGACTTCAGAAGAGACCATGAGGGCAGGCATCGATTTTGTTAATCGCATCGGCAAAGTGCCTATCCGGGTTGAGAGCGATGTCCCGGGTTTTTTGCTCAATCGGATCAATCTTGTGGGCTACATAGAAGCCATTCGTCTCTTGGAACAGGGCATCGGAACCGTGGAGGATATTGACAAGGGTGTCCGCCTGGCGTTTGGCAGGAGAATGGGCCCTCTTGAGACAGGAGATATGGTTGGCCTGGATGTCTCCTACGGAGCGCTCACGGCCATCTATGAGGAGAGCAAGGATGCGCATTATTATCCCCCCCAGCTCCTAAGACGAAAGGTGAAATTAGGAGAGCTTGGACGTAAGAGCGGACGGGGTTGGTATGAGTACAATCCGGATGGAAGCAAGAAGGAGAAATAGATGGATCAAAAACTCGCCTATTACGACATCAAAGGTCAGGTTGCCATTGTCACCATTGATCATCCTCCGATGAATGCCCTCGATGCGGCCACCAAGGAAGTCATCGCCGAAGTATTCAGAGAGATTGATGATCGGAGGCAGGAGATCAGGGCCGTCATCTTACACGGCGCTGGAGAGAAAGCCTTTGCCGCAGGGGCTGATATCAAAACCTTTTTAGAATTGAACCCGGATACAGCCAAAAGACGCCTTTCAAGGAGTCATCAGATCTATGCAATGGTTGAAAATTTTCAGTGGCCGGTGATTGGAGCCATCCATGGTTTCTGCCTGGGCGCAGGATTGGAGCTGGCGCTCTGTTGCGATATCCGATATGCAGAGGGAACTTCCAAGTTTGGTTTTCCTGAGGTGAACCTCTCTGTCTTCCCCGGAAATGGAGGGATCGCTCGTTCCTTATATCATCTCCCTGTGGGCAAACTGAAAGAACTCGTTTTCACCGGAGAGATGATTAGTGCAACCGAGGCGCTATCGCTCGGATTGATCGAGAAAGTCGTTCCTCCGGGAAAGGGGATGGAGGCCGCCCTCGAACTTGCAGCCAGGATTATTGAAAAAGGCCCTTTGGGGGTGGCGGCAGGGAAGAAGGTGATCAATCGGGCCAGAGACCTTTCTATCCAACAAGGGCTGGAATTGGAATCCGAACTGTGGGCTAATCTAACGGCTTCTGAGGATATGAAAGAGGGAGCGCGGGCCTTTGTTGAGAAAAGAAAACCGCAATATCGAGGTCGATAAGGAGAAGGGCCTTGAGAGACAATCGGTGAAGGAGGAATTCGTAGGCTGGTTCATCTTTCAGAATCCCCAGGTATCTTCCTATGGGTGTACGGACTACACTGATAATGACTGCATTTTTCAATTTATTTTCCTTTCTTGAAATAGATGGATTGGCCAGTTGCAAGGAGAAGATCTTCATGTCGTATGGATTGGTTGATCGTAGCTAACTCAGCTTTTCTAAAAGAGGTCGTGGGTTCGAACCTGCTCAGGGCCTCTTTTTGTGTAAACCCCGGTCCACTTGCGGAATCCTTTTCGGGATTAGGGAAGCATCAGGTGGCAGCACATCATAGGTACGCTTATGAAGTTTAACCTCGGTCAATATCGTATAGTGGTTTATGCCCTTTATCCGAGCCAGATCCCTTCTGATAAATTCGCCTAATTCATCAGGGGAAGGGAATATGGCCCAGAAGGCTATATTGCAATCGCCTACGTACTGCCCGAGGTAGTGTATCTCGCGGTATTTGGACAATTCTTTAGCAACCTCACTTATTCGAGACAGTTCCACTTCTAATGCAATAATAGCCTTGACTCCATATCCTACCTTAGACAAATTGGGAACGGCAATAATTTTAATAACACCCGCCTCTATGAGCCTGTCAAGCCGTCTGCGTATAGTTGCTTCACCAACACCTATCTTGGGAGCCAATTCCACATTTGTTTGGCGTCCATTCTTCTGCAATTCCTCTATCAGACGAAGATCCATTTCGTCTAAAGTTAAACTATTTCTCACTGATTTCATTTTCTAAGCAAGACCCATTTCGTTGATATTTTTTTTACATTATAAAAGATAGCACCTTAACATTCAAGATTAAAAATTTCTGTTATAAGATGTTTTTTTTCGTCAAAAATATATTGACAAATGACGAAAAATGTACTACATGCGTATCTAAATCGGGGGTAAAGATGCAAAATTGGTGAAGGAGCCGCGCTCATCCTCATAATTATCTGCAAATTGTAAAGTCTTGCAGAGAAGGAATCTCGGCCCGGCAACGAGTCAATTAATGTAAGTAATCAATAGGTTATGAATCTCACAAAAGCCACAATAACCAGAAAGGAGGTTACAAAAGATGTCTACTCGACAAAATGGTAAAGTTAGTTTTGGGACTTTGACACTGGTGATTCTACTTTTTTTTGGAATTCTTTTCCCCTTGGGGGCATCCGTAGCAGCCAAAAAATATCTCTCTTTGGGAACGGGCAGCCCTGCGGGCACTTTTTATTTCATTGGGGCGGGGTTTGCCAGCATTTGTAACAAATACGTACCAGAAGTTCGCGTGATCGCAGAATCGACCGCGGCCTCGGAGGAAAACTTCCATTTAATCTTGCGGAAGAAGATGGATCTCGGCCTGGTCGCCATAAATGTGCTGGCACCGGCGCTGGAGAAAAAGATGGATTTATCTGGAGTTCGTCTGCTGGCCTTAGGACATGTCAGCGTGCGGCACTGGATGGTGCGGAGAGAGTCGCCGGTTCAATCCGTATCCGACTTTAGAGGTCGTAAAGTTGCGGTTGGGCCTCCCGGGAGTGGAACTCTGGTGGCCTCCAGGGTCGCCTTGACGGAGGTCTGTGGTTTGCCCTTTGACGATTTCAAGCCGGCCTACCTTTCCTTCACGGAAAGTATCACCGCGTTAAAGGATAAGACCGTAGAAGTGGGGACCATCGCTGCCGGCTATCCTGTCGCCAGTGTCCTCGAATTGACCCGGGCCCATCCGATCCGCTTGATCTCTCACACTGAAGAGGAGATAAAAACGCTCACCACCAAATACCCCTATCATGTAAGGGCGATCATCCCGAAAGGGACTTATCCGGGGATCGACACGGATACTCTGTCAGCGGGAGTGCAGACCGCCCTGTTTTGTCGTCAAGACTTAAGCGAGAGTTTGGCTTATCAATTGGTTAAAGCAATCTACGACCACCCCGGAGAGATTGGTGCCATTCATCCCCAGGCTGCGCAATGGAATTTGGAGAATATGTTCCTGGGAGCGAATTATACGACCCAGCACATTCCTTTCCATCCGGGTGCGGTCAAATACCTCAAGGAGAAAGGGGTTTGGAAAGGACGGTAATCTTGAGGAAGGCCTGGCCTGTAAATTCGGAAAATGATCAACAGCAATAAGAATCTTCTGGAGGGAATGCTGAATGAAGAATGATTCGGATATTGAGCAGAAACTGGCGGCTGGGGAGGAAGTTGTTATAGCGCAGGAGGAGAGTGTCCGCCGGAAGCCCAAGGGGATTGAGGGAAAACTGATTGCGGTCATCGCCATCAGTTTTTCCCTCTTTCAGCTCATTACGGGCTACTTTCCCCTCATTGCCATGTACCAGAGAATCATCCATTTAATCTTTGGATTCAGCCTCATCTACCTACTTTTTCCCTTCTCCCCGAAGCAGAGAAAAGATCGCCTGAGCTGGGACGGATATCTCTTTGTGGGCCTTATTCTCTACATCAGCTATTACGTGTGGACTCATTTTATCGCCAGGGCTGGTACGGTCGGCCTCGAGACGCCCCTGTATGAATTGATTATCGGGGGAACCCTCATCGTCTTATCCCTGGAGGCGAGCCGCCGGACCACGGGATGGGCTGTGCCCCTTTTCTGTATTGGCTCGCTCATCTATGCCCGGTTCGGGGAGTGGCTTCCGGTTGTCTTGGGCCATCCGAATTATTCTGTTGAGCGCATCATCAGCGGCCTATTTATGACGACCGAAGGAATCTATGGGTCTCTGACCGGAATTGCCGCTACCTTTATCTTTCTCTTCATCCTTTTTGGAACCTTCATGCAGGAGTCCGGAGCTGGAAATTTTTTCTTCGGCCTGGCCTCGAGCCTCTTCGGCCATGTCCGTGGAGGACCAGCCAAAATTGCGGTCGTAGCCAGTTCCTTATTTGGCATGATCTCCGGCAGCGCCTTGGCCAACGTTTCAGCGAGCGGGCAGATTACCATCCCCATGATGAAGAGAGCTGGTTACAAACCCCATTTCGCCGGGGCAGTGGAGTCTGCTTCATCGGTTGGCGGCCAGTTCATGCCACCGGTCATGGGAGGGTCGGTCTTCATCATGATGGAAGTTCTTGGGGTTTCCTATGTTTCCATCTGTAAAGCCGCTTTCCTTTCGGCCATTCTCTATTACGTGGCCATTTTCTTCATCGTGGATTTTGAAGCGGTAAAATGTAACCTCAAAGGGCAACCCAAGTCTGAATGTCCGAAATTTAGGGAAGTATTTAAGCAGGGATTCCATTTCATCATTCCCCCGGCGGTTCTGGTCTATCTTCTCATGTATGCCCATGTTACGGAAACCCGGGCGGCCTTCTGGGCCATCATTTCCGTCCCCTTGGCCTCTTTTTTGCGAAAGTCAACCCGCATGGGTCCACGAAAAATCCTCCGCGCCTTAGAACGGGGGGCTCTGGGATTTCTGCCCATTGTGGGGATCGTCGTGGCTTGTAACATCCTGGTGGGAATGATTACATTGACCGGTTTGGGATTACAGCTCTCTTCGATTCTCATCGAACTTTCCGGCAATTCACTATTTTTGCTCTTGTTCCTGACGATGATCGCTTCCCTCATTCTGGGCCTGGGACTTCCCATCATCGTATCCTACTTAGTCCTGGCCGTTCTCGTCGCCCCCGCTTTGACCCAAATGGGGGTGGATCCCCTTGCAGCTCATTTATTTATTTTCTTTTTTGCCTTAGTCTCCGATCTTACCCCGCCGGTGGCCCCTGGACCCTTCGTGGCTGCCGGAATCGCAGGGGCCGAGATGATGCGCACAGCCTGGATGGCTTGCCGCTTGGGGTTGGTAGTCTACATCCTTCCCTACATGTTCGTTTACAATAATGCTCTACTCCTGAAAGGGGATCTGCAGGATATCATCCTCTCGACGATCACGGCTTTCATTGGTGTCTATGCTTTGGCCTGTGGGATTCAAGGGTGCATGCTCCGTCCAACCCGAATTCATGAGCGGATCCTGTTTTTCGGGGCTGCTCTGGCCCTGATTAAGCCCGGGTGGATATCCGACCTTGTGGGTTTGGCCATCCTCGTAAGCCTTTTATTTATGCAAAAGCCTACGTTCCCCATTGATCTGGCCAAACGATTAAAAGCGATAAAAATCCTGTCCCGGAAATTAAGGGCAATCTCTGAAGCAGGGAAGGATCCACTCGATCCCTAAAGATTGTAAAAATATAGGGGGGCATCCTTGGGGAAAATTTTTCCCTGATCCCTTCTGGTTGTGTTCCTTCTATAGAATTCTTCGAGAAAGGAGGTCAATGGAAATCATGAACAAGAAAGGAGATCAGAAGATGAAGAAGATAGTCAGGGTCGGAATGCTTTTAGGCTTACTCGGAGCTATAGGGGTTCTCATGGGGATGCCAGCCATGGGACAGCCTCCGGAAAACTGGACAGCCGGGATTGCCTATGAGGTCGTTCCGGCCGCCAAGATTACCAAAATAAGCTTTTATATGGACATGACGGAAGCCGGGCCCATGTTATTCTACGATGTCGGGATCCAGAATGTATCCGAGAAGCCGGTTCGCTTTAAATTGACGATCTATCCCCTCGAAGGGGATCCAGTCGCTGGTCTTTATCCCCTCATGCCAAGGAGGGGGAAACCTTTGGCTTTGGAGCCCAAGGAAGAGATGGTTTTGAAGTGGCCCATTTTTGCTAAGGAGATGCCCAAAGGTTTCGCCCTGGTCGTCAAGGATGTGGAAGAATAAACCCCTCCCTTATAGATAAGGACGGGGTTTTTTAGGGTGCGGGGTACCCTCATAGAGAGGGAAAGAAGAAAGAGGAGATACGGCCGTGATCCGGGATTTCTCGTTAGAGATCGTAGAAGTGGATGGGTTTCCCATTCAGACTTTCAAACACAGATTTAAAAGCATTCCCGCAATGTTCCAGGAATCTGCAAAAACTTATGGGGACAAACCATTCTTGGCAGAAGGCGAAAAAAGGCTGACCTTCAGTGAAACACGGGGGCAGGTAACCCATATGGCCGCCCTGCTGAGGACAAAATACGGGATCCGCAAGGGACATCATGTAGGCATACTAATGGAAAATTCCATTAATTTCATAATCGGTTTTCTGGGGATTCAGCAGCTCGGCGCCACCGCAGTGGTCTTTAACCATCACTTGACTAAGCCCGAGCTGGAGCGACAAATTAAGATATCCGACCTCGAACTTTTGTGTCTATCGCCGACTTTTTCCGATAAGATTGAAAACATTAATCCAGATACGCTTCCGGAGAAAATCTTACGCCTGAACGCTGATTGGATAACGACCCTGCCCCGGGAGGAGGGGCCTGTTGCATCTGTGGAGATCGATGAGGATTCTGTGGCGCTCATTTTGTTTACTTCCGGGACCACTGGATTTTCAAAAGGAACCATGATCACCCATCGTAATCTTATTACCAGCGCCTTCAAACAGGGCTATTACTCAGACCATCACCTGCGCATGAAAAATCGAGAAAAAAGGAAGACCATCCTTGTTGCCCCCCTGTTTCACGTGATGGCCATACAGGAACAACTCATGGGGGCAATTTTTTCCGGCACGACCCTTTTTATCCTTCCTGTGTTCAATGCGGACCTCTATCTTGATCTGATTGTTCGGGAGAGAATAAACATTCTTACCGGTACGCCCACCATGTTCTGGCTTCTCCTTCATAAAACCCCCATACAGAAATACGACGTAAGCTGTATCGAGGTGGTCAAGTATGGCGGAGCCCCCGTGGCGCCGGACCTTTTAGCAGAGATGAAAGCTATCTTCAAAGATGTCCAGTTTCTAAACGGCTATGGTTCGACTGAGGCATCGGTTATAACGCTGTTGTTGGACGAATTCTGCGAACAGCGGCCCACATCCGTTGGCTGGCCCGCTCTCTGTTCGGAGGTAAAGTTTGTGGATTCCTCCGGGAAAGAACTGAAAGCCAATGAGGTTGGCGAACTGGCGGTAAGGGGAGGTCTGGTATCTAAGGGCTACTATAAATTGGTCGAGGAAACAAAGCGTGTTTACCGAGACGGATGGTTTTTCACCGGAGACATGGGTTACCAGGACGAGGAAGGGTTCATCTACCTGGTTGGGAGGAGCAAGGAGATGATCAATCGGGGGGGCGAAAAGGTCTATCCGGTGGAAGTGGAAAATGTTTTGCACCTCCACCCCAAGATTCTTGACGTAACGGTCTTTGGCATACCCGATCCCGTCATGGGCGAATGTGTGGGGTGTGCCGTGGTGCCGAGGCCCGGGGTTCATAACCTCCAACTGGCGGAAGTTCAGGAATTCTGCAAAGAAAAATTGGCGTATTATAAGATTCCCCAGAAGATCGTCATGTTACCGGACCTGCCAAGAAATCCAGGGGGCAAGGTCATTAAAAAGAGCGTTCTTGAAAAATATCTGAGTATGAGCTCGCAAGAGAAACACGTATAAGAGGAAATCCATTACACTCGTGTTGTGTCTCGGATATACGTTGACAAAGTCTTCTAATCTTTTGGAGGTATAAAAATGCAGGATAATGAGCAACAGGAAATTGAAAAAATAGCTAAACGCTTCAATGTCCCTGTGGAATTTGTGGAGGCAGGATTGAAAGCGAGGTACGCATCAACTATGCGTGATAAGCTTGAAGCATTTAATAAAGAGCGGAATCTCATTGAACAAGGGGATCTAGAAGCGGTTAATAGACAGCATGAGAAAGGGAAATTGACAGCGCGGGAGAGGATAGCTAAACTTTTCGATCAGGATAGCTTTGAGGAGTTGGATACATGCCATAGGCCATATGAAACCGGGTTTGATATTGGTGAAGATAGAGGCAGAGGGGACGGGGTCGTTATAGGTTATGGTATGGTTAATGATCGGCCGGTTAGTATCTGGGCGCAAGATGCTACAGTAATGGATGGGACCATGGGTACTGTGCATGCCAGGAAAGTAACTATGATAATAGAGAACGCTCTTAATGCTCGAACACCAGTAGTTGCAATCTTTGACTCTGAGGGTATAAGAGCCCAGGATGCAATACAATACCCAGACTTTTACTCTGCCAGTTCCATAGCGTATTTTCAAACTTTAGCTTCTGGAGTGGTACCCAAAATCTCCTTGGTGATGGGTCCGTGTAAGGGGGAGCTATCCATTATTGCAGGACTAGGGGATTTCCTCTTCATGACTAAAAATAACAGCTCTATGCATCTCATGTCACCACCCCCGGGTATGACATGCCAAAAATTGGGTGACCCTTGGGTCCATGCCAGTGTTACCGGATGTTGTGATGTGTTTGCTGAGAATGATGAAGATTGCCTACTGAAATGTCGTCAATTGCTAAGTTATCTACCGTCACACAATATGGAAAATCCCCCTTTAGTGGATACTGGGGACGACCCTAATCGCAGGGAGGAAAAACTCATAGAAATTGTTCCTGTTAATTCTGCCAAAGCATATGACATGTATAAATTGATTTCACTGATAGTGGATAATGGTGAATTCTTTGAAATCAAGCACTACTGGGCCAGAAATTTGATTACCGGGTTTGCCCGACTTGATGGATATACGGTCGGTATTATAGCCAATAACCCTCAAGATAAGGGAGGGTGCATGACCCTTGATGCTGCTGATAAGATGTCCCGGTTTGTTAGATTTTGCAACGCCTTCAATATAGCTTTAATTTGGATAGCTGATACCCCAGCATTCTTGCCAGCTATTGAGGAAGAGAGAAGAGGACTGATTAGACATGGAGCCAGGATGATCATGGCAAATAGCGAAGCAACTGTTCCCCAAATCACAGTTACCATTCGCAAACACTATGGAGGAGGTCGCTTGTCTATGCCTGGATTATCTTTAGGTGGTGACCTTGCAGTAGCCTGGCCAACTCAAGAACCCGGACTAATGGGTGCCGAGGGGGCAGCAGCTATTATTTACAGACGTGAGCTCGCGTCTATACCAGATGAAAGCCTTAGAGAGAAGCAAAAAAATACCCGGGTTATGGAGCTGAAATGGGGTTTGGATATGATGGTTCGGGAAGCAACACAGAAAATCATAGACCCACGAGATACAAGGCCATTTCTTATTAAAGCTTTGAGGTGGCTTAGAAATAGAAAACAGGATTTGCCATCAAGGAAACACGAAAATTTCAGGATATAGCCACATTGTAGTAAGGGGTGTAAGATTATGCTGAATAAAATTAAAGAAATAGAAGAACGACGCAGACGTCTTTTTGAAGCTGGTGGTTCCAAGCAAGTGGAGAGGCAGCATCAAATGGGCAAACTGACAGCAAGGGAAAGGATAGACAAGCTGTTTGATCCGGGGACTTTTCAGGAAATCGATTTATGGATTCGTCCCATCAAAACAGGCTTTGATATTGATGAAAAAGAACTTCCCGGAGATGCAATTATTACTGGCTTTGGAGAGATACATGGCCGCCCCTTTTATGCTATCAGTGAAGATTTTACTGTTCTTGGTGGGACATTCGGAAGTGGTTTTCATCATAAAATAACAAGAATAATGGAGATGGCTGTAGAGAATGGAATCCCATACATACAAATGATTGATTCAGGTGGGGAAAGGATTCAGGACCTTTTTGGTAGGCCAGGATTTAGACCTATGCTCGGTGGTAGAGCTGCAATCGGTGATACATCCACTCTGTATCATGCACCAATGCTTGCCTCCGGGGTAGTTCCTCAAATCACCCTCATGCTGGGGCCGAGTTATGCGGGGTCAGCATACTCACCGACTATGGCTGATTTTTATATTATAAGGAAAGGGACAGCCTTCATGTCAGTAGCCTCACCTGAGCTACTTAAGTCGGTAACATATCAAGATGTAACCCATGAGGAAATAGGTGGTTCAGTGCTCCACAGTACGGTGACAGGAATAGCTGACTTCCTTCTTGACACCGACGAGCAAGTCATTGAAGTATGCCGGGAACTGGTAACGTACATACCCCTAAATTATAGACAAAATCCTCCTATTGTTGACATGGGTGATGATTCGAATCGCAGAGATGATCACCTTCTGGAAATAGTGCCAGAAGACCCTTTGAAACATTACGATATGCATGAAGTCATCAGATGCATAGTAGATAAAGGCCAATTCCTTGAGTTACAGGAACTTCATGCAAAAAGTATCCTAATAGGGTTTGCCCGTCTTGACGGGCAAACGGTGGGTATTATAGCTAACAACCCCGCCGAGTCAGAGGGTATTCTGAACCTTCATACTTGCGATAAGGAGGCACGATTCATAAGATGGTGCGACGCTTTTAACGTACCATTGGTTTTCCTTGTTGATACCCCAGGATTTTTATCTAATTTGGAGGAAGAGCAATCCAGAGATGGATTACTCAGAACAGTACCGAAATCAACATTTGCTATTTGCGAGGCAACTGTTCCCAAAATTGCAGTTTATGTCGGCAAAAACTTTGGAGTCGCTCGACTGATCATGGGAACTTTAAGAATGGGAGTTGATTTTGCATACGCCTGGCCTAGCGCACGAGTTGCGCGAATTAATCCTGAGGAGGCAGTGGATATAATTTACAGAGAGGAAATAGATTCATCAAAAGAACCTCAAAAGGTGCGACAAGATAAGCTCGCAGAGCTAATGAAAAACTTTATGAACTATCCATATCACGCTGCAGAACAAGTGATGGTAAATGACATAACCGACCCACGAGATACCAGGCCAATCCTGATAAGGACATTGAAAAACTTGGCCAATAAACAATTACCACTAAGACCTTGGAGGAAGCATAGCCTTATGCCCCAGTAATAGCATATAACTATTTCATATCTATAAAGGAATTGGAAAAAATGGTTAAGGAGGTCGAAGAGAAAAGGAATGTATCGGAAACAAGACGGAGTTGAAAGATAAATCGACAAGTTTGACTGACACACCTAAGTTTTTAGGAGAGATGCCATGGATTTTGATTTCACTGATGAGCAAAAAAGATTTCGTGAAGAGGTCCAGGATTTTCTTAAATCCGAGTTAGAACAAGGGTCTTTTGACCCCAGACAAAATTCAATGGGACGAGGATTTTCGCAGGAATTTTCCCGGAAGATGGCCAGAAAAGGTTGGATCGGGTTAACCTGGCCAAAAGAATATGGTGGACAGGGTCGGAGTTATATGGACCGATTGATCCTGATGGAGGAGATGTTGAGAGCCCAAGCCCCTATAGCCTTTCATTTTTTAACTGATCGCCAAGTTGGACCTGCATTGATCCATTTTGGTAGTGAGGAATTAAAAAGAGAATTTTTACCGCGAATTATTGAAGCTGAGATCTCTTTCTGTCTTTGTTTCAGTGAGCCAGATGCTGGATCCGACCTGGCCTCTGTGAGAACAACCGCTGTAGAAGAAGGGGATTATTATTTGGTCAATGGTCAAAAATTATGGACCTCCATGGGACACAGAGCTGATTATGGTTGGCTTCTGGCCAAAACAAATCCAGATTCAAATTTGCCAGACCATAAGACTTTAAGCGAATTTATTCTTGATATGAAAGCTCCTGGGGTAACGGTTCAACCGCTCATTAACATAGCCGAGGTCCATTCTTTTAACGAGGTTTTCCTGGATGATGTAAGAATACCCAAAAAATACCTCGTTGGAAAACAGGACAAAGGTTTCGATCAGATCATGGAACAGGTGGTTTATGAAAGGGCCGGAATCGAGAGACTTATGCAAAATTATACCGTAAGGGAACATTTGTTGGAGTATGTAAAGACAACAAAGAAAAACGGTAAATATTTATGGGAAGATCCTACCATAAGAAACGTTATCTCGACCCTGGAAACAGAGTTCAATATTGGAAGACTTCTGTGCTACAGTGTGGCCTGGACCATTGATCAGGGCAAAGTTCCAAATTATGAGGCCTCCGTATGTAAGGTTTTTTGTACCCAATATGAAAAAAGGTTAAGTGACATAGCAACCCAGATCATGGGATTATATGGTCAACTTTTGCCAGGCTCCAAGTGGGCTCCCTATGATGGGGTTGCTGCAGAATCATATTTGTGGAGTCCTTCCTATACTCTGCAAGGTGGCACAGTGGAAATACTTAAAAATATCATTGCATTGAGGGGACTTAAACTCCAGACTAAATAATGCAGATAATTGGTGTCATTAGAACTCTTTTTTAAAAAGGAGCGAGAGGATGGAATTTGGGCTAAACCAAGAGCAAACCATTTTGAAGAACGAAACAAGGAGATTTCTTAAAAATGAATGTCCAATTGATTTTGTAAAAGAAATGATCGAGGATGAAAAGGGCCATTCGCCCCCTTTATGGAAAAAAATGGCTGAGCTCGGATGGATGGGATTACTGTTTGAAGAGAAATACGGAGGTATCGGTGGGACTTTTTTGGATTTGTCCATCATTCTGGAAGAGATGGGAAGGGCTCTCCTCCCTGGGCCATTCTTTTCGACGGTTATTTTGGGTGGCGTGCCAATTACGCAGGGTGGTGACGAAGAACTCAAGCAAAGGTTTTTGCCTGGCATTGCCAAGGGGGATATCATAATGACGATGGCATTGACAGAAATGGAAGGGAGCTATGCCATCGATGAGATCAAGTCCATAGGAGAACCAAGATCAGATGGTTATGTCCTCCGAGGAAGAAAGATGTTCGTCCCTTATGCCCATATCGCCGACTATATCATATGTCCTGCAAGAACCTATCAACAAGGTCATTCAAATGGTATATCGCTATTCATTGTAGACGCGAAAAGCGAGACAATGAACATTATCCCCCTTATATCCCTTGATCTCCAGAAACAATTTGATGTGACTTTCACAGATGTTTATGTACCCCAAAATAATCTGATAGGAGAGGAGAAACAAGGGGGAAAATTGATCCAAAATGTGTGGCCGATAGCAGTAGTAGGTAGATGCTGTGAAATGCTGGGAGCGATGCAAAGAGTTTTTGAGATGACAGTGGACTATGCCCAAAAAAGACGTCAATTTGGGCGGCCCCTATCTGCTTTTCAAGTGATTCAGCATTATTGTGCAGATATGGCCATTGATTTGGAATGTTCCAAAGTTATAACTCATCAGGCTGTCTGGCGGGTCAGCAATGGGCATCCTTCGACGAAAGAAGTTGCTATGGCTAAGGCATGGTCAAGTGATGCATTTAAAAAAATAGCAACAACAGCCCACCAGATTTACGGTGCAATTGGCTTTACAAAGGATCAAGATCTCTATCTCTATTTTAGATTCGCTAAAGCTGGAGAAATTACATTTGGGGATACGAACTTTCACAAAGAAGTAGTGGCAAGAGAGATGGACTTGCAGGGGGTCAAGGCATTGCGATGATCGTTGAAAATGAACATATATAGATGAGACATCTATCAACATAAATTTCTAAAGGAGAAAGGGATGAACATCCAGAGTGTATTGATCGTCGGATCCGGTTTGATGGGGGCCGGCATTGCTCAGGTCTGTGCTCAAGCCGGTATAAAAGTTTTCATCACCGATGTCAGCCAAGAGATCTTGAATCGGGCCCTGAAAAATATTGCCTGGTCATTGTCCAAATTCATTGAGAAGGGAAAGGTGAAAGAGAGCCTGGAATCGATCATGGGTCGAATTCAAGCAGGCACGGATTGGGAGAGCGCATCACGGGCCGATCTGGCGATAGAGGCAGTTTTTGAAAAGCTGGAGCTCAAACACGAGATTTTTAAGAGATTGGACGAGGTCTGTGGCCCGGAAACAGTCCTCGCTACCAACACATCCGCCATTCCGATTACCGAGATCGCCGCTGTTAGCAAAAGGCCGGAAAAGGTCTTGGGCCTCCATTTTTTCAGCCCTGTCCCTATGATGGAGGTCGTGGAAGTCATAAGAGGGGTGAGAACTTCAGAAGAGACCATGAGGGCAGGCATCGATTTTGTTAATCGCATCGGCAAAGTGCCTATCCGGGTTGAGAGCGATGTCCCGGGTTTTTTGCTCAATCGGATCAATCTTGTGGGCTACATAGAAGCCATTCGTCTCTTGGAACAGGGCATCGGAACCGTGGAGGATATTGACAAGGGTGTCCGCCTGGCGTTTGGCAGGAGAATGGGCCCTCTTGAGACAGGAGATATGGTTGGCCTGGATGTCTCCTACGGAGCGCTCACGGCCATCTATGAGGAGAGCAAGGATGCGCATTATTATCCCCCCCAGCTCCTAAGACGAAAGGTGAAATTAGGAGAGCTTGGACGTAAGAGCGGACGGGGTTGGTATGAGTATCACCCGGATGGAAGCCGGAAGGAAAAGTAGAAGGATGGGGTGAAGGAGGAAATAGTGGACATGTTTTATGAACTGAATGACGAACAAAATAGTTTCCGGAAGAAGGTCCGGGAAATTTATGAGAGAGAGGTCAGTCCTCTCGTCGAGGAGTATGAGCGAAAAGAGACCTTTCCGGTTCAACTCTTTCGGATCCTGGGCGCAGAGCATCTTCTCTGCCTGCGATGTCCTAAGGAATATGGCGGTCCGGGTCTGGACAAGGTCTCTGAGTGCATTGCCGTAGAGGAATTGAATCGGATCTGCGTCGGGATCGGCGCGGGCATCATGGTTCAGGGAGGTCTGGCTACAGATCCCATTCTCCATTTCGGCTCTGAAGAACTAAAAAAGAAATATCTTTCTCCGGCAGTGCGGGGGGAGAAGATCGGCGCCTTTGCCCTGACAGAACCGGATGCCGGATCGGATGCCTCCGGAATCCGGACGACGGCCCTGAAACAGGGAAAAGGTTACCGGCTCAATGGTTTAAAGACCTTTATCACCAACGGAACGATCTGTGATTTCGTGACCGTGGCCGCCTACACCGATCCTGCCAGGCGAGGGACCGGCATCAATCTTTTTGTCGTGGAGCGTGACGATCCCGGATTCTCTGTGATTAAAAAATTAAGGAAACTCGGAAACCATTCTTCGGATACGGCTGAGCTGGCCTTTGACGACTGTTATGTTCCGAAAGAGAGGATGCTTGGAGAAGAGGAGGGAGGAGGATTGGGCCAGTTGGAAGAGACCCTCAAATCAGGAAGACTCACCTATGGGGCCAGAAGCACGGGGGTTGGGCAGGCGGCGTTCGAGGCCATCCTCTCTTATGCAAAAAAAACCCGGAGACAGGGTCAACCTCTCTCAAAATCACAGGCGATTCGATTCATCCTTGCGGAGATGGCGATGTCAATCGAGGCCATGCGATATATGACGTATCGGGGCGCCTGGCTTTTTGATCAAGGCCTTGCCTCGATGAAAGATGCCTCCATCGTGAAACTCTTCTGCAGTGAATCCGTTCAGAGCATCGTTCAGAAGACGATGACCATCCAGAAGAATTCGGGGCTGAGGATGGACAATCCGGTTCAGAGATTTCTCTGTGATGGGAGGCTGAGCAAGATTCCGGAGGGAACTTCCGAGATTCAACATTTAGTGATCGCCGCCGGATTGGGACTATAAAGATCATAAATTCGAAGCACCTGTCCCGTCTTGACGGGGCGAAATCCGAAATGGTTTAAACTCTAAACACTAAACTCTAAATCCTAAACAAATCCAAAACTCAAAAGATTAAACGGTTTTGAGTTTTGTGGTTTGAACATTTGAGTTTGTTTAGAGTTTAGGGTTTCGAGTTTAGGGTTTAACATCTTTGTTTCGATATGCGGATTGAGGATTGAAAAACTTAACATGTGGTGATGAGGGAAAAAGGATGGATTTCCAACTATCGGATGAGCAAAAGGATGTTCAGAGGGCGGCCAGGGAGTTTGCCCAGGGAGAGTTTGATCCTGATCTGGCCCTGGAACTGGATCAGAGTGGAAAACCCCCGGAATCGCTCTGGAAGAAGGCCGCCCAGTTAGGATTCATTGGAATTCATTACCCTGAAGAGTTTGGAGGCCAGGGGATGGGTCTCTTTGAGAGCGTCCTAACGATCGAAGCATTCTGCAGTGCCGATTCCGGAATTGGGAGCGCCTTGAGCATGGTCGATATCGGGGCAGAGGTCATCCTGAAGTTCGGTTCAAAAGACCAGAAGGAGCGTTTCGTAATCCCTTTGGCAAAGGGAGCCAAACGAATGAGCATCGCCTTTGCTGAATCGGAAGACGGACAGGACCTCTCTTCCCTCTCCACCGTTTCAGAGAGGAGGGGGAATGAATATTTCCTCTGTGGGGAAAAACGGTTCGTGCTCAATGCTACTCTCGCAGATTGGTTCGTCACACTCTGTAAAGAACCTAAAGAGGGGTGGATCACTTTAATCGTAGAGAGGGATCGGGAGGGCATCAACATCCATCCGATTGAGAAGATGGGGTTGAGGATGATCCCTTTCGGAGACCTTGACTTCAGAGAGGTTCGGGTGGATATTGAGAATCGAATTGGAAACGGGGGAGAAGGGATGGCGCATGTTCACCATTGCCATCAGGTCATGGGACTCAGAAGTGCGGCTCAGGCCTTGGGGACAGCTCAGGGGGCCTTTGATCGGGCGATGGGACATGCCAAACAGAGGATCCAATTTGGCAAAAAACTCTCCCAGTTTCAGGCCATTCGACATAAACTGGCGGATATGGCTGTGGATATTGAGGTGGCCCGTTGGCTCACCTATAAGTCTGCGACCGAGTATGACCAGGGAAAGATGGATTCTAAATTTCTCTCGATCACCCAGTTGGAAGCCGGAAGGACATTGGTGAGGGTAGTCGATGAGGCCCTCCAGATATTCGGGGGTTATGGTTATATCGCCGAGCAGGCCATCGAACACTATTTCAGGGACGCCTGGGCCATCCGAGTGGAACTTGGAACAGAGGAAGAAGAGAAAGACGCAATCGCTAAAATTATGTTTGGACCTGATTCGATCAAAAAGTAAACCCCGTTAGAAAGGACGGGGCTTTATACCCTGCCCTTTCTGAAAGGTATTCAAATTCTGATTCACAACTTCATCCCCGCCTTAAAAGGTGGGGCTTTCTAATGGGGTAAAAGGAGAGGATCATGAAATATAAGGATATCGAATTGATCAGGGAAGAAGGGATTGCTTTGATTTACCTGAATAGGCCTGAAGTCCTAAATGCTCTGAGTGAAACGATGAAGGATGAACTGATTCATGCCCTAAAGGAGACGGAAGAAGATGATGACATTCGGGTTCTGATTCTTACCGGGAGGGGTCGGAGCTTTTGTGCGGGCGCCGATCTGAACCGATTTATAGAGGCGCAAGAATATGATAGGGGTCAAAAAAGGAAATTTAAATTTGGATCGCTCGATTTTCCCAGGGCGTTCATCCAGTACCCCAAACCCATCATTGCCGCCATCAATGGACCTGCTTATGGCTTTGGTTTTACGGTCACGCTCACCTGTGACATCCGTCTTGCCTCTGAAAAGGCGAAATTTAGCTGCGCCTTCGTCCGGATAGGGGTCACCCCTGAATTTTGCAGCACCTTTTTCCTGCCCCGTCTCATCGGGTATGGCAAAGCCGCAGAGCTTATTTTCACTGCCAGACCCTTTGATGCCCGTGAGGCATTGGAAATAGGGGCAGTTGACCAGGTCTTTCCCCACCACCGATTAATTCCTGAAGCCAAAAAGATGGCCAAACAGATAGCCTCCATGCCACCTCCGGCTATACAAAAGTCAAAAGAGATTCTACGCCACGGCATGCAATCCACTCTGGATCAAGTCATCCAGTATGAACGGGCAGCCTTTATTGACTGTATGAATACGGATGAACATCAGTTGGCTTTAAATCAACTATTGGCCCGGATGAAATTTAAAAAGGTTGAGGGCAAACAATCCAAAAAATAAGAAAAACAAGGCTGATGGTCTCGTAAAAAGTCTGAACAGATGATTTTCTGTCATTCCTGCGCAAGCAGGAATCCAGTATTTTCATATACTTAGAATTCTCTGGATTCCCGTTTCCACGGGAATGACGACCTTTTACGATGTCATCAAGGCTGAGGAGAAAAAAAGAATGAGAGAAGTGGTGATTGCCGGATATTTAAGAACAGCGTTGTCCCGATCCAGACCCAATGACCCGGCCCGGGACTGGTTCCACAAACTAAGAGCCGATGAACTGATGGCCAGGCTTCTTCCCGAGCTGATCAAACGGACAGGGATTCGGGCTGAGGAGATTGATGATTTTATTGTGGGGTCTGCTTATGGCGTAAGCGAGCAATGGACTTATGGAGGCCGATTCCCCATCTTTCTTGCCAACCTGCCGGAGAAGATCCCATCAAAATTCGTAGACCAGCAGTGTGGATCGGGTATGGCCGCTATCCATATTGGGTCTATGGAGATTGCGGCCGGCTTTGCAGACATCGTGATGGTCGGAGGAATGGAACATATGACCCGGGTCCCCATGGGCGCTCCTCTTAAGGACAAGGGGATTGTCTCCCTCAACCCGTCTCTTTTTACCGATCCGGCCTACAAGCACTGGGACATGGTGACGTCCACGAACATGGGCCTCACTGCAGAAAAACTCTTTAGCCAGAGGGAATTTACCAGGGAAGAGATGGATCGCTGGGGGACTCGCGCCCACCAACTGGCATCCAGGGCTCAGAAGGAAGGTTTTTTCAAAGAAGAGATTCTCCCCATCGAAGCCGAGCAGGCTGACGGAAAGATTCTAATGGTGGATCGAGACCAGACCGTCCGGGATGATGCTACCCTGGAGGGAATGAAAGACCTCAAGCCGGCCTTTAAACCGGATGGAGTCATCACAGCCGGAAATTCATCCCCTTTGAATGCCGCAGCAGCTTCCATGATAATGATGTCCAAGGAGACTGCTAAGAAAAAGGGTGTCCTGCCCATGGCCACCATCCGCTCCATTGGATTCGCCGGAGTGGACCCCACCATCATGGGAGTGGGCCCTGTCCCTGCAAGCCGCATGGCCCTCGAGAAGGCAGGGTTGGAGGTTAAGGATATCGATTACTGGGAGATCAACGAGGCCTTCGCCATCGTTGCCCTCAATTGCATCAAGGAGCTGGGGATCGATCCGGATCGGGTCAACGTAATGGGAGGAGGAACAGCCATCGGGCATGCATTAGGAGCTACCGGGACCCGACTGGTGGGCACCCTGGCCCGGATTTTGAAAGTTAAGGACGGACGCTATGGTCTGGCCAACGCCTGCGTCGGCGGTGGACAGGGGGTGGCCACCATCATCGAGAGAGAGCCGTAAGATTCGGCCATCCAAATTCGCTCATCCACAAAAAGGTAGAATTACCCCCCCCTTCAATGCCTGCCTGCCGGTAGGCAGGGGGAGGGTTACAATCAAATGGGAGAATTTCATAAATCAATGTCTATTTTCGGGCATATTATTTCAATTGACTTTTTCGTCAGATATGCATATAAAAGTCCCCAAGGGTGCCAAACGTACAAAGGGTGGCCTTATTCACTGGAGTGAAAGCCATGAAATCAAATTACCAGACAATAAAAGTTGAGCTCAACCAAGGGGTGGCTATCCTCAGATTAAACAATCCCCCGGTCAACCAGCTTTCCAAGCCATTTGTGGAGGAAATGAAAGACGCGTTGGCAGCGGTTTTTGGAGATCATGAGTTGAAGGCAGCAATCCTCACCGGGACCGAGAAGAACTTCATCGCAGGAGCGGATATCACTGAGATCCAGCAGGTAAAAGACAAAAATTCTATTTTCCCCCTGGTGATGGAGAATAACCGGTTCCTCAGTTCCATCGAACAGGCGCCCAAGCCTGTGATTGCAGCCCTCAATGGAAACTGCCTCGGAGGCGGGTTGGAGATCGCCATGTCCTGCCATTACCGAATTGCGGCAAAGGGAATCCAGGTGGGCCAGCCCGAGGTCCAGATTGGTTTGATCCCCGGAGCAGGCGGAACACAGAGGCTTCCCCGGTTGGTGGGACTTCCCGATGGACTGCAGATGATCGCAACTGGCCTGGCCATCTCTGCTGAGGAGGGACTGAAGAAGGGATGTATTGATGAGGTCGTGCCTCCGGAGTCTCTTCTGGGGAAAGCCCTTGAGGCGGCACAGCGCTTCATATCCGGCGCATTGAACCATAAGGATCGGATGACCCGCTTTCGCAAAGATAAACTTCCGAACTTCGTAACGAAAAAGATGATCATCTCTTTCGCCAGAGACGAAGCGGCAAAGAAAGGCAAAGGCTATATTGCGCCCTTTAAAGCCATCGAGGCGATGGAGCGAGGGCTTTCCGACGATTTCGAGGCTGACCTTAAAATCGAAGCCGAACTCTTCAGTGATTGCGCCGTGTCGGATGTGGCTAAGAACCTGATCGGAATTTTCCTCAATACAAGGGCAGCAGGAAGACTCCCAAAAATCAAAGGGATCGAGCCGCAAAAGATCAAAACCGTTGCCATGCTTGGCGGAGGAGCCATGGGCTCGGGTATTTGTAACCTCCTTCTCAGCAGCGGATTCCATACGATCCTCTGGGATATCAATGACGAAGCCATTCAAAAAGGGCTATCCGCCATCCGGAAGACATTTGATTACCCGATAAAGAAGGGAAAGATGACCCAGCAGGAACTCGATAGAATGATCCAGGAACGCCTAACCACAACCACCTCCCTCAATGACCTGAGCCGGGCAGACCTGATCATCGAGGCTGTATTGGAGGACATGAAGATCAAACAAGGGATATGGAAGCAACTCGAGGGGATTTGCCGACCGGAGGTTATCTTTGGCACGAATACATCGGCACTTCCCATTACGGAAATGGCTTCCGTGTTGAAAGACCAAGGTCGGATGATCGGACTCCATTTCTTTAACCCTGCGGAACGGATGCAACTGCTCGAGATCATCTGCGGCAAGAGCACATCGGATGCGACCTTGGCTACGAGCGTAGCCTTTGCACGAGCGATACGGAAGGTTCCCATAGTGGTGAACGATGGTCCTGGCTTCTATGTGTCGAGACAGCTCGGAGCCCTCCTGGGAGAATCCACGTTTATGATAGGTGAGGGAGTGGATCCGGCCCTGATTGAGGAAGCCGTCCTCGATTTTGGATTGCCCATGGGACCGGCAACCCTCGGCGACCTCACCGGCCTCGACATCAACTATCACGTTATCAAAAACTTTGAGAGATCCCTTGGAGAGCGCTGGGAAATTTCACCTATCTACGAACTCGTTTACCAAACCGGATGCTACGGTCGCAAGACCGGAGCGGGTTGGTATGACTACAGCGGCGAGAAACCCGTTCCCAACCCCAAAGTGCAGGAGGTGATCAAAAAATATTTAAATGAGAAAAAGATCCAATCGAAGAAGCTTTCCAACAGGGAGATTGTGGATCGGATGCTTGCCCGGGCCATCAACGAAGCAGCCTATATGATTCAGGAGGGAATCTGCGACAGGCCTCAGGACATGGACCTTGCTGTAATTTATGGACTTGGATTTCCTCCTTACCGGGGCGGCATCCTCCGTTATGCGGATGCCTGGTCCATACGCAATGTCTACGAGTATCTGCTGAAGCTGGAGCAGGAGCATGGAGTCCGATTCAAGCCCGCTTCCCTGCTCAGAGAGATGGCCGAGTCAGGCCGAACTTTTTATGCAATATATTGACAGTGGCCAGGGGATTTGATATCATGGGGTATAAAATAAGAAAGGAGGGACACCAAATGGAAAAGTGGAAGAAAGGAATCTTCGTATTAGCAATGGTTTTCTTATTTTCAGTGTCGTCTTTTACGGTTGCTTTCGGGCAGGAGATTAAGATCGGAGTCGCAGGGCCCATGGCTTACGTTCAGGGAGAGCATCACTGGTTTGGCGCTGATATGGCCCAGGCGGAGATCAATGCCAAGGGGGGGATATTGGTCGGAAAGACGAAGCGACCAATCAAGCTGGTGAAAGTTGACACCAATGAAATCCTCAGCGTGACGGATGCTGCCAGCGCTGTGGAAAGGACCATTACCAGAGACAAGGTGGATTTTATCGTTGGCGGCTTCAGGACCGAAGCGGTGCTGGCTATGCAAGACATTGCCATGGATTACAAGAAAATATTTCTCATTTGCGGTGCTGCCCATCCAGAGATGTGCAGACGGGTAGCCAAGGATTATGAAAGGTTTAAATATACTTTTAGGGTTACACCCGTAAATTCAACATTCCTTGCCAGAATAAGCTTCCTCATGACAGGAATGGTTGGGGGGATGGCGAGAAAGGAGCTGGGGATCCCGAAACCAAAGGTTGCTCTATTAATAGAAAAAGCAGCCTGGGCTGATCCAATAGCTGCTGCCGCTGAAAAAACCATTCCAGGTATGGAAATGGAAATAGTAGGAACATGGCGGCCATCCGCTACGGCTACCGAGGTTACCGCTGAACTTTCGGCAATAAAGGGCGCCGGGGCCCACATGATCTACCACATACTTTCCGGGCCGGTGGGAGTTCCCTATGGTAAGCAATGGGGCGAACTCAAAATTCCGGCGGCTGCGACAGGGATTAATGTTGAAGCCCAAAAGAAGGGTTTCTGGGAAGCTACTAGAGGAATGGGAAATTATCAGTTAACTGTAAACACCCTTGGTCGGGCTGAAATAACAGCCGAAACTATCCCGTGGTATGATGAATTTACTAAGAGAGCTGGTGAATTTCCCACTTACAATGCCGGCACTCATGCTGCAATTTATATCTTAAAGGAAGCCATTGAACGGGCCGGCACTTTAGAGGCTGGTGCTGTTGTTCTTGAGATGGAGAAGACAGATTATGTAGGACCAGGGGGTAGATATAAATTCTTCCCAAAGGATCATGAAATTGCCCATGATCTAATATGGGGTCCAGGATTTGTAACTGCGACTGGCACCCAGTGGCAGGATGGGGAACTGAAGGTTGTTTGGCCACCTCCTGGGGGAGTATGGGAGAAGGTGGATTATAAGGGTGCGGTAATGTATAGGCTCCCACCCTGGGTAAAAGAACACTGGAAGAAATAGGCCTCTCATCTTATTCATCTCTGAGGCAATTGAAGAATTCGGTTTAAGGGCGATGGATTGGCGTTTCCAGGGCAG
>JASEHH010000090.1 GCA_030017685.1 Thermodesulfobacteriota bacterium | reverse complement strand
ACGGGAACGATGCTGGCCATATGGACTCCTTCCTCAAATAAAAAGTCCCCTCCCTATCGGACTTTTTAACATGTACGGCTCTGTCCTTCAGGGAAGAGACAACAATGTCCCTCAATAAACTTTTTCGTAAACCCTTTGCCCCAGTCATATAGTCGTTGGTCAGATAGTCGGTTAATCAAATGACTGTGAGACTACGAGACGATGAGACTATATGACAATTTAAAAAGACCGTCTTCAAAAACTCTGGAAGCCTCCCTGCTTACCGGCCCCCTGCCTACCGGCAGGCAGGCGGTCTCGACCGAGGGCGGGGCAGGCAGGTTTGATCGGGGGACTTATCCCACTCCATCTCAAAGATGACGCCTTGATCTATTTCACTTCGACCGTTCCGCCGCCCTCTTCTAACTTCTTCTTCATCGTCGCCGCTTCCTCTTTGGTGACGCCCTCTTTGACGGGTTTCGGAATACCTTCGACCAGATCTTTGGCCTCTTTCAGCCCCAATCCAGTCAGTTCTCTCACGACCTTGATGACCTGAATCTTTTTGTCGCCAAAACCGGTCAGGATCACATCAAATTCCGTCTTTTCTTCTTTGGGGGCTGCTTCCGCTCCTGCACCGGCAACCGGAAAGGCTGCCATAGCCATCGGAGCAGCCGCTTTAACTCCTAACTTCTCCTCAAGGACCTTCACCAGATCCCGGGCTTCCAGCAAGGTGAGAGTGCTGATCTCTTCTGCAATTTTTTGAATATCTGCCATTGAAAAATCCTCCTATCTGTTTAATTAGAGAGTAGAACGTAGAAAGTAGAGAGTAGTTTAAAAAAAATCCCTCTTCTACCTTCCACTTTCTACCCTCTACCTTTTATTTTCCACTTTCCACGTTCTACTCTCTACTCTCCAACTGGGCAAGTTGATCGGCCCGGGCCTGAATCACACCGACGACCTGCTGAAGACCGCTCAGGATGACTCCTGCCAATTCCTGCGCCGGGGCCTGTATTCCCCCAAGTATCTGAGCCAGTAAAATCTCCCGGGAGGGCATTGTGGCTAAACCCTTAATCTCATCGGGCGGGATCACCCTCCCCTGAATCAGACCGATCTTGATTTCAAGTTTAGGCTGTGTTTTAACGAACTCCGACAAAATCTTTGCCAGAGAAATCGGGTCGCCATGAGAAATGGCGATCGCTGTCGGCCCCTTGAAATAATCGTTCAGTTTCTCCAGATCCGTCCCTTTGGCCGCCAGCTTCATCACTGTATTCTTCACCACATGATAGGAGATTTTCTCCTCCCTAAAACGCCGCCTGAGGGTGTTGATCTGCTCCACAGTGAGACCCCGATAATGGGTCAGGACCGCGGATTGAAACCCCTCCACCTTCTTTGAAAAATCGGTTACAACTTGTCTCTTCTCATTTCGGTTCAATGAACTCCACCTCCTCGATGAGGTCGTGTTTATGAGGCCAGGAATGCAGGAAAAATTCAAATTCCTTTATTTTGGTTTTTTCATGGCTTCCTGGTTTCCTTATTAGGAATTAGGAAGCCATCCTGCAGCAGGAGCAGGAAACAATTCAAAGAAAGAATTTATGATTTTTCCTGAGTTCCTGGTCTCCTTATTAGGCTTTTAAAGCCCCTCTGATCTGGCCGGGATCGATTTTGATCCCCGGCCCCATCGTTGTGGATAGGGCAATGCTTCGCAAATAGACCCCCTTGCTGGTGGGCGGTTTGGCACGGAGGATCACCTCCAGAAGAGTTTTTATATTTTCCAACAATCGATTCAGACCAAAGGAGACCTTTCCCACTGGGACATGCACCACTCCTGCCTTCTCCACTTTAAACTCGACCTTCCCTGCCTTAATCTCTTTGACCGCCCTCTCCAGGTCGAAGGTGACGGTACCCACCTTCGGATTGGGCATCAGTCCGCGAGGCCCCAGGATCTTTCCCAGTTTGCTGACCTGGCCCATGATGTCCGGAGTGGCAATGGCCTTGTCAAATTCCAGCCATCCCTTTGAAATCTTCTCGATGAGTTCCTCCGCTCCCACAATATCGGCGCCGGCATCCGAGGCCTCTTTCTCCTTCTGGCCCTTGGCAAAGACCAGCACTCTCACTTTCTTGCCGGTCCCATTAGGGAGGACCACTGTGCCCCGAACCATCTGATCCGCTTTCTTCGGGTCTACCCCGAGACGGATGGCGATGTCCACTCCTTCATCGAACTTGGCATAGGCCGTCTCCAGAAGGAGTTTCACCCCTGCTTCCAGTTCAAACCTTTTATCTCGATTTACCTTGCTTCTTGCCTCTGAATATTTTTTCCCTTGATTTGCCATCTTCCTTCTCTCAAATAATCTCCAGACCCATGCTCCGGGCCGTTCCCTCGACCGTGCGAATGGCCCCTTCCAGATCCACTGCATTGAGATCTTTCAGTTTGATCTGGGCGATCTCTTTCACCTGGTCTTTAGTCACTTTGCCCACTTTGTTTCGATTCGGTTCACCTGATCCTTTGACAATCTTAGCCGCTCGCTTCAACAGGACGGAGGCAGGCGGTGTCTTTGTCACAAAAGCAAAGGAACGATCGGAATAGATGGTGATCACCGCGGGGATGATCATTCCTTCCTGCGCCTGGGTGCGGGCGTTAAAAGCCTTGCAAAACTCCATGATGTTCACCCCGTGCTGCCCTAAAGCCGGCCCCACCGGAGGAGAAGGATTGGCCTGCCCCGCTTGAATCTGAAGTTTCACCATCCCCACGACTTTCTTTGCCATGCTTTACTCCTCCGATTGCAATTAATTCTTTTCCACCTGAATAAAATCTAATTCGACCGGTGTGGACCTTCCGAAGATCGAAACCAGAACCTTCAATTTCCTTTTTTCAGGCTTGACCTCCTCGATCGTTCCGATAAAGTTGACGAAGGGACCGTCAATCACCCGGACGCTATCGCCGGCATTGAAAGAGACTTTTGGCTTGGCCTTTGAAACGCCATCCTTCATCTGAGAGAGGATCTCCTCCACCTCTTTCTCCGAAAGAGGAAGCGGTTTGATGCTGTCCCCGGCAAAACCTGTGATCTTCGGCGTCTCCTTCACGATGTGCCAGGTCTCCTCATTCAAATCCATTTGAACCAACAGATATCCCGGAAAGATCTTCCGCTGTGAGGTCTTCTTCTTCCCCTTCGCCAATTCCACCACGGTCTCTGTTGGGATCAAGATGGAAGAGAAATATTGATTTTTCCCGAGGTTTTTAATGCGTTCCTCTAAGTTCTGTTTCGCTCTGTTCTCAAAACCCGAATAAGTGTGAATGACATACCACTGAAGTGCCATAATTGCTGTTCTCTCCGACCTACCGGATAGGGTTTGATGAAGCAAAATGCGGTTTGGCCTTATGCTTTATTAACTGCCAGCCCTCTTCAATAACTCCCGGATGAGACTGGACAAGCCTGAATCGACAATGCCCAAGAAGAGGGCGATGATGAAAACAGCGACGAGAACCACGGCCGTCCCGGCAAGAGCATCCTTCCTCGATGGCCAGGTGACCTTTTTTAACTCGGTTTTCACTTCCCTTAAAAACTGTTTAGCCCCTTCAAATTTTTCTCTAAAAGAAAACGTCATCCGTTCAACTCTTTCTGAGGCATGCCTCAAACATCCCCTTAAAAAAATCTATATTCAGATCGGAACCATCCGGTGCCCATCGCCGGTCAAATATATTTATTGGGTGCATGGCAGCCCTAAACCATGTAAGGTTCAGGGCCTGCCATATACCTAACATGGTATATGGCAGGCCAGGAGGGATTCGAACCCCCATCACCCGGATTTGGAGTCCGGTGCTCTAACCGTTAGAGCTACTGGCCTCTCTCTGGCAAGTCGATAGTAGAACGTAGAAGGTGGATTACAGATCAGAATATTGATGGTTTTTCTACCTTCCACTTTCCACCTGCCACTTTCTACCCTCACTTTGTCTCTTTGTGAACAGTATGCTTTCGACAGAAGCGACAATACTTCTTTAACTCCAGTTTATCCGGAGTTGTCCGTTTATTCTTGGTGGTGGAGTAATTCCTCCGTTTACATTCCGTACAGGCCAGGTTTAAAATATTTCTCATTCACACAGCTCCAGACGAAAAGTTCGAATCCAAATTTACCCCGTAAGAAAGCCCCGCATTTATGGCGGGGCTGTTATAGAAAACCTCAATTTTTTATGGAAGGTGGAGTTTAAAACTCCCCCCTCTTCTAACGGGGTTTATTCGAGGACATCGCTGATGACGCCGGCGCCCACGGTCCGGCCCCCCTCGCGAATCGCAAACCGCAACTCCTTCTCCATCGCAATCGGCGTGATCAACTCCACAGACAACGACACATTGTCCCCGGGCATCACCATCTCCACCCCCTCCGGCAAGGTCGCCACCCCCGTCACATCCGTCGTCCGAAAGTAAAACTGAGGCCGATAGCCATTGAAAAACGGCGTATGACGACCCCCCTCCTCCTTGGTCAATATATAGGTCTCGGCCTTGAATTTCCGATGAGGCGTAATACTGCCAGGCTTCGATACCACCTGACCACGCTCCACATCCTCGCGCTTGACCCCACGAAGCAGAACCCCCACATTGTCCCCAGCCTGCCCCTGATCCAGGGTCTTACGAAACATCTCCACTCCCGTGCAAACCGTCTTCATCGTCGGCCGTATCCCTACCACCTCCACCTCTTCTCCCACTTTGACCATCCCACGCTCAACCCTTCCCGTCACCACGGTCCCACGACCCGATATCGAAAAGACATCCTCGACCGGCAGCAAAAAGGGCTTGTCCACCTCCCGAACAGGCTGCGGGATAGACTCGTCCACCGCATCCATCAGTTTCAATATCCCACTGCACCACTGACACTCCGGCTTCCCACACCCACACTCCAGGGCCTTGAGCGCACTGCCCCTGACCACTGGAGCCTGATCCCCAGGAAAATCATACCCGCTGAGTAACTCCCTCACCTCCAACTCCACCAGATCCAATAGCTCCGGATCATCCACCATGTCCACCTTGTTCAAAAATACCACAATGTAGGGCACCCGAACCTGCTTGGCCAAAAGCACATGCTCCCGAGTCTGAGGCATCGGTCCATCCGCAGCCGAGACCACCAATATCGTCCCGTCCATCTGCGCCGCACCCGTAATCATGTTCTTGATATAGTCCGCATGACCCGGACAATCAATGTGCGCATAGTGACGCTTCGACGTCTCATACTCCACATGCGCAATCGCTATCGTCAACCCACGCTCCTTCTCCTCAGGAGCCTTGTCTATCTGATCAAACGCCATATACGACGCCAACCCCTTGCCCGCCAATACCTTCGTAATCGCTGAAGTCAACGTCGTCTTCCCATGGTCCACATGCCCAATGGTCCCCACATTGACATGCGGCTTCGTCCTCTCAAATTTCGGCTTCGACATGGCTCAAACCCTCCTTGTCTTAAAAAAGATTATCGAATCTGTCCTTCTCTATGGAGCCCACGACCAGGATTGAACTGGTGACCTCATCCTTACCAAGGATGCGCTCTACCAACTGAGCTACGTGGGCAAAGCCAAAGAAAAAACCTGCCAAAAAGCAAAGACAGGCTCCCGGATATATTCAAAAAATTAACAATATAAATTGGATGCTTTGGAGCGGGAAACGGGGATCGAACCCGCGACCCTCAGCTTGGAAGGCTGATGCTCTACCAACTGAGCTACTCCCGCCTCTCTTTGAAAAGCATATTTCATTACTTTATAATTTTTCATCGACAGACACCTCACCCTTGAACAATGAAAATTTTTCAAGTTCTTTAGGTTTTGGTGACGGTTACGAAGCCTGTTTCGTAATTCGGTAACGGTTACGTAAAAAAAATTAAAAGACGAGAAACGTTGCCTTTTATTAACGATACGGGCGTCTTTACCGTTAGCGCTTAACGAAACCCATATTTTTTAATTAAATTCCCCTCCTCACGTCGGGGAAAGGTTCTCATCCTCTATACCTTCCACTTTCTAAAGAGTAAAACTGGTGGAGAGGGGAGGATTCGAACCTCCGAAGGCGTCGCCAACAGATTTACAGTCTGTCCCCTTTGGCCGCTCGGGAACCTCTCCGAATCAAAATCACTATTTTTGGATTGAGCAAATTCCTCCCGGCAAAGAAAAAGACTGGGAAATCAATGAGTTACATAAGTGGAACAAAGATCAACATGAATTTGAACCTATTATATTTAACAAAATACTGTTCTTTTGTCAAGAGATTTTTTTAAAAATTTTTTTAAAAAAACGCTCATTTTCCATATCTTAGGCGATCCATTCCTTTCCCCTGTCTTCAATGAAATGGGTGAAGGTTTTAATGACGGGGTTGGCCCGCTCTTCCTTCAAAAAGAGAAGAACGACCTGAAGGTAGAGCTTCTCATCCAGAGAGACCATCTTGATCAGCCCTCTTCTCGCCTCTTCTTCTGCAATTCTCCTCACAATAATCGAAATCCCCTTCCCTTCCGAAACCCACTGTTTGATAAACTCCGAACTGCCTGCTTCAATGAGCAGGGAGGGACGAATCCCCAGCTCCTGAAAGGCCTTAAGGATGATTTTTCTCGTCGTCGATCCTTTCGCCCGAATGATAAAAGGGAATTTCCTGATGGCTTTTAGAGAGGCCTTCTCTCTTTTTGCCATGGGATGGGAAGGGGAAACGATGAGAACGAGTTCTTCTTTTAAGAACGGAATCGATTCAAATTTAGGGGGAACCTTTGTCATCCCGATGAGCGCCAGATCATTCCGGTAAGCCGTTAGACTTTTTTCGATCTCCTCCGAATTCCCGACATCCAGTGCGATTTTGATGGAGGGAAAGAGATTCTGAAATCCGGAGAGAAGTTCCGGCATCAGGCATCTTGAGTAGGATTCGGTCGTCCCTATTCTCAAGAGACCGTGGCGCTCCTTTTGAAGTCTACCAAGGTGATGTTCGGCCTCCCTGAGATGGTTGGAAATTTTTTGAGCGGATTTAAAAAGGATTTTACCCGCCTCGCTCAGATGAAATCCGCCCCTCCCCCTCTCAATGAGCCTCGTTCCCACCTTATGCTCAAGCCCCTTGATGTGTTTGGTTACAGCAGGCTGGGAGACAAACAACTCCTCTGCAGCTTTGGAAAAACTCCTGTGCCTCACCACCTCGTGGAAGACGAGCAAAGAATTGATTGAATCGCGTAAAGGCTTTCTTTTTTCCATTCGATTATAAGAGATTTCCGAAAAAGTACTGAAACCTCTTTAATTATTTTTTGAAATCCCTGCCTGCGGCAGGCAGGTGTGAAATCAAGAGAGCGTTTAATAGTTTTTCAGAGCTCTCTATAACTTTTAGTTATTTAAACATAAAAACAAATGAATTGACAAGGGGGGCCTATGAAAAGATAATGACAGACACTTATCCTATAAAAAAGGAGGATGTTATGGACCTCAGGGATTTCATAAAGAAGTGCGAAAAAGAAGGAGAGTTAAAGCGGATCAAGGCTGAGGTGGACTGGGACCTTGAGATTTCTCACATCGCAAAGTTTGTTGAAGAGAAAAGCGGTCCGGCGCTGCTCTTTGAGAACATCAAGGGGTATAAGAGCCCGGTCTTGACCGGTGCATTCGGCACGACCAAGAGGCTCGCAATCATCCTTGGAAAGAGCCCGGACCTCTCCATGGTCCAGCTCACGAAGGAATGGGTCAATGTCGCTGTTAAGGAGGTCATCCGGGCAAAGGAACAGAAAGACGGCCCCATCTTCGAGAATATCCTCGAGGGGGATAAGGTCGATACCCTCGCCTTTCCATCCCCCAGGTTTTACGAACTGGATGGAGGCCGATACTTTGGTACCGCTGTATTCTTGGTGTTGCAGGACCCGGACACAGGTGACATAAACCTCGGTACGTACCGCATGGGCATCCTCGATGATAAAACCGTCGGCGTCCAGATCCTCAAAGGGAAAAAAGGCGACAGGATCATGAAGAAGTACGGGAAGGCAGGCAAAAAGATGCCGGCCTGCGCAATTATCGGCGGCGATCCCCTGCATATCTTTGCAAGCGCCGCCACGGTCAAGGCCAAAAGCGGGTACGATGTCGTAAGCTCATTGCGCGGTGAACCCGTCGAAATCGTGAAGGGCCAGATCACCGGCCTTCCTATTCCTGCGGCCGCGGAGATCGTACTGGAAGGGGAAGTCGATCCTCAGAATTTGAGGAACGAAGGCCCCTTCGGCGAGTATACGGGCTACTACACCGAAGAACTGATTAAGCCGATTCCCAAACCCGCCCTTGAAGTGAAGCGCATTTACTACAGAAACAACCCGATCCTCTGGGAGACGAGCGTGGGCAGACCCGTGGGGGATCAGCACATCCTCTATGCTTTTACGCGCAACGCAAGCTTGTGGACGGATCTGGTCAAAATGGAGATCCCTGGCATTAAGTCGGTCTACACCCTGCCGGAAGCGTCCGGACGATTCATTGTGGTCGTCTCCGTAGAGCAGATGTATCCGGGTCATGCGGATCAGGTGGGGGCGGCGGTCATTGCAAGCAATACAGGGATGTACGGGATCAAGTGTGTGATTATCGTTGATGACGATATCGATGCGGACGACCTTCCGAGGGTGTGGTGGGCCCTTGGCACCCGCTACAATCCGGCACGGGGAACGCAGATGATCAACAGAGGCAGGTCCACCCCACTCGATCCATCCCTCGGACCGGATGACAACAAATTCATCACCTCTCGTATCATCCTCGATGCAACGATACCTTTTGAATGGAAAGTCAAACCCACGGAGATCAAGCTTTCCGAGAGTATGCTGGCCAGAGTCAAGGCCCGATGGAAAGAATATGGGTTTGAAGAGTAAATTCTAGTCCCCTCACCCATCCCTCTCCCCTTAGGGGAGAGGGATGGGTGAGGGGTGTGAGGAGAAACTTATGGCTTTCGAAAAGGATCTTGAAAAGGCAAGGGAAAAGGCAAAGAAGGTGAAGCTTTTTGCCCATGATGTGCACGGGGTTCTCACTCAAAACACTTTCACCTGTGATATCGAAGGGAGGCGGAAATATGGTTTCTGGCATATGGACGGATTTGGTGACCTCTCCCTTACGGCAAATGGAATCCAGATCGCCTTTCTCGATACGACCTCCATCGATGAGGAGGGCCTGTTTCGGGCCCGCGAACTGAAGCTCGATAAATTCTACTACAAAGTCAAAGACAAAGTGGCAAAGCTTGAGGAGTTGAAGAAGGAGTTAGGGATAGGTGACGAGAATGTAGGCTATATCGGTTGTGAGGTAACTGATATCGCTCTTATGAAGCAGTCCGGTTTTGCCGCGGCAACAGCCGATGCCATTGATGAGGTGAAGGAGATCGCAGACTACATCACCGCTGCTCCCGGAGGAAGAGGCCCCATCAGGGAAACCTGCGAATTCATCCTGCGAGCGATGGGCCAATGGGAGGCATGGGTCGAGAAAGTGACCAAGATGGGCTACAAATGAAGAATTACGAATAAAGCGAATGACAACGAATGACACAAATATGTTTTATTCGTTAAATTCGTTATTGTTCGTATCATTTGTTCATTTTTAGGTAAATTCGCTATCATTCGGGTAATTCGTTACGAGGAATGGGAGGAAACAGGATGGTAAGCAAAGAGATAGCCATTGAAAAAGCAAAGAAGATCAAATTCGTTATCCTCGATATTCACGGGATATTGACTGATAACACCCTCTACTATACGGATGATGGGAAAAAGTCCGAATGTTTCTCACTGCGGGACCGCCTTGGCTGTATGGCCCTGCGAGAAGGAGGGATTGGAGTTGCATTCCTCACCAGTAAAATTTCAAGGGCTGACGAACAGGTGGGCCAGATTTACGGAGTCACTCCAGATAAGCTCTGGGGAACTTCTGCCAAGATCGGAAAACTTGACGAGTTTGAAAAGGAGTCAGGTTATAAAGATGAGGATATTTGTTATGTCGGGGATGAGATGATCGATTTGGGCGTAATGAAACGAGTCGGGTTTTCGGCAGCACCGTCAGATGGAGCAATCGAGGCAAAGACCGTAGCCCATTACATCACCCTTGCCGGTGGGGGCAAAGGAGTGGTCAGAGAAGTTGCAGAATTTATCCTCAGGGCACAGGGGAAGTGGGAAGCCGTAGTGGAGAAGATATCCAAATCATACTGATACTTAACACCAACAAATAAAGAAGGGAGGAAAGATCATGCCTTACCCGGTTTTTAAAGATAACAGGGAATTCATCAAGGCGCTGGAAGCAAATAATGACCTCGTGACGATCCAGCAGGAGGTGGACTGGGACCTTGAAATGGGAGCCATCGTAAGAAGGGTTTGCGAGAAGAAATCGGCTTCCCCTTATTTCAAAAAGATAAAGGACTATCCTGGGTTTGAGGCCTTTGGAGCTCCCCTGGCCACCTACAAGAGGCTGGCCATTGCCATGGGGATGAAGCCGGATGCCTTTGTGCCGGAGATATCGAATGAATATGTGAAGAGGACAACCGGCGACCCCATTAAATCTATCCTCCTGGACAAGAAGAAAGCACCCTGCAAAGAGAACATCTGGACAGGGAAAGATGCGGATCTCTTTAAACTCCCGGGCCCTATGGTCCATGACGGGGATGGCGGAAGGTATCTGGCAACCTGGCATTTTGTTGTTTCTAAAGACCTCGAAACCCAGGCAGTCAACTGGGGTATGTATCGCCAGATGGTCTTCGACGAAAAGACCATGGTAGGCCCAGTGCTCCCCTTCTCCGATATGGGTAAGATGTTTTATGGTAAGTACGTCCCGAAAAACAAACCCATGCCTTTTGCCACAGTAATCGGATGCGATCCTCTGGCAGGTGTGGCAGCATGCGCTCCCTCGCCGATCCCCGAGGATGAGTTTACAGGGATGCTGATGGGAGCGCCGGTAGAACTGGTCAAATGTGAAACCTGTGATTTAGAAGTTCCAGCCCACGCAGAGATCATCATTGAGGGGGAAGTGATCCCCAATCTCTTGATTGAAGAGGCCCCTTTTGGTGAATATACGGGTTATCGAACCTCTCCAAGGGAACCCCGAACCGTCTACCGGATAAAAGCGATCACCTTCAGAAACAACCCCATTCTGACGGTCTCCAACATGGGAGTCCCAACGGATGAAGGACAACTTCTTCGATCCTTTTCGTTAGGATTAGAGATGCGGAAACTTTTGGAGAGTCAGGGGATTCCTATCACAGGGGTTTTTATGCTTCCCGAATCGACCCATCACATGGTCGTGGTAGGTGTAAAACCCATCTACAGCAATATTGCTTCCCAGATTGCCAACCTTGTCTTTGGAAGCAAGTTGAGTCCATGGTTCCATATGGTCATCGTCGTAGACGAAGAGACCAACATCTACAATAAAGACGATGTCATTCATGCCTTAGCAACAAAATGCCATCCCATCCGGGGCATCCGGAAATATGAACAGTCCGTCGGAACCCCTCTCTACCCCTTTGCCGATCCTGAGGATAGAAAATGGAGCCGCGGCGCCCAGGTTCTGTTTGACTGCACCTTCCCGCTTCATTGGTCCAAATCGGATCTTCCGATCAAAGTTTCATTCAACAATGTCTATCCCAAAGAGATCCAGGAGAAAGTGCTCCAGAACTGGAAAAATTACGGGTTTAAGGATTAAGGAGGATAACATGGCAAGAAAAGAGTACGACACCTTTGTTTTAACTGACCTTGCACTCATTCCTGAGGACAAAGAGATGGAACTGATTGTCCGGGATTTGACGCCGGCGGATCGAAGATATAAATACCGGAGTACCTTTGCTATGGCAATGGTCTCAAAATCCGAATCAAAATACCCGGACCTCCTCTGGGTCCGTCTGGGAAGGGGTCAACTCCAGGAGAAACCCTGGTCGATTAAGATCATTAAAGAGGTCAATAAGTTTAGTTAATGCCTTGAAGGAATCACTCTATGCCATTATCAGGGATCAAATATTTCATTGAGGAGCTAATGGCTCGAGGAGACGTTCTTTCCATCTCAACTCTTCTTGATCCTAAACATGAAATCTCAGCCGTCCTTTCCGAAATGGGCAAAAAGGAGGCGCCGGCCATTCTTTTTGAACGGGTCAAGGGCCATCGTTTGCCTGTGGTGGGTAATCTTCTCGGAACGAGGAAGCGCCTCAGCCTTGCTCTGGGAATCGATCCCGAAAAACTCTTTGAAGAATTCCCCAAACGGATGGAGAAAAGAATTTCTCCTATTCTGATCCGGGATTCTTCTCCAGGAACGGTGTTTAAAAAAGGGATAGATTTGAAAAAACTTCTCCCTGTCCTGACCCACTACGCAGGAGATTCCGGCCCTTACATTACCTCGGGCTTCTCATCGGCCAGGGATCCGGAGACCGGTGTAATCGGAAGGGGCCTTCACAGGATGGAGGTAAGGGGAAAAGACCGGCTCGGCATTTCACTGCTCAACCCTCCTCTTGCGGAAATCTACGCAAAATACAAAAAGAAGAAGCAGAAGATGGAGATCGCCACGGTCATCGGCATGGATCCTCTCATCTTCATCGCCTCAATCCTCAAAGCGCCGACAGGGTTGGATAAACTTTCCATAGCCGGAGGCATCAGGGAAAAAGCTGTTCCAATGGTAAGGGCTGAAAACGTTGACCTTGAAATTCCTGCCTTCGCAGAGGTTCTGATCGAAGGTTATATCGATCCCAAAGGTAAGGAAGAGGACGGAGTTCTCGGAGAATCAAGCGGATACTATATGGGTTTCTCAAAAAGCCCGACCATTCAGGTCATGGCTATCACTTTACGAAAAGACGCCATCTACCATGCCATTGTTCCCTGGAGCCTCGAGGTAGACAACCTTCTCTACCTTGTCCACGGCCTTGACTTTGTTCCGAAGATGAAAAGGGAAATCCCTACCATTAAGGAGATTCGCCTCATTCCCGGGACATTTGGTGCCCATGCTGTGATTAGTCTTGGTACGGAGAATAAAGGCGAAATCCGAAGGGCCTTATCGCTTGCTCTTTCCTTTACCAATATTAAAAAGGTTATTGCCGTCAATACCGATATAAACATACAGGACGATCAGGAATTGGAATGGGCTCTGGCAACCCGATTTCAGGCGGACAAGGATCTGATTGTCATGACGAACTTGAGAGGTCAACCCATCGATCCCTCTTCGGGTGATGGATTCTTAACGGCAAAGATGGGCTTGGATGCGACAAAACCCAGACCCGAAGGCTTTGAAAAGGTGGGGGTCCCTGAAGAGGTGAAAAAAAGGATAATTCCTGTCCTTCAGAAAATCGTCAAGGGGAGATGAGATGAAGAGAATAATTGTAGGAATCTCTGGTGCCACCGGAGCCATCTATGGCATCAGGCTATTGGAGGTCCTCGCAAAATCGAATGTGGAGACCCATCTGGTAATCACAGAGGCTGCTGAAAGGACCATCCGGATGGAAACCGATTGGAAGATAGGGCAACTCAATTCTT
>JASEHH010000014.1 GCA_030017685.1 Thermodesulfobacteriota bacterium | reverse complement strand
TCATCCGGATGATGGTGAAAACCGTTCCCCTGAAACAATGGGAGGTGGGAAGGGAATTGCGGAGAAGGATCAAAATCCGATTCGATGAGAAAGGGATTCAACTCCCCTTTCCCCACCGGGTCCTGATATGGGGAGAACCCCCAAAAAAATCCAATGAAAAATGAAAATTGTAAAATGCAAAGTGTAAAATATTCTTAAATTTTTAAATTTGCAATTTGCAATTACCAATTTGCAATGAGGTTTTAATAATGAATAAACCCCTTCGAATCCTATTTGCGACTCCGGAAGCCGTCCCCTTTGCTAAAACAGGAGGGCTGGCGGATGTGGCAGGCGCGCTTCCCAAATTCCTTCACCCGCTCGGATGCGAGGTGATACTGGTCATGCCCTATTACCGGATGGTCAAACGCTCCGGGTTTCCGCTCCAGTATCTGGGAGAAGAGATTGAGGTGCCCCTCGGAGATGAAACCCTTCGGGCAGAGGTCTATCAGGGCTACCTGGACAAAAATATTCCGGTCTATTTCATCGGCAGGGACGAGTTTTTCGACAGGGAATATCTCTACAGCACCCCCAAGGGGGATTACTTCGACAATGCGGAACGTTTTGTTTTCTTCACCAGAGCGGTCCTCCATTTGGCCCGGCACATCCAATTCTCACCGGATGTCATTCACCATCACGAGTGGCAGACCGGATTGATTCCTGCCTATCTCAAGTCGATCTACGGTAACGATCCCCTTTTCGGACGCACCGCAACGGTCTTCACCATCCACAACATCGCCTATCAGGGCCTTTTCAAAAAGGAGAAGCTCTCGCTCACCGGCCTTCCCCCGGAGATGTATAACCCGGAGGGAATCGAATTCTGGGAGAGGATCAATTTGATGAAGGCGGGAATCGTCTACGGCGATGCCATCAACACGGTGAGCCAGAAATATAGCGAAGAGATACAGAATCCCGAATACGGCTATGGACTGGAAGGGATTTTAAGAAAGAGAAGAAAGGATCTCTACGGCATCCTGAATGGCGTGGATTACCAGGACTGGGATCCCTCGCATGATCCCCACCTCATTGCCCGTTATGACCTGAACGATCTCTCAGGGAAGAAAGAATGCAAAAAAGATCTGCTGAAGGAATACGGTCTTCCACTCTCTCTCGAAAAAGCCCCTCTCCTCGGGATGATCTCGAGACTGGCTGACCAGAAGGGATTTGACCTCCTCGCAGAGATCATCGATGAACTCTTCACCTTTGACATCGGCTTTGTCCTCCTGGGCACAGGGGAGCAGAAATACCACGACCTCTTCAGCCGGATCGCCCAGAAATACCCGCAAAAAGCAGGGATCCGAATTGCCTATGACGATCGACTCGCTCACAAGATTGAAGCCGGAGCCGACCTTTTCCTCATGCCATCGAAATACGAGCCCTGCGGCCTCAATCAGATCTACAGCCTGAAGTACGGGACCATTCCAGTGGTCCGGGCTACCGGCGGACTCGATGACACGATCACTCACTTTGACCCTTCTACAGGAATAGGAAACGGTTTTAAATTCGCCCGCTACGATTCGAAGGATTTCCTGAACCAGATCAAAACGGCCATGGGCCTCTATGCTCAACCGGAACGCTGGACAAAACTCATCCGGAATGCAATGGCCTCTGATTTCTCCTGGCAGAGATCAGCAGAGGCCTATCTTCAACTCTACCGGAAAGCCCTTGAGAAGAAGAGGGGGACATCCTAAATTGCAAATGAGAAATGAGAAATTGGAAATTGGAAATACGGGGAAGCGAAGTTTCCATCTCCTGATGGGATGCTTCTTCTCCTTTTCTCTTCTCTTTCTCCCCACCTTCCTCGATGCCCAAACCCCTCTTCTTAAAAACATGAACTTCCCAAAACTCATCGAGACAGCGGAATTGGTTCCTCTCGTGAACCATCCTTCTGTTCGCATCATCGATATGCGAGACTCCCTTCTGGACTATCTCAAGGGTCATATTCCGAATAGCGTCTATCTCCATTTCGAAACCCTCCGGGTCCCGAGAACCGGAATTCCTGCCCAGGGGCCCGACCGGATCTTCCTCGAGAAATTGATCGGGGAATATTTAAGTGTTTCCAATCCGATGTGGGTCATCCTCTATTCGGAGAAATCGAATCCTAATGCCACTTTTCTTGCATGGATCTTTGACCATCTGGGCCATAAAAAGGTCGGGGTCGTCATTGGAGGATGGGAGAAATGGACAATCGAGAAGCTTCCGGTGATTCAAAACTATCCTTCCCTCTCCCCCAAGAAATTTTTCGGCAAAGTCAAGCCCGAAAGTCTGGCGGAAAAAAAATGGGTTCGGGACCGTCTCTCAACAAAAGGGGCCGTGATCGTCGATGCCCGGCCTCCCAAACAGTATAGCGGCGAAGAGGGCGAAGAGATCCGCAGAGGTCACATCCCCGGAGCGAGGAATCTGTTCTGGGAGATGACCCTCGAGGGGGATGAGGTCAGAGTATGGAAGAAGAGAGAGGATCTGGAGAAGCTCTTCGCAGAATTGGGAATCACGAAGGATAAAGAGGTCATCGTCCATTGTCGGACCGGAAGAGAAGCCAGCCATCTCTACTTCACCCTGAAATATGTCCTCGGTTATCCCAATGTCCGTCTCTATAGGGGATCCTGGGTCGAATGGTCCGCTGATCCAAACCTGCCTGTCAAAACTGGAACGGACCCGTAAGGCTACCCCCGCCTCTGGCACAAAACTTGCTGGATATTGGAGTCCCTCAATAGATTCCGGCGAAATGACGATAAAAATATATAAATAGAAGGTTAAAGTCAGGAACAAATTTGAACATTCTCTTACAAAATTGGATCGGGAAATGATTCGGTCAGGAGAACCCTCCAAAATGAGAGCTTTGAAAAACTACTTTTCGCTCTTTGATTACACAGATTTCAAAAAAATGATTCCACAGATTTTTCTTTATTTATCAATGCATTTCTAATCTGTGCAATCGGTCCCTAATCGATGTAATCAGAGATTTCTAGACTTTTTCAGAAATCTCAAATTTTTGACTTGACAAGAATAAAAGATATATGCCATTTTTTTATAAATTTTGGTTCTTTAATCTGTCATTGACCCTCTCAATCTTCCAGGAGGAACGTTCATCATGCACAGGATTCTTTGTGCGGGGATAATTTTGCTTCTCTCCTCCGCATGTCTGCCCGGCATCCATTCCCTTTCTTCAAAAAGCCATCTTAATGTTCCGCCAAAGGAGGCGGGCGAGCTTTCCCTCTTCACCCAGTCCGAATTGGAAGAACTCTTTCACGATCAGTCTGTTCCGCTCCGAAGCGATGATCCTGCCCCTGCACCCTCCCCTGTTTCAGTTCCTGAAAATCAAGTGGGCATGAGGAGCTTGAATCTTCCCATCAGTGATGAATCGAGTGACGATTTCAATCTCGAAATTCTTTCTGGAAACACACTCGGGAGGAAAAAAGAGTTCGATATCCCCATCGTCATCAATGAAAAGGTGGAACACTTTCTTCATTATTTTCAAACCACGGCCAGAAACAGTTTTTCCAACTGGCTAGCCCGGTCCGAAAAATATATCCCCTTCATGAGGGAGGTTTTGAAGGAAAAGGGCCTTCCCGAAGACCTGGTCTATCTTTCAATGATCGAAAGTGGATTTAACCCTTACGCTTATTCAAGGAGCAAGGCCATGGGGCCCTGGCAGTTCATCTACCTGACCGGGAAAAGATACGGTTTGAAGTCAAACTGGTGGGTGGATGAGAGGAGGGATCCCGAGAAATCAACGATCGCCGCTGCCGGATATCTGAAGGACCTCTATGATATGTTCGAATGCTGGTACCTTGCCGCCGCCGGTTATAATGCGGGAGAGAACAAGATCGCCATTGGAATGAAACGTTACAGGACGGAGGACTTCTGGGAATTGACCAAATATCGATACCTCAAACAGGAGACCAAACATTATGTCCCCCAGATGATCGCCGCCGCCCTCCTCGCCAAGGACCCTGAAAAATACGGATTCATCGGCATCGAATACCAGGAACCCCTTCGATATGATAAGGTCATGGTTCCCCCTGCCATGGATCTCCGGCTCATTGCAAAAGCCTGTGAGATCACGGTTGAGGAGTTGAAAGAACTTAACCCCGAATTGCGGAGATGGTGCACTCCCCCTGATGTTCCGGAATATGAGATTAAAATTCCTTTCGGGAAGCAAGACCTTTTCCTGAAGAATTTTGAATCCCTCCGCCCCGGAGGAAAGACTTCATTCAAAACTCATATCGTGAAAAAGGGAGAGACCCTCCAGCAAATCGCCCGTCTTTACAGGGTCGAATTGGAACCGATCCTGGAGATTAACCGTTTGGAAAAGAGAAGCCGCTTATCGGCCGGTACGAACCTCCTCATCCCCCTCCCAAAAGAGAAGGAGATCAAACCCGGTCCGTTGGCATCGAAACCATCCGGTGAAAAAGGCAGGCTTTCCGGATCAGAGGAGATCACCTATATCATCAAAAAGGGAGATACATTGTGGAGCATTGCCAATGAGATGGGGGTCAATATCGGCGCCCCCAGCGCCTGGAATAAACTCCATCCGGAGAAGAAACTCATGCCGGGAGATCAACTTAAAATAAAAGTATTGGAGGGAGATACCCCCTTGGTAGCTTCACAGAATGAAAAAGGAAAGAAAGAGATCATCTATGTGGTGAAAACAGGGGATTCTCTCTGGAGTATTGCGAGTAAACATAATGTGAGTATATCAGAGATCAAAAACTGGAATAATCTTGACGGCAACGATCGAATCTATCCCTCTGACAGATTGAAATTGAAAGTGGGAAGCCCAAAATCTTAAGCTTTTATTGCCCCTCCTTTTACTGAATCTCTGATCCGCCCCCTCCCCTCTACGACAGAAGGTATCTCAGAATAAAAATATTTTTTGAAAAATTCGTAATATTAAAATTTTTCTCCTGACGCTTCCCTCATAAATTTGACGATCAAGTGGAGGATTGCTGGTTTTTCCCAATAGCTTTTTTCTAATCTTGATTTCTTTCTTAAATTTATGTATTTTTTATTGTAATTACGAGATGTAAAGGAGAAACAGATGCTGGAAAATAGAACGATCACAACTTCTTCGGCCCTCCCCCTATCCCTTCATCTCATCAGTTATAAAGAGAGAGGATGGATGAATGTGGGAGATACAAGGATGGCCTTTTTTGATATCAAGCAGGGCTTTTATCAAATACGGCGGGTGATAGAGCGGGAGGCGGGGGAAAACTCCAATTTTGTGATCTTCCAGGCTGGCATCCGAGGAGGGTATTCTTTTTTGATTCCCATGATCAGGAAAGGGAACCTTCCACCCAACTCTGCTGGTTTCTTAACAGGAATTAAGATCTATTCTGATGCAGGGTTTGGGGATTTTAAAGTCATTGATTTGAACTGGACTGAGGGCTGGACGGTCATTCAATGTAAGAATGCTTTTGAAGGTTGGGCTTATGTGGAAAATAACCAAACTCCAGAAAAGGCGGTGTGTGATTATACGCGTGGAATTTTTCTTGCTTTTATGAAAGCAACTCATCGATTTGCGAAAACAGGCATGGAGGGCCGTTTAGATTGTATTGAAACCTCCTGTATTGGAAGAGGGAACGATATATGTGAATATACGATCGGTAAGAAAGAAATTTTAAAAGACCGAGGGTTCGAACTCTCGATTCCAAGGATATCGCTCCAAAAACAGCTCAGGGAGTTAGTCAGAAAGAAGACCAATGAGATTAAGAAGGCGAGCCGTTTTTACGAAAATATCATTAAAAACGCCCCGGTGGCAATCTTTACTTTGGATCCCAAGGGTCTTCTCCTGACAACCAACCCGGCTCACTCCAAACTCTTTGGCCTTCCTAAAAAGGACCTGATTGGACAAGACTTCCTTAATTTCCCTTGGGTAATTTCCTCCGGCCTTGCGTCCCATTTAAAAAGAGGTTTGGAAGGAGAGGCTTTCGAATTGACAAACTTTCCTCTCTCCTTTCAATCCACTCGGCGCTCTCTCTACATCACCGTCAAAGGCATTCCCTTTAAAAATAATGACGGGAAGAATAATCTTCTATGCATCATTGAGGATACCACCGAAAAAACGAAGAGCTCCAAGTATATTGAAGAATTAAAAGAATTTAATGAGAACATCATTGAAAGCATCACCAATGGGATTATGGTCCTCGATCGATCCTTAAATATCCTCACATGGAATCGGGGGATGGAAAATATGCTCGGCACCCCTGCCGAAAGAGTGCTCGGGAAAAATATGAAGCGGGTGGCGAGGGAATCGATCGAGAATTCATTCTACGAAAAATGCAAACAGGTGATGGAGACCAAAATCCCTCTGGAGGAGAAGGGCTTTAAGATAAAAACGAAATCGAAGGGAACGGTGACCCTCAACTTTAAGATCCTTCCTCTCTTCAATGAGAGGAAAGAGGTCACCGGAGTAACTGTCTTCCACGAAGATATCTCGGAAAAAGAGAAGATTGAACTGAAGTATAAGAACCTCTTTGAAAAGGCCCGAGATGGGATTTTTGTGACCGACCCAGAGGGAAACTTTATTTCCCTCAATGAAGCTGCCCAAAGAATTTTCGGACACCGATCGAGTTTAAATGGAAAGAAGGTCTATTATTTTATCGCTCCCCATGACAGAAAGCTTTTCAAAGAGATTTTTCGAGAGGTGATACGGGGAAATAAGAAAGAACCTTTTGAACTCGAAATGATCACCTGTGAAGGGGTGAAGATCCCTGTGGAAATCAGTTTGACCGATATCCAGGAGGAAAAAAAGACCTCAGGGCTTCAGATTATCATGAGGGATCTCTTAGAACGGAAGAAGATGGAAGAGCAACTGATCCAAGCCTCCAAGATGTCAGCTGTGGGAGAGTTGGCCTCCGGTGTCGCCCATGAAATCAATAATCCCCTGGCTTCCATCGCTGGGTATGCGGAAGAATTGCTGGACAAGTGGAATCGGAACGGGAAACTGACCTTGGGGGGTCCGGAGGAGGTTCCAGAATATTTAACGATTATCATCGAACAGACTTATCGCTGCAAGGAGATCACCCGGAACCTCCTCAACTTTGCCCGGGATGATCCTCTCAGACCCATCCGAACCAACCTCCTGGAGGTCATCCACAAAGCCATCGCTCTGGTTGAATTCGAGGCGAGGTCCAAGAAGATTCGCATTGAAAAACCTCTCCCCTCCAAACCGCTTGAGGTAATCACCGATCCTTCTCAATTACAACAGGTTTTCCTCAACATCTTAAAAAACGCCGTGGAGGTGGTCGAACCTTACGGCCAGGTCAAGGTGGGAACCCATTACTCTAACGGGAAGGTGATCATCAAGATATCGGATAATGGAAAAGGAATCCCATCGGAAACACTTAAACATATCTTCGTCCCCTTCTTTACGACCAAACCTCCAGGAAAGGGAACGGGCCTTGGATTGGCCATCTGTTATATGATCATGGAGAGGTTGAAAGGAAGAATCGAAGTGGAGAGTGAAGTAGGAAAGGGAAGTACGTTTTCGGTCATCTTACCAAAACGATTAGGGGCGCGAAACTCATGAACGGTCTGAAAAGGATTATGGTGGTTGATGACGAGGCGCCCTTCCGAAAACTTTTGCAGAGGCGACTTTCTCAGAATGGAAGTTCGGTCGAAGGATTCGAATCGAGCGAGTCGGCGATCACAGCTGCTGAGCAGAAAGATTTTGACGTGGCCCTGGTCGATATCAAGATGCCGGGGATGGACGGAATTGAACTTCTGCAGAGGTTAAAAAAGATCCATTCGAATATGGAGGTCATCATCATCACGGGCCAAGGAACGATCGACTCCGCCATCGCGGCGATGAAACTTGGAGCCTACGACTACCTCACGAAACCCTGTAAGCTTTCGGAACTGGACCTCATCGTTCAGAAGGCCTATGAGAAGTCGAATCTTCAAAAACAGAACCTCCTCCTGAAAGACCAGCTAAGGCATCGAAATCCTTACGATACAATCATCGGCAGAAGTAAGAATATCCGAGAAGTGATCCACCTGACCAATAAAGTGGCCCCTACCTCCTCCCCTGTATTGATTGAGGGAGAGAGTGGAACAGGCAAGGAGCTGGTTGCCAACACCATCCACAAAAAGAGTAAACGGTCCGAGGGACCTTTCATCGTTGTCAACTGCGCCGCCCTTCAGGAAAACCTCCTTGAAAATGAACTTTTTGGCCACGAAAAAGGGGCCTTCACGGGGGCTTCCGCCCTCAAACACGGTCTCTTCGAAATGGCGGACCGGGGAACCTTCTTCATTGATGAGATCTCTGAGATGAATCCGAATATCCAGGCCAAATTGCTCAGGGTGATCGAGCTCGGGGAGTTTCGCCGAGTGGGGGGAAACAGACAGATTCGAGTGGATGTCAGGATCATCGCTGCCACCAACCGAAATTTGGAGGAGGAGGTCAAACGAGGCCGTTTCCGGGAAGACCTCTTCTATCGGCTCAATGTGGTTACGATTAGCTTGCCCTCTTTAAGAGAAAGGAAAGAGGATATTCCCTTGCTGGTTGATTACTTCTTAAAGAATAAGGAGATCGATGGCGGGTGGGGAAAAACGATCTCACCCGAGGCCATCGAATGCCTGAAGAACTATCATTGGCCCGGCAACATAAGGGAATTGGCCAATGTATTGGAAAGGGGGTTGATCCTTTCAACCGGTAATACCCTCTCTATTAAAGATTTTCCTCTCTCAATATTGGCCCAAAATGTGAAAATCCAAAAATCGACCTCGACCCTTGTCTCCCTTGAGAGAGATTTGATCGAACGGACCCTCAGGGAATTGAAAGGGAACAAAACCCGTACGGCGAAGGCCCTGGGCATCAGCCTCCGAAATCTCTATCGAAAGATAGAAAAGTACCAAATCGAAGTCTGAACATGGAAAGAAAGGGGTAACTCAAGCGCCCAAATTGAAAGTCGGAGGACTTGAAGAAGGAGGAATTGCCATGCCGGTCATACATATTCATATGCTTGAGGGAAGAACAGCGGAACAGAAGAAGCCCTTATCAAGGCCTTCACTCAAGCAATGGAGGAGATTGCAAAGGCACCTGCTGAGCATACCCATGTCATATTTTATGAGGTCTCGAAGAGGAATTGAGGGTTCAGTGGAAGCCTCTTATCGGAATTTGGAGAGGTTTTCCATGGTTAAGTAAATCATCGCTCCGGCGACTCTCCTTTACCCTGCTCCTGCCTTTCTCGTCACTTGTATATCTAAGACGGGAAAGCTTAACATTATTACCATCTCATGGGGAGGGATCCTCTGTTCCAAACCTCCCCTTTTGGGAATAAGCATCCAACCTTCAAAATATTCTTATGGATTGATCTCCGAAACGGGGGAGTTTGTCATTAACATCCCCACCGAAGAGCTTATCTGGGCAACAGACTATTGTGGCAATGTTTCTGGCAGTGAGGAAGATAAGTTCAGTGTCGCAAACCTGACCCCCCTCCCGGCCGCTCGGGTGAAGCCCCCCGTGATTAAAGAGTGTCCTGTCAATTTGGAATGCAAGGTCGTTCAGGTCCTTTATCTCGGTTCTCATGACTGCTTTGTCGGCGAGGTCGTCGCTGTCCAGGTCAATGAGGAAGTCCTTCTATCAGATATTGAAGGGACTGGAGATCCAGCCTTCAGAGAAACGATCGACATGGAAAAGTGTAGACCCTTTGTCTATCTGCCTGGCGGTGGGAAATATTGGAACCTAAAGGAGAGAATCGCACGAGTTTGTTATACGAAAAAACCCGAAGCCCCGGAACATTAGAACCAAGCCAGATTGTCATGATTGCTCTGTTTTGGCATGTCAAATTGGCATGCCCTGAAGAAATGGACCAGAGTGATTCCTCATTTATTGAAGATTGATTTCCATGTTGAATTAAGTAAAGTGATGAAAGACCGTCGATGGATGATCCCTCCTGAAGTGGCAACAAAAGAAATCGATTTCGCTCATTATTAAAGCATCCCTTCTCCAACGGAATAAGGGTTTTTCTCACCTTCCCCCAACAGGACATGGTTTGGGAATCAGGGGGTTTTTGTATTGGCATAGAAATTGCTCCCTAGTAACACTATTCCACTCGTAAGGAGGATCGTTATGGATAAGATGATGAAAGTCGTTCTGTGTGCCTTCTTTCTCCATTTCGTTCTTTTCCCCACTCCCCACGATTCGGCTGCCCAGGAAATTAAGATTGGCATCGTATCGTGTTTGACAGGACCAGCCGCATTCTATGGCACTTACATGAAGAAAGGGGTTGATCTGGCGATTGAGGAGATCAATGCGAAAGGAGGCATTAAAGGAAGCAAAATTGCTCCCATATGGGAAGATGACAAGGGAACTCCGACCGCAGCCGTCTCAGCGATTAAGAAGCTGATCAGCGTGGATAGGGTTCCAGTGGTCGTGGGTTCTTTAACCGCAACAGCTCTTGCGATGATCCCCGTGGCGGATAAGGAGAATACCGTTTTCATCACATCCCTCAGCACCCATCCTGATATTGCCAAGATGTCGAAATGGAGCTTTAGAAATTGTATCAACACCGTTCCGAGCGCCATGGCAGTTGTCGATTTTGCCTACAAGCAGCAGGGAAAGAGAAAACTGGGCATCCTCTTTTTCCAAAATGAGTCGACTCGGAGAATTGCCGAAGGTGTGAAGAAACGTTTTGAAGAACTGGGTGGAACAGTCGTGGGAATGGAGATGCTTGCCGAGGAAGGGGTCGATTACCGATCCCCCATCATCAAGATAAAGAATGCTAACCCCGATTCTATTTATATAGCCGCTTTTGCTCGACAGGGAGGCCTTGCCATGAAACAACTCGTTGAGTCGGGGGTCAACCTCCAGTTCTATGCGGACCCCATTGAGTCACCCGTCTGGCTCCAGACAGCCGGCTCGGCCGCCAATGGTGCCATTTACGGTTATCTTGATATTCAGCAGAGTTTCCTGGACAAATACAAGTCGAAGTATAACGAGGAAGGTGAAATCTGGGGAGCCCTTTACTATGACACCATGTATACCCTCACCATAGCCATCGAAAAGGGAGGCTACACAGCAGAAGGCATCCGAAAGTCACTGATCGAGATTAAAGACTATCCCGGAATAACGGGGGCGATCACCTACGGCCCAGAACGGGATGTGATTAAACCTCCGATCATCAAGATGGTCAAGGACGGGAAATTCATGAAACACCAATAGGCGCACGAAAATCTTCTAGGTCAAGAGCCAAAGATGGTCCTCCAACTGATTGTGAATGGTGTGGTGTCAGGCGCCATCTATGCCCTGATGGCGGTAGGTTTTGCTCTCATTTACAACTCCACCCATATTTTCCATCTCGCTCACGGAGCGGTTTTCACTTTATCCGGTTATACCCTCTACTTTGTTGTTAAGGGGATGAACCTTCCTTTGCCGGTTGCCATCCTTTTTGCCATTACACTATCTATCCTTCTCGGGATCGCTATTGAAGTCCGGGGTTATCGGCCTCTAAGGGAAAGAAAGGTGAGCTTAGCTGCGTTCCTGATTTCCTCCCTGGGAATTTTTATTGTGGTCGAAAATGGGCTGATCCTCTTGTTTGGAGCGATCCCCAAGTTGATTACCGAAGAGCCTCTCAAGGCCTACCAGATTGGTTCGTTGGTGATCACCCAGCTTCACATGACGGTGATTCTTTGTTGCCTGATCATCTTTCCGTTGCTCCACCTTCTTTTTGCAAAGACTCGGGTGGGGAAGATGATCCGAGCGCTTTCTGATCATCCGGAGTTGGCATTGATCATCGGACTGGAGACCCGTCGCCTCTACCTTTTCATCACTATCTTGGGGGCTGCTCTCGCCGGAGTGGCTGGTATTTTTGTCGGTCTCGATGTGGGCGTTACGCCCATCATGGGGTGGGATGCCGTTTTGATCGCTGCCGTGGCAGTCATCATTGGGAGCGTAGGTTATCTCCCGGGTGCTGGAGTTGCGGCTCTGCTCGTGGGCCTGGTCCAGAACCTGAGCGTGCTCAAGATCTCAGCCCAATGGCAAGGTACAATCACCTTCGGTCTCCTCATTCTTTTCCTCGTCTTCCGACCCAAAGGGATCTTCGGGAAGATGATCGCTTCGCGAGGAGCTTAACATTGGACTATGTTTTCCACCTTCTTATTCTGATCTGCATTTACGTTATCCTTACTGTTTCACTCAACATTCTCGTCGGCTTTACAGGACTCTTCTCCTTAGCCCAGGCAGCTTTTTTTGGTATCGGTGCCTATGCCTCTTCTCTCCTGGGTCTCAAACTCGGGCTCTCATTTTGGGCGGCCACCGGAATTCCCATCCTCTTGGCCATGCTGATCGGAATCGTTCTAGCTCTGGTGACGCTCCGTTTGGGTGGAGATTACTTCATTCTCGCCGTCCTTGGGTTTCAAATGATGATCTCGGGCGTGCTCTATAACTGGGTCTCGGTCACGAGAGGCCCCTTTGGCCTCTACGGGATATCAAACCCCAGTTTCCTGGGGATATCTATCTCCTCGAATCTAGGATATCTGTTCCTCTACGGTTTAATCAGTTTGGCCTCTTACGGAATCATTCATAGACTATTGGTTTCTCCTTTTGGAAGGGTTCTTAAGGCGATCCGCGAGGATGAGATTGCCACCCTGGTTCTCGGAAAAAATATTGTGCACTACAAAGTCATCGTCTTTGCTATCTCGAGTGGGTTTGCAGCCTTAGCGGGCTCCTTACACGCTCACTACTTTACTACCCTCCATCCGGTGAGTTTCTCCCTCTCGGAGTCGATTTTGATCGTGACCATCGTCATCATCGGTGGAAGCGGGTCCCTCAAGGGCTCTGTCTTGGGAACCATTCTTCTCATCCTCTTCCCTGAAGCGCTCCGGTTTCTCAATATCCCGAGTGAGGTGGCCCCACCCATTCAGCAAATGTTTTACGGATTTCTCCTTATCTTTTTCATGCTCTTTCGTCCCCAAGGCCTCGTAGGAGAATATAAGGTATGAGTGGGAATCGGAGCGTCCTAGTTATTCAAGGCCTGACGAAATATTTTGGTGGACTTAAGGCCGTCGACAATGTTTACATGGAAGCGGCTGAATGTTCGATCACCAGCCTGATCGGTCCCAATGGGGCGGGTAAGACAACGATTTTCAACCTGATTACCGGGTTGCTGCAACCCACTTCGGGCAAGATCTACTACAAAAATCAGTCCATCCTTGCGCTTCCCCCCACCACCATTGCTCGGATCGGGATCGGCCGGACATTTCAGGAACCGCGCGTCTTCAATCGCCTTTCTGTTCTTGAGAATATTCTCATAGGCTTCCCAAGCCAAAAAGGAGAACGGGTACACCATGCCCTCCTTAGAACCAAGGCAGCTTTTGAAGAGGAGAAGAAAAATAAGGAGAAAGCGATCGAGATTCTTGAGTTTGTAGGGCTTGCCGATCGGGGGAGTGACCTGGCCCAAGATCTATCTCACGGCCAGCAGAGGTTCCTGAGCGTGGCACGGGTTCTCGCAAGTAACCCTGATCTTCTCCTCATGGATGAACCCACCGTGGGATTACATCGGGAGGAGATTGTCCGTCTTATCGATCTGATGATCCGGTTGGTCAAAAGTCAAAGGCGGACCATCCTCCTGGTCGAGCATAATATGGATGTCGTCATGAATATCTCTGACGAGATCCACCTGTTGGTCGAAGGACACGGGATTGCCCACGGAAAACCGGAAGACATCAAGGCAAACCCAAAACTGGTCGAGGCCTTCCTCGGGACTTCGCTATCTGGGAATCGTAAAAAAGGGGAGGTCTTGTGCACTTAACACTAGACGGAGTCGAAGTCTCATACGGCAAGAAAAAGGTCCTGAACCAGATCTCCATGGCCATGGCGCACAGGGAAGTGGTCGCCTTGGTAGGTCACAATGGTGCGGGGAAGACTACCCTGTTAAAGGCCATCCTTGGCTTAATCGAGTCAGAAAAGGGACAAATCAAATTTGAAGGCGATGATATCACTCATCTCCCGCCACACTTGAGAGTCGGTTACGGGATTGTCTATTGTCCCCAAGGCGGAGAGGTTTTCAAACGGTTAACCGTGGTGGAGAATTTGGAGGTCGCCGGCCATCGGGAGCGAGACTCCAAGAAGGTGAGGGAGAATGTTGAAAAGGTTTTAAGCCTCTTTCCCGCATTGAAAAACCGTTGCACCCTGAGGGGAGGGGTGCTGAGCGGGGGAGAACGGCAGATGCTCTCTCTCGGAATGTCACTGATGCTTTCCCCCAAACTCTTCCTGATTGACGAACCTTCCGGAGGACTCTCTCCTCTTTATGTGGATAAGGTCTTTGAGAGCATTCGGAGGATCAATGAACAATTTCAAACCACCATCCTTCTGGTGGAACAGAATGTCAACCACGCTTTGGGCATCTGCCAAAAGGTCTACGTCCTTAGGAATGGGCATATTGTCTACCAAGGTAATAAGAACGAGGTGAAAAATGTTAGTTCCGAATTTATGGGCTTCTAAAGGTGAGGAGGCGGAGGCATGGCCAGGAACATGGATCACAAAGTACTTTCGTTTGATTTAAATAAATGCACGGGGTGTCGGGCCTGCGAGATCCGCTGTTCCTTTAAGCACTTCAGACTCATAAACCCCACCAAATCGAGGATCCGTATCATCAAGTTTGAAGAATTCGGGCTCAATGTCCCGACCGTCTGTCAACAGTGCACCGAGGCTGCTTGCATGAAAGTCTGCCCGACTAAAGCCCTCCGGGAAGATCTGGATACAGGGGCGCGCATCATCGATGACCGTCGATGTATCGGATGTAACCTCTGCATGAATATCTGCCCGTTCGGCGCTTTGACCCTTACCTCCGAGAAAAAATTAATCAAATGCACCCTATGCCAAGGAGATCCGTATTGCGTCAAGTACTGTGAAACCGGTGCTCTCTCTTACGAAAAAGTAGAAAAGACTGAGGTAGAAAAGCGATATCAATTTGCGAAGAAAATGGCTGATTCTGTCAAATAGGAGGGTTTATGTTCGGCCGCATGGGGACCATGGTCTATATCGATCTCACCGAACGAAGGGTCAAGAAGGAACCCTTGCCCAATTACCTTTACGAGGATTACCTTGGTGGAGCCGGGGTGAACGCCCGCCTCCTATACGAGAACATCCCCCCGGAGATGGACTCCCTCGATCCGAGTGCAGTCGTGATTTTGGGTGTGGGTCCACTCGTCGGCACGATTGTTCCGTCGTCGGGAAGGATTGAGATTACCGCTAAATCTCCGGTCACCGGTATTTTTGGGGACAGCAATGCCGGAGGGGACTTCGGGCCGGAGTTGAAATTTGCCGGATATGACCATCTGGTCATCCGGGGAAAGGCAAAAGAGCCCGTCTATCTATGGATCGACAACGATCAGATAGAGATCCGCGACGCACGGCCACTTTGGGGAAAGAGCACGTGGGAGGCCGATGAACTGCTCAAAAAGATTCACGGGGACCGGGAACTGAAGACGGCCTTGATCGGACCCGCCGCTGAAAACGGCATCCTTTACGGAACGGTGATCATCAATCGCTACCGGGCCTGTGGAAAGACCGGCATGGGAACCGTTTTTGCCTCTAAGAATTTGAAGGGAATTGCCGTCACCGGAAGCAAGGATGTCAAGATTAATGATCCTGAAGCCTCGGAGGAGATCGTTGAAAAAATGATGAAGGCGATCAAAAGCCACCCAGGGTTCGAACGGTTTGCCGCTTATGGAACAATGCTGATCCAGCACTCTTATCAGGCCCATGGAAAGCTGCCCGTCAAGAACCGCCAGGAAATCGGTCTCCCCGAGGATCTTTTTGCAAGGCTAAGTACGCAAGCCTTTGATAAAGTGAAGGTGAGAGACTTGGCCTGCTTCAACTGCCCAGTCCATTGTTCGAGCTGGCACGAAGTCACGGAAGGACGTTATCAAGGCCAAAAAGGGGAGAAGCCTGAGTTCGTGGCCGTCGCCGCGTTTGGTACGAACCTTGGCAATTATGACATGAACTCAGTCTGTTTCTTTCAAAATCTGTCAAATCAATATGGGATTGACATGATGGAGTTTGGAAATACACTTGGGCTGGCGATGGAGGCCTATCAACGGGGTCTGTTGAAAAAGGAGGAAACCGATGGGATAGCCCTGGAATGGGGAGACCAGGATGCCATTGAAACCATGTTTTTCAAAACAGTAAGGAGTGAAGGGTCTGGAAAGGTATTAGGTGAGGGTGTTCATCGTCTGACAAAAAGACTCGGGAAAGAGGCGGAAGGTTTCACCACGGATGTGAAGGGATATGGACACAGCTGGGGAGACTGCCGCAGTAGTCTCCTCTGGGGACTGGCCTATGGGACTGCTTCCCGAGGTGGCGATCATCTCAAATCCTTCCCTGCCATTGACGAATCTGGTCGAAAAGACTTAGCCCTTCAACTTTTTGGCACCGAGTTGGCTGCGAACCCTCAGTCAGAAGAAGCCAAGGGAAAGGCGAATGCTTGGTTTGAAAACTATTCTGCAGTCCTCGATTCACTCGGCCTTTGCAAATTCGCCTTCACATGGATAGGTCTCATGGCCGCCGATTCCAAATTTCCGGATCTGATCGCTGAAGCGCTCACCGCAGCGACTGGGACTCCGTATGATGGGAAGCGTCTGCTCCAGTGTGGGGAGAGAATTTACAATGTGGAAAAAGCCTTTAACGTTCGGTGCGGGTTAAAGAGGAAAGATGATTATCTTCCACTGCGAATGCTCGATACGCCTGCGCCAGCGGGGCCACGGAAAGGGGAAATCCTTCGCCCCATCTATGAGAAGATGCTCAATGAGTACTACGAAGCGAGAGGATGGGATCAAGAAACGAGCATCCCAACGAGCCAAAAGTTGAAGGAATTAGGGCTGGAGGATGTTGATCAAGATCTTGCTCCGCTGAGAAAACCTGGCAAGGCATAAGTCAAAATCCTAATGCCAAATGACAGATCCGAAATAGATTCCAGACCCCGATACCAAATGACCGAAACGTTTTTCTCTGGCATTTGGAATTTCGTTCATTGGAGCTTATTCGCCATTGGGTGCTTGCTATTTGGTGATTCCTGAAATGACCTCGGTCAACATAAAATTCTACATGGGCATCGAGAGCATTACAGGGAGCGGTCATGAAACATTCTCGTTTCAGGGGAATACGTTGGGTGAACTGGTCTCACAGCTTATCGGAAGATACCCCTCTCTCAAGACCTGTTTTGAAGAGAGAGATGGACTTGAGCCGGCCCCCGGGATTTCTATTCTGGTAAACAGCCGAGAGATCATGTGGCTTGAGAAAATGGCGACCCGTCTTTCAGGGGGAGATGAAATCGTCTTTCTCCGTTTTGTGTCAGGAGGATAAATTGTGCCAACTTGGCATGGGAAGATAAGAACAAACCTTTCGGGCAAATGGGAATTTGTTTGAAAACACAGAGGAATCTTCTTGTGACCGTTTCGGCACAGGTTTTGCTCATGGAAATGTTGACACGGTAGGACAATGGCTAAGTCGAAAAAATGTCTGAGCCAGACAGACCACCAGGGAGAACTAATCCATGTCTATAAGTGCATCAAGTGTTCCTATGTCATCTATAAGAAGCCAAATGAGTTACCCCCAACCTTTTGCCCCAACTGTGCAATCAATTCCCTGAAGGGTGAGATTGTCCGCGTCATGCAACCGTTGGACTACAAAAAATAGATGAGGAGAGAAAGAAAATCCTGTGGAAGAGGAGAAGATTTATGGGAAAATTGAATTGGTATGACATGCGGGAATTTTTGAATTTTCTTGAGAAGCAGAATGACGTCCTTCGCATCAAGGAGGAGGTAGACCCTGACTGGGAGGTCAACGGCATTAACCGAATTGCTCTGCAGGAATTTGGGCCCTGTCTCATCTTTGAAAAGATCAAGGGCGCAGACTACCCGCTGGTGACCAATTTGATCACCACCGATAATAGATTTTTGTGGTCGTTGGGAATAGAGAAGTGGAGTGACTTCAATGACGAGTGGATGAGAAGAACCGAAAAACTTATTCCGCCTGTCACGGTGAAGAACGCACCCTGCCAGGAAGAAATCATCGAGGAGAAGAATATTGACCTCAATAAAATATGCAACGTGAAATGGCACGAACTCGATAAACGGCCTTTTCCGGGGACCTTGTCCATCTCCATTACGAAGGACCCGGATACGGGGGGACTGAATGCCGGCATTTACAGAATGGAGACACAGGGGAAAAACCAACTCGGCTGGGGAGCCCCTGAATATACTCATGGCCGGCAAAATTACATGAAATATGAAAGCATGGGGAAACCCATGCCCATGGCGGTCGTCACCGGTGTGGATCCGATCACAGAAATCGTCGGGGCGACGAGGACGCCGCCAGGGGTCGATGAGTTCGAGCTGGCCGGAGCTCTCAGGCAGGCACCGCTCGAAATGGTCAAGTGCAAGACGATTGATATCGAAGTTCCTGCCACCGCTGAATGGGTTTTTGAGGGATACCTCTATCCTGGTGCCAGGGAGCACGAGGGGACGGAGTGGTTTGGCGAATACACAGGCCACTACGGGGAGGCACGGTTACTACCTTACTTCGTCATCAAACTGATCACCCACAGGAAAAAACCGATCTATCAGGGGACCCGTGAGCAGTGGTTTCCATCGGAAAGCTTCTATACGAATGGCAGGAGCAGCCAGGCGGAGGCCTACCGGACGATTAAGAAGTTGGTTCCAGGAATCATTGATATGCGATGCAACGTCGCCTATGAGGCGATTGTGAAGATTAAGAAACTCTTCAAGGGTCATCCTCAGCAGGTCATCGATGCCGTCTGGGGGTCCACGTATGGACGTTACAAGCATGTGATTGTTGTCGATGAGGATACCGATATCTGGGACTATGAGAGCGTCCACTGGGCCCTTTCCACAAGGGTCAAGGCAGATCGGGACGTCACCATCGCCCCACGCAGGGCTGGCCAGTGGCTGGACCCCGCCAGTTCATTGAGAGAGAAGGGATGGCAGACTGGGATGGGCATCGACGCCACGATGCCCACGGAGGAGTATGAGTTCTGGGGCGATAAGGTCCCCAAGACCGTGGATGATCCGGAAACTGTAGCCAGAACGAGAGCAAAGTGGGGAGCGAAGCTCCGATGGAAGTGAGGAAGAGGATGGCACCGTTTTTAAGTTAAAAGGGTTGAAAGGGGGCAAGGGAGGTGTTGATTGAAGAGCATTTTGCCATCAAGGCACCGATAAGCAAGGTTTGGGACTTTCTGCTCAATGCACAGGCCTTGGCCAGTTGCGTTCCAGGGTGTGAAGGGGTGGAGGTCGTTGATGAGAACACTTATGTGACCTCGATCAAGGTCAAGGTGGGTCCCATCTCGGCTCGCTTTAAGATGAGGCTAACCATTGTTGAAAGGGAGCCACCCCGTCGTCTCCTGACCACCGGAAAAGGGGAAGATTCGAAGATGGCCAGTTCCCTCGTATCCAAGAATGAGATCAAATTGAATGTCATCTCTGAAAAGGAGACCGATTTCTATTATCGCTCCGATGTTTCTGTTTTAGGCACTTTGGGGAAGTTTGGAGAAGGGATTATGAGGAAGAAGGCCAAAGATGTGGGCGAACAGTTTGCCCAGGCGCTAAAGTCCAAAATTGAAATGGAACAGTAGCGGGGAAGGTGGGCCATGAGATATTTTGAATATTTTGAACCGAAGAGCGTTGGTGAGGCTTGTCAATTTTTAAACGAACACGAAGAAGCAAAGATTTTGGGCGGCGGGGTTTCTTTGGTGGTCCTGCTGAAGAACGGCCTGATCACCCCGTCCCATCTCGTAAACATCAAGACCATTCCAGGACTTGCAAGGATTGAATGGGACGACCGAGAAGGCCTTACGATCGGCGGACTTAATCACCATCGGGACATCCTCTTATCTCCCCTGATTCAGAGGCATTGCCCGATTTTGGCGGAGGCTGCCTCCAAGATAGCCACTCCACCGATACGGAATCTCGGGACGATCGGCGGGAATGTCGCCCATGCGGAACCCTCTGCCGACTTCCCTCCTGCATTAATCGCATTGAACGCTTCCTTAATGTTGACCTCGCCAGGAAGGGAGCGGAAGGTCCCTATCGAAGAATTTTTTACTGACTACTATGAGAATATCTTAGGCCAGGGAGAGATTCTAACCCGGATCGACGTCCCTCCTCTTCCCCCGAGGTCAGCAGGAACCTATATTAAGCTTGATAAAATTACCAATTCCATTGCCATCGTTGGAGTCGCCTCTGTCATCGGCTTCGATGAGAAAGGCATCTGTATTTATGCGGGGGTGGGTCTCGGAGGAGTGGCTTCAACTCCTCTCAACGTGAAGGGTGCCAAAGACATCTTAGTAGGTGAAAAAATCACGGAGACCCATATCGATAAGATAGCCAAAGAAGCCCAGGCAATGGCAAATCCCATCACCAATGTTCATGCCTCAGCCGAATATCGGAAAGAAATGGTCTATGTCTTGACCCGAAGGGCCTTACAAGGGTCTTTGGACAAGGCTCTCGGGAGATGACAAAGCGGAGAGAAAGACAATGGTAAAACAGGAAATCCAATTAGATGTCAATGGAAAGAGTTACTCAATCTCAGTGTTTCCTCAAGAGACCCTTCTGGAGGTACTCCGTGAAAACCTTGGCTTGATCGGGACAAAGGAGGGATGTTCAGAAGGTGAGTGCGGTGTATGCACCGTTCTCCTCGATGGACTCCCTGTAAGATCATGCCTCCTCTTAGCTGTCGATGTCAGAGGAGGAAAAATTACGACGATCGAGGGTCTATCCGAGAAAGGGGTGCTCCATCCCATCCAAAAGGCTTTCATCGAGCATGGAGCCATTCAGTGTGGATTCTGCACACCCGGTATGATCTTATCGGCTAAGGCACTCCTCGATGGAAACCCCTTTCCTAGTGAGGAGGAAATTCGAATTGGCCTTTCCGGGAACCTCTGCCGTTGCACAGGATATATCAAGATCTTCAAGGCAGTTCAAGGAGCGGCCCTATAAGATAAGGAGGATCTATGGATTATCAATATATTGGGAAATCAATCCCAAAGGTGGATAGCGCCCAGAAGGCCACTGGAACGGCCCAGTACATTAACGACCTCTCCTTCCCCAATATGTTATGGGGAAAAGTACTGCGAAGTATTTATCCTCATGCGGAAATCGTTCATATTGATAAGAGCAAGGCTGAAAGACTTCCAGGAGTTAAGGCGATCATCACAGCCCAAGATATTCCAGATGGCCTTTACGGCCCTTTCATTAAAGACGAACCCGTTCTCGCAAGGGGAAAAGTCCGCTATATTGGCGAACCTGTGGCAGCTGTCGCAGCCATCGACCGAGAAACAGCAGAAGAAGCGATCCAACTGGTCGAGGTAGAGTATGATGAACTCCCTTCGGTCTTTGATCCGCTGGAGGCCATGAAATCTGATGCCCCCCTCATCCACGAAGATTTGAGCTCTTACTTCTGTATTTTCCCTGCGGTCCAGGAGGGTAATGTCTGCTCCCGCACCACTTTTGTCGAAGGAGATATCCAACAGGGGTTTAAAGAGGCGGGGTTGATCGTTGAAGAAACTTTTAGAACCCATATGCAACACCAATCGTACATGGAGCCCTCGGGAGCTATTGCATTGATTGACCCCTCGGGGAAAATCATCATTCATTCGAGCACTCAGGGGATTTTCATCACCCAGTCTCGAGTCTCCGAATCGCTCAAAATACCAATGAGTAAAATCCGTGTCATTGCGCCCAATGTCGGAGGAGGATTTGGAGGAAAGATTGAGACCAATGTCCAACCTATCTGTGTGGCTCTTGCCCAGAAGACAGGCCTTCCCATAAAGGTTGTCCTGACTCGGGAAGAAGAGTTTACGGCCGGCCGGCCTCGACATCCAACGACCATTTGGGGGAAATTGGGCCTTAAGAAGGACGGGACCTTCGTGGCAAAAGAGATGATCAACATCTTTGACACAGGAGCCTATTCGGACGATGGCCCAGGTGTCACCGGTTTTGGATCTCTGATGGCTCGGGGTCCTTATCGCATCCCGAATCTGAAAATCGTAGGGAATTGTGTCTACACGAACAAGGTGAAGTCAGGCGCATTTCGAGGATTCGGCAATCCACAGACAGGTTTTGCTTCGGAATCCTTGATCGATATGGCGGCCAAGGAACTTAACATGGACCCCCTGGACCTCCGGCTCAAGAACGCCCTCGTCCCGGGTGACCATTCGGTGGGAAAACAGACCATTCACAGTGTTGGGATCATGGAATGTTTGAAGAAGGCTGCAGAAGCCTTAGAGTGGAAGCAGAAGAAAGGCAAATGTCGTGGGAGGGGCATTGCCGCAGTCAATCATATTAGCGGCCTTCTTACCGTATCTGCCTTTGTCCGAATCAATGAAGACGGGACTATATCGCTTCATGTTGGGACCATGGATATTGGTCAGGGTTCCGATACCATCCTGACCCAGATCGTTGCGGAGGAATTGGGTGTCCCTCTTGAAGATATTAACTTGATCAGCAGAGATACTGATGCCGCACCTTATACCTGGGCAACCAGTGCAAGCCGTCTGACCTACACAGGAGGAAATGCGGTGAGACTGGCAACAATCGATGCAAGGGAACAACTGCTTGAATTGGCTTCAAAACAACTTGATGAGAACAAAGATGATCTAATGATCCAAAACAAAAAGATCTTTGTAAAGTGGGATCCTGAAAAGGGACTCACCTTTCATCAATTAGGGGCCATCAGTTGTTGGGTCAAGGGTGGACCGATTGTCGGCAAGAGTTCTTTTATGGTGGAAACTCCACCCTTTGATCGCAGCGGTTTTTCTGGCTTCCCTTTTGGAACGATGACGGGTTACATCTTCGCAGCCCAAGCCGTCGAGGTGGAAGTGGATGTTGAGACAGGGAAGGTCAAAATGATTCAATGCGCCTCAGCTCATGATGTGGGCCATGCCATACATCCCCAAAATGTGGAGGGACAAATCGAAGGGGGATTTGTTCAAGGGTTAGGTTATGCCCTTACCGAAGAAATCGTCTTCGATGGAGGCAAAGTGATCAACCCCTCTTTTGCCGATTATAAGATACCGATGGCGATGGATATCCCTCCCATTACCCCCATCATCGTAGAAGCTTACGATGAGACCGGACCCTATGGCGCAAAGGGACTGGGAGAGCCCGGGCTGGTGGGGGTTGCGCCTGCCATCGCCAATGCCATCTATGATGCGATCGGGGTCCGAATCAAAGATCTCCCCATTACACCCGAGAAAGTTCTCGATGCAATCAAAGGGAAAAAGGTGACCATTCCCTGGACCGACATCTGGAAGAAAAACTTTTAGTGTTATTACCTCACCGGTGGATAACACTATCAGGCGAAGATTTTGCTTCCCGTGGCAAGTGAAGAATCGAACAAAGAAAAAGTCGCTTAGTAAAGGGATTCATCATGGTTGAGCTTAAAGATTATCCAGCTTATGAACCCCATAAATCTCCCCAATGGTATCAGTTTCACGCGGAGGTCAGCTACCTCGATGAACTTGAGAAAATCTGGGGAAAGAAGTGGGGTGCCCAGGGAATCGGCAAATTACGGGAAGTCGCTGTGGTGAGACCCACAGAGGTGGAGGTGCTTCCCCTTTACGACGAGGACCCGGAATATTTCTTGATGCATACGGAAAAGCCGGATCTGGAGATCATGCAAAAACAGCATGACCATCTGGTGGAGATCTATAAGAGAGAGGGCATCAAGGTTACCTACATGGAATTTCCGAGTCAGCCGAAAGGCCCTTATGGACCTCTCAAGAGATCGATCTCAGCGGCGGCTGGTTTCGTGATCAACGGAGGGGCGATCATCCCTCGTGAAGCGACCCCTTACTGGAGAGGAAGATCGAAATATGTGGCTCAATATTTAATGAGCATCGGTTGCCCCATTCTCTATACCGTTCATGGATACGGGGTGTGCGAAGTCGGTGCTTTCACAAGGATGACGGACGATTTCATCGTGGGAATGCTCTCCACAGACTGCAATCGGGAAGGAATGGAACAAGTCATTCCGGTCTTAAAAAGGTCAGGCTACAAGGAGATCCTCATCAACCATTCTCCCGGGCTTCTCAATATCTATTACCCAGAGATCGTGGGGTGGATTCACGCGGACATGTATATTGCGCCGATCGATGTCAGGCTCGCCCTCGTCTACCCTCCATGGTGTGATTATGAGATGATTCGAAGGCTGAAGGAATTGGGTTATAAGCTGATCGAGGTATCGCAGGAAGAACAGATGAAATATTTCGTCTGCAATGCCATCACCCTTGAGCCCAGACGTATCATGATGATCAAGGGTGCCTCCAACGCTGTCAAGGCTTTGAGGGACGAAAAAGTGGACGTCATCGAGGTCCCTTATGATGAAGTGATGAAGTACGGGGGAGGGATCCGCTGCACCACCATGCAATTGGTAAGAGATGAAGGACCAAAATTATTTGAGTAGAGTCAGAATGATCAATCTCTGAATGGGATAACCAGAAAGGAGGCATTTATGAAAAAGTTGGTGTCTGTCCAGATCGTTCTTTTCCTAATCGTCCTTTTAGCACTTCCCGGCCTTGCCCTTTCACAGAAAGCTCCTCCGAAAACGAAGATTCGGATTGGCTTCTCCATGTCATTAACAGGGATCTATGCGGCTGGGTCCGAAAGCCAGATAAATGCTTATAATCTCTGGAGTGAAGAGGTCAACAAGAAGGGAGGGATCTTGGTCAAGGATCTCAATAAGAGACTCCCCGTAGAACTGGTCTACTACGATGACAAGAGTCAACCTGACGTGGCTGTGAGAATCTACGAAAAACTGATCACCCAGGATAAAGTGGATCTGGTCTTTACACCGTGGGGGACAAGTATCCATTTCGCCATCGCCCCTCTATCTGAAAGATACAAGATCCCCATGGTCGGGACGACTGCGTCGTCGGTAAAGCTGAGAGAGTTGAAGGGCACTTACTTCTGGTTCATCACGTCCTCTATTCCAGACCGTCAGATGAAGGCGTTGGTGGAATTGCTTAAATCCCTCAAAGACCAGGTCAAGACAGTGGCCATTCTCTATGTCCAGGATCTCTTCCCCAGGGAGAACCTCCAATTTCTTGAACCGGGATTGAAGGAGGCAGGGATTCAGATCGTTCTGAGTAAAGACTACCCCATAGGGGTGAAGGACCTGACCTCTCTTCTCACAGAGGTGAAGAGAAAGAATCCAGATGCCGTGATCTGTCTGACCTATCCAGCGGACTGTTTTCTGATGACGGCACAAGCCAAAGAGGTGGGTGTCAACCCGAAACTCTTCTTGGAACTGGTCGGTCCCACCATCGTAGGGTTCCATGACAAGTATGGTCCTGCCACAGAAGGAATCATCGCAATGGGTCACTGGAGTCCAAAAGGGAACTGGCCCGGAGCCAAGACATTCTTCGACAACTATAAAGCCCGATGGAACAAGAATCCGGATTACCTCGATTCATCGCTTTCTTATATGGGGTGCCAGATTATCGAGCAGGCCATTGAGAGGGCTGGAAGTCTGAACAAGAACAAGATAAGAGATGTCATTGCCAGTCAGGAGTTCAGCACCATTAATGGTCCTGTCAAGTTCACAGGCATCGAAAACCTGAAGACTCCCGGCATGTGGCTTCAGTGGCAAAAGGGAGAGTTGGAGATCGTGTGGCCTTCGGATGTAGCCACGGCCAAACTTCTTTTTCCCAAACCGAAGTGGCCCTGATCTTTTATAGAATGGCCTCGAGCAGAGAGGAAAGGGCAGAGAATAGAAATCGAAAAGAAACACACCGAGAGGAGAACGAGAGTATGTATTCGAAAACCTTTATTCCATATAATGGGTATTTCAGCTCTCCTTTTACACGATGGCAAGGAACCCTTCAGAACGAGCACCCTGTTGAACTCGGTGCAGCCACGGCTAAAAAATGGCTGGCTCAAAAGAAGTTCGATCCGAAGATGTTTGACTACCTTTTCCTCGGGATCACCATTGCCCACCATCGTATGTTCTATTCGGCTCCCTGGTCAGCAGCCCTGATCGGAGCAGACCACATTGCTGCATGCCATATCGCTCAAGCCTGCTCGACCTCGACGACCTGTATTAATCAGGGGGCTGTGGGGATTGAGGTGGGTCTCTATTCGAGTGTCTTCTTCCTTGGAACAGACAAGACCTCGAACAGTCCCCATACCGTCTGGCCCAATCCCGCGGGAATGGGCGGCCAGCTAATCTCTGAAAACTGGATGATGGATAACTTCAATTTCGACCCCTGGGGAGGCATCCCGATGATCCAGACAGCGGAGAAAGTGGTCAAGACCGTCGGAGGGATCACCAAGGAGCAGTGTGACGCCGTGGCTCTCAGGCGCTATGAGCAGTACATGGATGGGATGGCTAACGACAGGGCTTTCCAGAAAAGATATATGATTCCTATTGAATACAAGAAAGGCAAGAAAGAGGTAGGAGTTCTTGCTCAGGATGAAGGAATCACACCGCGCACCAAAGAGGGGCTGGCAGGCCTCAAGGCCGTCATCGAGGGAGGTGTCCACACCAGCGGTAGCCAGACCCATCCAGCCGATGGAAATTGCGGTGTTATCCTGACGACCCGTGAAAAGGCGAAAGAACTGAGTGCCGACCCAAAGATCGAGATTCAGGTGCTTTCCTTTGGCTATGCCCGTGCAGGGAAGGCCCTGATGGCAATGGCTCCTGTGCCGGCAGCGAGAATGGCCCTGGAGAAAGCCGGGCTTGGGGTCAAAGAGATAAAAGCCATCAAGACCCATAACCCCTTCGTAGCGAACGATATTTACATGGCCAACGAGATGAAAATTGATGTGATGAGCTTCAACAATTACGGTTGTCCGCTTATCTTCGGACATCCCCAGGGCCCAACCGCAGGCCGCTGCATTATAGAATTGATCGAAGAGCTAGCGATGAAGGGTGGCGGGTATGGTCTCTTTACAGGGTGTGCTGCAGGAGACACGGGAGCCGCGTTGGTCGTCAAAGTCACGGGATAAGAGGCAGAGCGCAGAGCAGAGGCGGAAAATATGCTGTTTACGTGGAACAGGTAAATCAGTTGAAATTCAAAAGACTCTTTTCGCCATTGAGCCTTAGGGGTTGCATCCTTCCTAACCGGATCATGTCCACGGCAGCCGTGACCAGGCTGGCCTCCGAAGATGGCCATGTGACCGAAGCGATTAAGGAGAGATATCAAAGACTCGCTCGAGGTGGGCTGGGAGCCATGGTGGTCGAGGCCGCTGTTGTTCTTCCTTCGCGGAGCTCCTTCAACCTCCGTGTCAGCGACGACCAGTTCATCTTAGAGTTGCAGGATTTTGTCCAATCCATACACCGGGTCAATCCAGATGTCAAGATAGGCCTTCAGCTGATCCATTTTCTGAAAGTGGCCCGGAGCGGCTGGCGTCAGAAGGTGGAAGACCTGAAACCCGAGGAGATAGCAGTCATCCCCGGTCAGTTTGCCGGTGGAGCGGTGCGGGCAAGGACCGCAGGTTTCGACTTTGTCGAGCTTCACATGGCCCACTTTACAACCCTTGCTTCTTTCCTTTCGCTTGTCAATAAGAGGAAAGACGAGTTTGGCGGAGATTTTGAAGGCAGGGTGAAGTTGCCCACAGAGGTGGTCCTCGCGACTCGAAGGGGGGTAGGAGAAGACTTTGCCGTTGGAGTGCGCATCCTTGGGGAAGAGTTTACCAAAGAGGGAAACACATTGCTCTAAAGCATGCGCGTGGCCAAAAGGCTTGCATCCCTCGGCCTTGATTACATCAGTGTTTCGGCCGGTGAGCGTTTCGAAGATGCGGAACCCCCTTTGCCCAATATGCCTCCTTTTGCTGGAACAGGCTACAGCGGATACCGGATGAGCCCCCGATGGTGGAATCCGGACGGTGTGCAAGTCTACCTTGCAGAAGGGATTCGCAAGGCCGTCAGGGAGGCGGGATATGATGTGCCTATCGTGGCCGCAGGCAAGATTCGCATGCCCGAGTTGGCTGAGGAAATCCTCGATCAGGGCAGGGCCGATATCATTGGGATGGCAAGGGCCTTGTTGGCCGACCCTGACTGGCCCTTGAAAGCCAAGGCAGACAGGGCTGATGAAATCGTCAAGTGTGCTGCCTGTGGCTATTGCAGCGAGTCGGACGAGAGGTACGAGACCGTTACTTGCATTGAATGGCCCAAAGTGGCTCTCAACCCGCCTTCGCCCTGGTTGCTCGTCCCTCCGTGCAAGGCAGCCTGTCCGGCAGGGATAGATATCCGGAGCTACATCGATTATGCAGCGCAGGGTCAGTATGAAAAAGCACTTCGTGTCATTGAAGAGAAGATTCCCTTTCCTGCCACGGTTGGCAGGGTCTGTCCTCATCCCTGCGAAGCCAAATGCAATCGTAGTGATTACGATCAGTCCATTGCCATCAACGGCCTCAAACGTTTTATTGCTGATGTCGTTGCAGCAAGACAAGGCAGAAAAGTGGTCTCCCCGCCCCCCATAATTCATCAGGAAAGGGTGGCCGTCATCGGAGCAGGCCCCGCGGGCTTAACCGCTGGCTTTAACCTGGTGCAACGAGGCTATGGTGTGACTGTCTTCGAAGCCCTTCCTGCGGCGGGCGGCATGTTGACCGTGGGTATTCCCGAATACCGTTTGCCCAGGGGGATCGTCCAGGCGGAGATTGAACATATCCAGAAATGGGGTGTTGAAATACGGTTGAGTAGTCCGGTAGGCAGGGATGGACTGACACTCGATGGGCTGTTTCAACAGGGATATCATGCCGTCTTTATAGCGACAGGGGCCCACCGGAGTATCACTCTCGGCGTTTCAGGGGAGGACCTGAAAGGGGGCCATCACGGCACTTCTTTTCTGAGAGAGGTCAACCTTGGGAAAAAGGTAGCGGTAGGGGAGAAGGTTGCCGTCATAGGCGGTGGGAACGTCGCCATCGATGCCGCTCGAACCGCCCTCCGATGCGGCTCGAATGAGGTAGTCATCGTCTACCGGAGGTCGAGAGACGAGATGCCGGCGTATCGGGAAGAGGTGGAGGCGGCTGAAAGAGAAGGGATCAAAATCTTTTATCTTGCCACGCCATCTAAGATTCTCGGAAAGAATGGCCGAGTAACGGGGATTGAGTGTCTCCGGGCCGAGTTGGGTGAGCCGGACGAGAGTGGCCGAAGAAGACCTATTCCTGTGAAGGGGTCGGAGTTTGTCATGGATGTGAATGCGGTCATCCTAGCCATCGGAGAGACCCCCGATCTTTCCCTTCTCGATCTCACGAAATTCAGGGTTACTTCCGACAATAAGATGAAGGTAGACCCACTTTCGCTCATGACCAACGTTCCCGGAGTTTTTGCCGGAGGTGATGCTGTGAGTGGACCTGCTACGGTGATAGAGGCCATAGCTGCTGGCAAGAAGGCCGCCATTCCCATTGATAAATATCTACGCGATGAGAAGAGAGAGGATGAAGAGATCGCCCCGCATATCATCGGCATGGAGGAGGTTGATGTCGATCGATTCAACAGGCGGGAACGGCAAGAGATGTCTGCATTGCCTCCCAGGGAGAGAACCCAGGGGTTTAAGGAGGTGAATCTTGGCTTCACTCAACTGGAGGCGCTCCGTGAAGCAGATCGGTGTTTTCAGTGTGGGTTATTTCCTAAGAAAGAAAGGATGAGTAAATTCAGTTAAGTAAGGAAAGAAGATAGTTTGGAGATTGAATTGTGACAAATCAAACAAATGAAACGATGCATAAAACTGTATGTATGTTGTGCTTTCAGGTATGTGGGATCAATGCCTGTGTCCAAGATGGGAAACTCACCAGGGTAGAACCCATGCCCGAGCATCCTTTTAGCCGAGGGGTCCTTTGCCCGAGGGGCGAATGCCTCGCCAGCTATGTCTATTCCCCTGACCGGATCCTCCACCCGATGATGAAGAAGAATGGCAAATTCACTCGGATCTCCTGGGATGAGGCTCTTGATGCCATCGCTAAGAAACTTCAACAGATTAAGAATGAGGACAGGGCTCACTCGGCGGCCTTTTCAGTCGGCTCCATCGGTGCAGAGAACATCGTGATCTCGGCGTTCGCACAGAGGTTCCGGGGCGCTTTCGGTTCGCCCAACTACTTTTCGATCGAGGCTCATTGTTTCCGTACGCGCATCATGGCCCGATTGTTGACCTTTGGGACATATCCCCTGGAGGATCCCGATAACTCGGAATGCATCATTCTTTGGGGTCATAACCCGGATGCTTCAGAACCTCCTCTCGCTGCAAGGATCTATAAGGCATTGGACAGGGGCCTCAAACTGATTGTGATCGACCCGAAACGGATCCCCCTGGCAAAAAAAGGCAAATTCATTCAGATCAGGCCAGGAACGGATGCGGCCCTGGCTCTGGCGACGATGAACGTCATCATCAACGAAGGGATCTATAACAAGGAATTCGTGGAAAAATATACGCTCGGCTTCGACAAGCTGAAAGAGCATGTGAAAGACTATCTCCCCGAGAAGGTGGCAGAAATATGCGGAGTTTCCGCGGATGACATCCGGGAGATCAGCCGAACCTTCGCAAAAGCCAAAGGAGCTTCAATCATCCAAGGCATCAATGCTCTGGACCAACACATCAATGGTTTTCAGAACAGCAGGGCCCTGGCGATCCTTCACGCCATCACGGGGAACTATGATGTGCCGGGTGGGTGGGCTTTCAACCCCTTCATGCGTCTCACCGATTTAAGACTCCCCGTGGAGGAAGAGCCGATCGGTGCGGATCAGTTTCCCCTGTTCCGTCGCCTCTGGAATATGGCAGCCCCTTATGGACAGCAGATGGCTCTTCCCGATGTGATCCTGTCCGGAAAACCGTATCCAATCAGAGCGATGATCATCAACGGAGGAAATCCTGCTGCCTCTTGGCCCGATTCAGAGAAACTCAAGAAGGCCTTCACAAAACTGGAGATGCTCGTCGTGATGGACCTGTTCATGAGTCAGACGGCGGAGCTTGCTCACATCGTGCTCCCTGCCTGTTCATCCCTTGAAATGGTCGGGCTTGCCTATAACTATGGGCTCACGGGTGGCATGCCCTTCGTGATGCTCAACAGGAAGATCATTGAGCCACCGGGAGAATCGTGGCCGGATTGGAAATTCTATTCAGAACTTGGAAGAAGGATGGGATATGGCGAATACTTTCCATGGAACAGTGATGAAGAGGTGGTGGAACACTTACTGAAAGCAAGCAAGATTACGCTCAAGGACCTGGAGGAACACCCCGAGGGCATCTGGTATGGGGAACGCTGTTACGATATCAGGGCTAAGAATCAGGTCAGAACACCATCAGGCAAGATTGAACTCTATTCACAAACATTGGCGGATGCCGGATATGATCCGATCCCGATCTACAAGGAGCCAACGCGAAGCTCCGTGAAGTCGCCGGAACTGGCCAAGAAGTTTCCTCTCATTCTCAATACCGGTGCCAGAATTCAAGAGTACACGCACTGGCAGATGAGGCATATCCCTGAGTTGAGGAAGCTTGCTCCTGATCCGGTTGCAGAGATCCATCCGGACACAGCCTCTCAGTACGGTATAGGCGATGCTGACATGATCCTTGTAGAGACAAAAAAGGGACAGATCAGGGTCAAAGTCAAAACAACAGAGGATATTATGCCCGGGGTGGTCAATGTCCTTCACGGTTGGGCAGAGGAGTTGAATGAGAACGTGCTTACAGATATAGAGGCTCAGGACCCGGTGACGGGCTACCCCGAATTGAGGGCCCTGGCCTGTAGAATCAAGAAAGTCTAACAATCGGTGACGGTGTTCATGGAAAAATAAGGCGACAAAGGAGGTAGAGTAGATGAAGAAAAATTGGGTTGTCGGTACAGACGTGGGAGGGACATTCACCGATGTTATTGGCATCAATCTGGAAACAGGTGAACAGCGACTCGGGAAAGTTTCCACGACCCCTCCGGAATATTTCGAAGGGATCATCAACGGAGTCAAGCGCGCCGGTTTGCTGGGAGAGGAGACATTTTCTTTCAGACATGGGGCCACGGTTTCAACCAACGCCGTTCTCGAAAGAAAAGGAGTGAAGACGGCGGTCATCACGACCCACGGGTTCCGGGATGTTCTGGGAGGAGGACGGGCGGAGCGAATCTCTGCCTTTGAGCTGGATTGGGATCCACCCGACATCATTGTGCCGCGAAGAAATGTCCTGACCGTCAGGGAGCGAGTCAGTCCTTGGGGTGAGGTCCTGACCCCTCTCAACGAAGAGGATGTCAGGACTGCCGCGAGAAAATGCGGGAAGAGAGGCATTGAATCCATTGCCGTTGTTTATATGGATTCATTCATGCATCCTGAACATGAGATAAGAACGAGGGAGATCCTTCAGGAGGAACTTCCGGGTGTCGACGTCAGCATCTCTTATGATGTCCGTCCTGAAATGCTCGAATTCGAAAGGACGACGACCACCACATTGAATGCCTACATAGCTCCCATTTTGAAGAAATACATGGCAGGTCTCCTCGCAACGATCCAGAAAGAATGGAATTATAAAGGCCCCATTCTGGTGACAACTGGTTCAGGCGGTGTGATTGGTATGGATGAGGCCGTCAAACTTCCGGCCAGGACATTCCATTCATCCCCCGTTTCCGGGGCTGTTGGTTTTGCCGGGTATTGCGGGGCCCTCGCTGGCTACGACAATGTCATCGCCTTTGAAACCGGCGGGACCACGAACAATGTGTCGATGATCTACAAGGGATCCCCTGCCCTGACCCGCGAGTGGAAGATCCTCTGGAATGTGCCTTGCTGCCTCACCTCGGTCGATACGGTCTATATGGGAGCAGGGGGCGGAAGCATCGGATGGGTCGATAAAGGCGGCATATTGAATGTGGGTCCCCAGAGCCAGGGATCTGTGCCGGGCCCAGCCTGCTATGGCGCGGGCGGGGAGGAGGCCACAAACACCGATACACAGATCGTTCTCGGCCGGATCAATCCGGACTATTTCCTGGGCGGTGAGATGACCGTTTACCATGAACTCTCTTTTAAAGCCTTAAAAGAAAAGATTGGTGATGTGTACGGATGGAGCCCTGAAGAAGCAGCCGCCAATATGTATATGGTTGCCATGACAAACCTGATGCTCGCCTTGAGGCTCCAGACCGTGTCTCGCGGTTGGGACCCCCGAGACTTTGCCATGATCCCCTATGGCGGAGGCGGTGCCATGTATGCCTGTGACATTGCCAGGGAATGTGGTGTTTCCACAGTGATCGTGCCCCCCCTTCCGGGTTATGCTTCGGCCTTCGGGGCCTGCCGGGTCGATGTCCGTCATGAATTCGTCCAACCGATCTTCACCCTTGAAAGCCAGCTCGATTACGATAAGCTCAATAAGGAGATGGATAAGGTTGTCCAGAGGGCGATCGACACCCTGACAAGGGAAGGAATCAAGGGCAGGAAGAATATGATCATTCAAAGACAGGTCGACGTGAAGTACTGGACCCAGAGCACTTTCTTCACGGTTGATGTTCCTCCGGGCAAGATTACCAATTTAAAGGTGATCACACAAAACTTTCTGAATGCCATGCAGAAGAAATTTGGATATACTCTCCCGCCGGGCTATGTGGAGACAGAAGTGGTCAATCTGAGGGTGATCGCCACTGGACTCATCCCCAAACCGGAGCTGTCGAAGATCCTCCGCAAAGGGAAGTTGAAGGATGCGATGAAGAACCCGAGGAAGGTATGGTTTAAGGATGCGGGTTTCGTCAAAACCGATATCTATGAACGAAATCTTTTGCCCACGGGCGCCACTTTTAAGGGGCCGGCAATCGTTGAACAGCAGGATACAACGACCGTTATCCCCCCAAGGACCCATTGTAAAGTGGACGATTATGGAAACGTTGTCATCAAAGTCGAAAGGTAGGAGGAAGATATGGCTACGAAGAAGAGCGTTGGAAAGAAAAAAACAGGATTAAAAAGAGGGATCAAAGAGATTAAAGAACTCAAAATGGATCTCATCACCTTTGAGGTGTTGAGGAATGCATTCGTGTCAGCCTGCTATGAGGCCAGCACCAACATCGAACAGTTTGCGTACCATCCCGTTGTGGGGATGGGAAGGGACCGCTCCAATGGCATCCTGACCATCGACGGAGGTCTGGTAGCCCATGGTCATACGGACGCAGCCGCTCACTATGGCTCCTTTGAGGATTCTCTCGTCAATCTGTTGAAGCACGTTTCCTTGAAATCGATGAAGCCAGGAGATGCGTATATGTTCAGCGACCCCTATGAGGTCGGCTCCCATGTCAACGATACGCACCTCTTTAAACCCATCTTCTCCAAGGGAGAGTTGGTCGCCTTTGCCTGCACCGTCGTCCACTGGCCGGATATGGGCGGCCCTCTTCCTGGAACGTTTAACCCCGAAGCAACCAGCTGCTATGCAGAGGGAATCCGAATCCCTCCGATCAAGCTCTATGAGAACAATAAACTCGATGAAGAGCTTTTCAGGTTTATCGATTACAATATCCGGGGAGGTGTTGAACGCCGGGGCGATTTGCAGGCACAGTTTGGGGGAGCCACCCTCATTGAAAAACGGATACAAGATCTTTGTGAGAAATACGGCAACAAAACGGTTAAGCTTGGTTTTGAGGAGCAGTTTAACTATACCGAGAGGATACTCTTCAAGGAGCTGGACGGAATTCCCGATGGAGAATGGGAATTTGATGATTACGGTGACCAGGATGTCATGGCACCCGGAAAACCACCTATCCGCGTCCATTGCAAGTTGACCAAGAAGAAGAGACATCTCACCTTCGACTGGCGAGGTTCTGACAAAGCACCTGTGGGCTCCTGGGGAGGTCCCCGCGGCACCCTTGTAGGGGCGAACTGTCTGGGTTTCATGATTGGCTTTCCGCACCTCTTCCCATTGAACCGCGGGATCACCCGGAATGTGGAAATTCTTTCGAAACCTGGAACATGTGTCCATGTGGTCTATCCATCGGCAACGACCGGTTACTGTTCAGGGGCCTTTGACAAGGTGGAATCCATAACCATTGCGGTGATGTCAGGGATGCTTGCATCCACCCAGCCCTGGCGGGTCTATCCAGGATCGTGCAGCTTGACCAACCTGTGCATCGGCTCCTACAATCCCAGAACCCGGAAGAATACGGTCCAATATACATTTTCCGTCGGCGGAGAAAATGCAAGAGTATTTAAAGATGGGAAAGATCTTATCTTCATGAGGTTCGCCAATGCCAAGACCATCCCTCAGGAGCTTGAAGAGAGATGGTTCCCCATCCTTTACACGCGATATGAAGGGGTGCCTGACTGGTGTGGTCACGGCAGGATGAGAGGAGGGTTTCCGCTTGTGCGAGAGCTCGACGTCCTTGCCGATGGCATCATGACGATTCACGGCGACCGCGAGGTTTTCACTCCCTTCGGCATTGCGGGCGGTACGAATGGAGGGGGTGGAAAGCTGATTGTCAATAAGGGAACGGATAAGGAGCAGGATGTGGGGATGTACGCGACCGGCATTCGGTTGAAGAAGGGGGACCACATCTGGTTCTCACAGAGCGGAGGAGGAGGCGTTGGAGACCCCCGGGAGCGGGACCCTGAGCTGGTGTTGAAAGACGTCATGGATGGCTGGCTCTCGATCGGGGCAGCACGAAAGTACTATGGGGTTGTGGTCAATGAAATTGATGAGGAAGCTCTTGATTACAGGATCGACATTGAAGCCACAGAGAAGTTGCGTAAAGAGATGGAAAAGACCCCGCTTCCTGAAGGCCGCCATGCCCATGAGGTCCATCCGATCGGAAAGAATATTAAACCGGGGTGGTGGCCCAAGTTTGAGGAGGTCCAGCCGCACATTACTGTTTCACGGCCTCCGGGATGGTAGTAAGTTGGCCTCCTCCCCTTCGCCGCGAAGGGGAGGAGGATCAATTTTTTCTGACGATGATCAATCGTTTGCTGAGAAAAAAGGAGAACGAATATGGCCAAGAAACGTGGAGAATTTTGGAATGAGGAGATGGAGACCTTGTCTCCACAAAAGTATCACGATGTTCAAGAAGAGGCTCTCCTAAAACAGTTGAAGTATGTGTGGAATAATTCCGTCTTCTACCAGAAGAAATTTGCTGAGGCGGGTGTTCAGTTGAAGGATGTTCGGCATCTTGAAGACCTAAGCAAGCTTCCCTTCACGGAAAAGTCTGAACTGCGTGACAGTCAGATTGCTTCTCCTCCTTTGGGAACTCACGTCGCCTGTTCGATGAGCAAGGTCAAGCGAATCTATTCCACGAGTGGCACAACGGGGAGGCCTACCTTCATCGGACTAACCAAGAACGATCTGAATGTGTGGCGAGAAGCGGCATGCCGGGCCTTCTGGACAGGTGGATTTCGGCATGATAGCGTTGTCCCTCTCGTCGTTTCTCCCTTTTTTATCGCGGCCTCCTATGCCGATTCCATCGAGGAGATTGGGACCGTCGTTCCCATCGGGGTGGGAGCCACCGATCGCCTGATTGCAGCGTTTCAGCACATCGGTTGCAATGCCTTCCTTTCCACATCCTCCTTCCCATTGGCCTTTGCCTCGGCCCTCGAGAAACGTGGCATCGATCCGAAAAGCCTGGGCGTAAAAGTCATCTTGGCAGGTGGCGAGCCCGGGGCTGCCATCCCCTCCGTCCGCAAGAAGGTGGAAGATATCTATGGATGCCTGTTTCTCGAAATGATGGGAAATGGAGATATGTGCGGAGAGATGTGGTCAGAATGCGGATACAAGAAAGGAATGCATTTTATTGCCCAGAAAATTGTCCATCCAGAGATCATCGATCCCGATACGGGTAAAGCCTTAGAGATCAAAGATGGAACTCGGGGAGAGCTGGTCTATACCTCTTTGGATCGGGAATGCATCCCTCTGGTTCGTTTCCGGACAAGGGATCACGTAGAGGTGACCCAAACAAGCTGTGAGTGCGGGCGAACAGGATACGGCATCCGAGTCTTTGGAAGGACGGATGATATGATCATTGTTCAGGGGGTCAATGTATATCCTGCAGCGGTCAGGGATACGATAGCTAGCTTCTCTCCAAGAACGACTGGTGCCATAGAGATCCAGGTGTATGTCCCCCCCCCCGAGGGTTGGAAGCCTCCCATCCATATAAAACTTGAGCATGGCAAAGAACCTGGTGACTTAGGTCAACTGAAACAGTTGCTGGAGGATACTATCCGGGATAAGCTTATTTTCAAAGCGAATGTGGAACTGGTTCCTCCTGATACTCTACCAAAGTATGAATACAAGGCCAAGCTGGTCCGGAAAGCCTATGAAGAAAAACAGTAACTGACAAATGCCAGGACATCGATAACCCGAATTGGTGCATTGGAGATGGAGAAAGACCTGATGATTGAAAAGGTCCATGATATTGAGGGAAAAGAAACGGCCATCGTTCTTGATATAGCGGGGACCCACCAGTGGATGTTTGATGAGGATAAGTATGAGGAGCTTTACAATGGTCGCGATACCATTCGGGATTTCCAGATTGATAGCGCTGGAGCCACTTGAAGAACCAATACTTCGAGCGTCCCAGTTCCTGGAAAATGGAGGCAGGAGATTTTCCTTATAAGTTTTGTGCAATGGCCATTTTTCTTAAAGTTTTTTTCTTTTTCCATCGAATTACCTCCGGGTGAGATTTGAGATTTATTATAACTCGATCTCTCCACCAGGGTAATCGATGTTCTGGCACAAGAATTGATATTAAAGGTAATCGATCTATTAGAAATTTAATGAGGCGGGGCCAAATTTCTCTAAGGACTCACCTCCTGAAATTTGCTTTTATCTGTTGACCGGAGTGACGGTTTGGGGATTTTTTATGACTCCATCATCATGATGTAATTTGATCTTGAATCTTGACCCCGTTGAGGGGCAATTCCAATGAAAGGAGGATATGCAAATGAAAAAAAGGAAAAGCTTTTTTTGGACAAGAGGGACAATCATTTTTAGCTGCTGCTTGATTTTGATCTCCTTCCCTACTTTTGTGAATTCGCAGGAAGCGAAGGTCCGGATTGGGGCTGCGGTTAGTATGACAGGGAGATTGGCAAAAGAAGGTTCCCTCGTAAAAAAGGGTTATGAAACCTGGACAGAATGGGTGAATGGCCGAGGAGGAATCAACGTTGGAGGTAAATTACATAAGGTGGAAATGATCTATTATGATGACAAAGCGGATGCGACAACCAGTGCGAAACTGACTGAGAAGTTGATTACAGAAGACAAGGTCAACTTAATTTTAGGCCCCTACTCCAGTGGGATTGCCGCTGCCACCAGCGCCATAGGAGAGAAATACGGTTATGTCACCATTGCTCCCGTGGCTAATGGGGACTTTGTTTATGAAAGAGGTTTTAAGTATCTTTTTTCTGTCCTGTCGATGGCCACTCAGGACTTGGTCCCTGTGGCAGAGTTAGCAGTAAAGCAGATCCCAAAACCCAAAACCTTTGCCGCGGTGGTCCTGGACCATGTTTTCACCCTTCCAGCCATAGATGGGGTGAAGAAGAAGTCTCTGGAATCTGGGCTCCAAGAGGTCTATTACGGAAAATTTCCTGTGAACACCAGTGATTTCTCTGGAATATTAACCACCATAAAGGGGAAAGATCCTGATTTGCTTTACTTCGGAGGATTTTTCCCAGATGCGGTCTCATTTTATCGGCAGGCCAAAGAATTGAATGTGAATGCAAAGTTATATACGACCACTGGAACGGCTGGACATCCTGACTGGTTGAGCGTGATGAAGAAGGATGGAGAATATGTTCTCGCCCAAGTGCCATGGCATCAAGACATGCCTTATAAGGGGCCTTTCTTCACCAGTGCATCATTTAACGATTTCTGGAAAAAGAAGTATGGAGAGGAGGCAGATTACTTCAGTGCTTGTGGTTTTGTGTCTGGTATCTTAATGCAACTGGCTATTGAAAAGGCGGGGAGTTTAGACCAGACAAAGATCAGAGATGTCCTCCGGGCCATTGATGTGGAGACCTTTTTTGGAAAGTTTAAGTTTGACGAGAAGGGGAAAAATATCGCCCATCGGATGGGTATCATACAGGTTCAGAGTGGGAAACAGGTTTTAATTGATCCCCCACAGCCAGGTGCAAAGATACTCTATCCTGCACCCTCTTGGAAAGAAAGATAAAGAAATAATTTTTTGTAATTGATATAAGATGGAAAGTTGCTCTCATCCTGTGGGGCCTTTGGATTCATCTAAAGTCCCCACAGATTCTTCTCTCAAACCATAGAAAGAGCAAACATGCTGGGCCAGGTATTGGTGAATGGGTTACTTCAGGGAGGGTTCTATGCCTGTATTGGCGTCTCCTTCTCCATTGTCTTTGGGATCATGAAGATTATCAACTTAGCACAGGGTACCCAAGTGATCCTCGGAGCTTATATTACCTATGCAGCAAGTCATCTCTTGGGCCTCGACCCTTTCTTTACCCTACCCCTGAGCATCATCGGACTTTTCATCTTAGGTTACATGATTCAAAAGTATCTCATCAATCTGGTGGCAAAAGGGGGATTGATCATCACAAGTCTTCTCACCTTTGGGCTCAATTTGATCCTTATCAACATCGCCCTTTTGATCTGGAAGGCCGATTTCAGAGGGACAAACCCATGGTATATGGGAATGAGTTTTGAAGTCGCAGGTGTGACCATTCCGTACGTTAGGCTGTTGATTTTTGTGATCGCGATTCTCTTCACGATAGTTCTTGAACTATTTTTCCGTAAGACGGAGACAGGAAATTCCATTCGGGCGACCGCCCTCAATCCAAAGGCCGCTCAACTCATGGGGATCGATATTGGAAAAACATATTGCCTCACGTTCGCCATTAGTTCTGCATTGGGGGGAGCAATGGGAACCCTCTTTATTCTGGCCAAGCCTATCTCTCCGTTTACAGGTGGAGATTTTTTGATCATTCTCTTTTCCGTCGCGATACTCGGGGGCTTGGGATCTATTCCCGGTGCACTCCTCGCTGGGATCGTTTTGGGAATGGTCGAATCATTTTCAACGATGTTTTTCGGTATTGCGTTTCAAAATGTGGTGCTGAATCTCGTCTTTATCTTGATCCTGATCTTTCTGCCGACGGGCTTCATGGGAAAGCGCTTTTATGGTTAAGGTGAGTCGCAAAGGGTGGCTTCTGATTGGGGGAGGATTTTGCCTTTTCCTTCTTCTTGCTCCGTTCTTGCTGAGGGGCTATTGGATACGTTTACTCACAAATATGTTCATGTTTGGGATTTTGGCTGAAAGTGTCAACATCATCGCAGGTTATTGTGGGTACCTCGCTTTGGGGAACATGCTCTTCTTTGGACTGGGTGCCTACATCGTGGCAGTGCTCATGACCAAGTTCGCCTTCTCTTTTGCTTTGGCCCTAATCATAGCTGGTCTGGGAGCAAGTCTATTCTCCGCGATTGTAGGTCTCCCGATCTTACGTCTCAAAGGCCAATACTTTATTATGGCAACAATGGCGCTTATGGAGCTTCTGCGAGCAATCACCAACAACATACCTATTACAGGTGGAGGACAGGGGATTACTCTTCCCATTTTCCCGGGTGGAGCAGCGGCAGCAAATTTTTTCTTCTATTACTTCATGTTTGGACTTATGGTCTTTGCCATTCTTTGTACATTCTATATTTCAAAAAGTCGATTGGGTTATGCTTTTCGGGCAATCAGATTTGATGAAGATGCTGCCTCTGTCATGGGGATCAATCCGACACCCTATAAGACAATCGCCTGGGCAATCAGCGCCTTTTTCACTGGTCTTACCGGGGGAACATACGCCTATTGGATGAGCTATATAGATCCCGGAGAAGCCTATCAGATCATGCCCTCTATCAAGATGTACCTTATGATGGTCTTAGGTGGTAGAGGGACTGTCCTGGGTCCCATTACAGGGGCGTTTTTCATTGAGTTTATTTCTGAGCTCGTTTGGGGGAAGTTCCTGGAATTGCACTTCCTCATATTGGGTCTCATCCTGGTCCTCGTAGTCATCTTCACGCCAAAGGGGTTTATGGATTTGTTGCGAAGAGGGCTTAGCTTTTCTAAACTGATGGCGGGGGTGAAGGAGAATAGGGTCTAAGGGCATGCTTATTCTTGAAGGACATGGGTTGACAAAGAACTTCGGCGGTCTTACGGCGGTGCACAAAGTAGATTTCGAAATTCAGGAGGGTGAGATCTTCGGGCTCATTGGACCCAATGGGGCAGGAAAGACAACCCTTTTGAACCTGATCAATGGTATCTTTCCTATCACGCAGGGTGAGATGTTTTTCCTCGGTCAACGGCTTAACGGCTTGAAACCCCACCAGATAACCCGGCTGGGCATTGGCAGGGCCTTCCAGATTGTCCGTGCCTTCGAAGGGATGACGGTAAAGGAGAATGTTCTGGTGGGGAGTTTATTCGGGACGAAAAAACGTAAGGATATAGGGACGGGAATGAAAGAGACTGAAAAGATCCTTGATTTTGTGGGGCTTGGCCCCAAGAAGGATTACATGATCCCTGAAATTACCATTGCAGACCGAAAGCGCCTCGAACTTGCCCGGGCTTTAGTGATGGATCCAAAACTCCTCCTCTTAGATGAGGTCATGGCAGGATTAAATACGCGGGAAGTTGAAGATTTGATGGAGATGATCTTCAAGGTCAACCGTCAAGGGGTCACCATCCTGGTTATCGAACACGTCATGAAGGCAGTCATGGGAATATCTCATCGGATCATGGTCCTTCATTATGGCAGGAAGATAGCCTTGGGTTCGCCCAAGGAGATAGCAGAAAACGAAGAAGTGATCAAGTGCTATTTGGGAGAAAGGTTCGTGCGCAAAGAAGCGGAGCGTAAAGGACACTCTAGAGCCAAATAGGGGGAATGGATTGGATACGAGTTCATTACTGCGCATCCAGAACCTTCATGCTGGTTACGGGGATGTACCGGTTCTGTGGGACATTTTCTTAAAAGTAGACCGCAGGAAGATCATTGGGCTCCTGGGAGGCAACGGGGCTGGGAAGACAACTTTACTCAACGTCATTTCCGGGATAATCTCGCCGATGAAAGGAAGAGTTCATTTTCTGGAAGAGGATATCACTTTTTCCAATCCTACAAGGAGAGTCCAGATGGGTATTACCCAAATTCCTGAAGGACGCCTCCTGTTTTACGGCCTCACTGTAAAGCAGAACTTACGATTGGGGGCTTTCACTAGAAAGGACAAAGCAAGTCTTGAAAAGGGGTTAGACGCCATTTTTCAACTCTTCCCACGGCTAGCCGAGAGAAAGGACCAGCTTGCGGGTACCCTAAGCGGAGGAGAGCAACAGATGTGTGCTATCGGTCGAGGACTGATGTCAAGGCCCAAACTCCTTCTGATCGATGAACTTTCCTGGGGACTCGCTCCCCTCGTCGTAGACCATATTATGGTTGCTCTGAAGAAGGTCTATGAAGAGATGGAACTAAGTATGATATTGGTTGAGCAGGATGTTCAGTTGGGACTCGAATTTTCCCATCGGGCCTACGTCTTAGAAACCGGTCGCATTGTGAAAGAAGGAAGGTCCGAAGATATAATTAAGGATCCAGATATCCGGAAGTCTTATCTGGGAATCTGATTAAAATTTTCATCCAAAAGGAGGAATAATTATGACAGTAATCCACGTTCACATGTTGGAAGAACAAAGGAACAAAAGAAGGCTTTGGTAAGAGCGATTGCCCAGGTGAACAGTCATGAATTCATCTGTAAAAGTTTTGGAAAAAACAAAAAACATAAAACGATTGGCGGTCAGCCTTCATTATATTCATTATGAGTTATGGCTCTGATTCTGCGGCATTATTAACTTCTTTAGAGGTCTTTAGGGCTTGCTTTACAGAGAAGAGGAAAAATAATACAAGATGGCTTCAAAAAGGGATTGAAAGGAGGTGAAAAGAAAGATATTACTCAAACATTTTGAGAAATCCAAATCCATGGAGAGGAGGTCCAAATGATGAAGAAATTTTTATTATTAGTGATAGGGGTTTTCCTTATCATATTCTGTTTAAATGGTGGAGCCCTTGCGAAAGATAATATTCGGATAGGTTTCTCCATGGCCCTCACCGGGCCGTTTGCCCCCGCAGCCAAAGGACAGATGGACGCCTATCTCCTCTGGGAAGAACTGGTCAATAAAAATGGGGGGATCTTGGTCAAAGAATTTGGTAGACGGCTTCCCGTGAAATTGGTTTATTACGATGACAAGAGTGAGGCGGAAACAGCAGTCAAGGTCTATGAAAAACTGATAACGGATGACAAGGTCGATCTCCTCTTCGCTCCCAACAGCACCACCATCCATTTTGCGGTTTTCCCCATTGCGGAAAAGTATAAAGCGCCCATTGTAGGCAACACGGCGGCTTCGGTGAAACTAAGAGATCTGAAATCTAAATACTTCTGGTTTGTCACGGCTACCATGGCTGATCGGCAGATGAGAGCTCTCGTTGACCTTCTGATATCCCTCAAGGTTAAAACCGTTGCTGTGGTGAATATCCAAGATATATTTCCTCGAGAGAACTTGGAGTTTCTCATTCCTTATTTAAAAGGGGGAGGTTTTGAAATAGTCCTTCAAAAGGATTACCCAAGGGGAATCAGAGACATGGTGACAGTGCTGTCTGAGGCCAAAGGTAAGAATCCAGATGCCTTCATCGCCTTGAGCACTCCGCCGGATACCTTTCTCACTGCTGCCCAGATTCAAGAGGTGGGTTTCAATCCAAAATTTTTCTTCCAATTGATCGGGGCGGCTGCTGTTGCTTTTGGGCCAAGATTGGGTGCTGCAACAGAGGGAATTAGCACCTTTGGTCACTGGAGTCCAAAAGCCCCATGGCCCGGAGCGAAAGCATTCCTTGACAATTATGTGGCGAAATTTAAGGTAATACCCGACTACCTGAACTCCACATTGGCCTATGTGTCTTGTCAGATTATTGAACAGGCCGTGGAACGAGCAGGAACCCTCAACTGGGAAAAGCTTTCGGAAGTGATCGCCAAAGAGGAGTTTCCAACTATCAATGGACCTATTAGGTTTACAGGTTCAGAGAATCTTCAGACACCGGCCATGGTCCTTCAGTGGCAGAAGGGAGAGATTGAAATTATATGGCCTTCTGAAGTGGCAACAGCTAAACCGCTTTATCCGAAGCCTCCTTGGCCGAAGAAGTAAGCACACCCCCTCACCCCACCCTCTTCCCGCTGGGGAGAGGGGAAGGGTGAGGGGCGCTATGAGATTCTCTAGGTGAATCGTATGGACCTCGGAAGTATCCTCCAAATCGTTTTTACGGGACTCATCATGGGAAGCATCTATGCTCTCGTAGCGGTGGGGCTCAACCTCATCTACGGAACGATGCGACTTCTCAATATCGCCCATGGCGAAATAATCATGATCGGGGCTTACGTCGCTTATTGGCTTTTTACGGCGTATGGTGTCAGTCCTTTTTTCTCTCTCATCCTTTCTAGTTTCGTCACCATCGTCATTGGTTTGATTATTTGTAAGATCATCTTCCTCCCGATGATTCGCTCAGGAAAGTCTGAAGAAAGCATTCAATCCAACGCGCTCCTTCTCTTTTTTGCCATCTCCATCATCCTTACGAATGTGGTGATCCTCATTTGGACGGCAGACATTCGGGGATATTCCTATCTGACAGGGGTGGTGCAAATCCTGAAGGTTCCAGTAATGCTGAACAGGCTGAACGCTTTTCTCGTGGCACTGGTCATCTGTGTCATCGCTTACTTTTTTCTTCAGAAAACGATGCTTGGGAAAGCGATCCGAGCGTTGATCCAGGAACGGACCGCTGCAAAATTAGTGGGGATCAACTCCGACCGGCTCTATCTGGTAAGTTTTATGATGGCTTTTGGCATAGCCGGTTTGACGGGTGCCCTGCTCAGCATGATTTATGAGTTGTCTCCCTTCATGGGATTCCCCTATACCATTACTGCATTTGTAGTCATTATCTTGGGGGGACTCGGCAATGTTCTGGGAAGCCTGATTGCCGGGTTTATCTTTGGGTTTGTCGAGACAGTCGGGATCAGCGTTACCTCACCTGGGCTCCAATCTATTATCAGCTACGGAGTCTTCATCGGGGTCATCCTCTACCGTCCTAAAGGCATTTTCGGGAAGGGATTATGACGACATCAAAGCTAGGCAAGTATCTTTCAGGCCTTGGGTTGCTGGGTTTAGTTATCTTCCTTTGCGTCATCCCTTTTTACTCGACCGACTATATCGTTTCTGTGCTCCTCGACATCTTGACATGGATTGGTTTAACACAAAGTTGGATTATCCTGTCAGGATTCACGGGGTACATTTCTCTTGGCCACTCTGCCTTCTTTGGAATCGGTGCTTATGTGATGGCCATTTTGTGGCTGAAACTTCCCTACCCCCTCATCATCTTGATTTCAGCCATGTCAAGCATGACTCTTGCCTTTGCGATTGGATTTCCAGTTCTCCGTGTCAGAGGTCCATATTTCGTCATCCTAACATTAGGGCTTTCAGAATTCGCAAAGTATATCTTCATTAACTATGAAGTGAACGTGAAAGGGACGGTAGGAAGAATCTTGTTAGGGGTTCCCAACATCAGGACCCTTTACTTTTCTCTCCTGATCATCGCGATCGTGACGATCCTCTGTGCCTACCTGATCAAGCGATCCAGATTCGGGTATGGGCTCTTTAGTATTAAAGAAGACGAAGATGCGGCCGAGTCCCTTGGAATTGACACGAGCATCTACAAATGGCTGGCCTTGGGGATCAGCGCCTTTTTCCCCGGAGCGATCGGTGCTACCATGGCCCTTCGAAGAACGTACATCGATCCGTATTCCGTCTTTGACCCCATCGTCTCTTTCCAGATCATTGTGATGGCTTTCTTTGGAGGTATAGGAAAGCTCCACGGACCCGTTTTGGGTGCCTGCATCCTGACACTCATTTCGGAATTCTTTTGGGCCAGATACCCACACTACTACCTTATCATTTTAGGAGTCATCCTGGTCTTTATCGTGAAGATTATGCCCTCCGGGATCTTAGGAATCTTCGATCTCTTTGGGAAAGCTGGAAAGGTTGTCAAATTTGTAAGAAGGAAATGAGATGGCCCTTTTGGAATGTCAAGAAGTGACAAAGAATTTCGGTGGCCTCATGGCCGTCACGAATGTGAGTCTCCAGCTCGAGAAAGGAGAGATTGTTGGCTTGATAGGAGCGAACGGGGCTGGAAAGACGACCCTGTTCAATTTGATCAGCGGTTTTTATCCTCCTACGAATGGTTCCATTCGATTTGAAGGGGACGAGATTGCAGGTTTGAAAACTCACGATATTTGTAGAAAGGGGTTGGTTAGGACCTTTCAACTTGTTCGGCCATTCCATAACATGACGGTATGGGATAATGTCATGGTGGGAGCCCTGTTTGGTGTGCAGAAGTGCAAAAACGTTTCCCGGGCAAAAGAGGAAGCCATGAAGGTTCTGGAGTTTACAGGCCTCCATGAAAAGAAGGAAATTCCTGCTAAAGAGCTGACCATTGCCGACAGAAAGAGGCTCGAAGTGGCTCGGTCCTTGGCTACGAAACCCAAGCTTTTATTACTCGATGAGGTGCTTGCGGGTTTGACTTCCACAGAGACGACCGAAGCGATGAAGTTGGTAAGACGAATCCGGGACGAGATGGGATTGACAATCTTCATGGTGGAGCATGTCATGAAGGCCGTGATGGGTCTTTCCGACCGCCTCATTGTACTGCACAACGGAGAAAAGATCGCCGAGGGGAATGCCAAGGAAGTGTCCAAGAATCCAACCGTCATTGAAGCTTATCTCGGAGAAAAACTCCATATGTGAGGGGTTGCTTTGTTAGACGTTTTGTCCATTTCTGTTTTCTACGACGGGATTCAGGCCCTGTGGGGAGTTAGCTTCTCCGTCCAGGAGAAAGCCGTGACTGCCCTGGTGGGTTCTAACGGTGCTGGGAAGACGACCACGTTGAGCACGGTGGCCGGACTCCTCAAACCGAAAGAGGGATCTATCTCCTTTGAGGGAAGCGGGATCGACGCTTTGGAGTCTCATGAGCGGGTGGAGCAGGGAATTTCCCTGGTCCCTGAAGGGAGAAGGCTCTTTCCCTTTCTGACCGTTCAGGAGAATCTCGAGGTAGGTGCCTATTCTAAAAGGGCCCGGCCCCAGCTCTCTGAATCGATGAAGCGGATTTACGACCTTTTCCCTCGACTTCACGAAAGGAAAGGACAGCTTGCCGGGACCCTCTCCGGAGGCGAGCAGCAGATGCTGGCTATTGGCCGGGGACTCATGTCCCGGCCCCGACTGCTCATACTTGACGAGCCTTCGCTGGGCCTCTCACCCCTCTTTGTCCTCAAGATGTTCGAATTGATTCAGCAGGTCAATCGTCAGGGGGTCACCATCCTGTTGGTAGAACAGAATGTCCAGACCACCCTTCAGATTGCTCAGCGCGCCTACGTACTAGAGACAGGAAAAATCGTCCTCGAAGGCACGGGGGCTCGCCTGCTGGAGGATGATCATATCCAGAAGGCCTATTTGGGTTTGTAGAGACCCAACCCTTTCATAGCATGAGAAGAGGAGATTTCATGAAGCAACCATTGAAAGACTTCTTTGATGGGAGGGAAGCCTGGGAATCATTGTTTAAGGACGCATTCTTTCCTTGGATGTTCATTGTCCTTTGGCGATGAAAATCCGATCTTTCATGCGCTATGCGCTTGGCGGTTTTTTGGGATAGGAAAAGGCCATGGCTAAGTTAAAAATGCTTTGCCCTTACTCTAACCAGCTTTGCCGAGAATGCTCGGTCTTTCGCGGCCGCCACTATCATCTCTGTTTCTGTAGAGACTATAGGGGCTATCTCGGAGAGGGAAGCAACGGGAGGATTCCTCCAGGAAAAATCCCAACTAAAGAGAAAAATTCTCAAAAGAATAAGTCATTTGGTGGAGCCAACAAATATTTGTGAAATTCTCCATTTTCGACTTGACAAGGACGCCTTTTATTTGTATACAGTATACATTTATGCCCTTCATTGGATTCTTCATGGGGATTCCCATGAAAGTACTAACTTTTTATTGATTGGTCCTGATTAAAAGGGATTTGTGAATTATTTCTTGACAAAGGAAGGAGGCGATGATAGAAGTTTTCTCTGTCCCAAAAGGTTTAACCTTATCGAAGGAGGAAGATTATGTATCCAGGAATTAAAAAGTATCCACATATTTTCAGTCCGATCAAGATTGGCAAATTGGAGATTAAAAACCGGATTAAATATGCCTCCACAGAGACAAATTTTAATTATCG
>JASEHH010000013.1 GCA_030017685.1 Thermodesulfobacteriota bacterium | reverse complement strand
CATCTTAGGATACCCTGTCGAAAACATTGCTTTTTGAATTCTTGAATTGGCTAAAGAAGAGGTTTTGGGCACATTGGCAAGGATTATGGAATAAATTCGATAATAATGAATCGAGCGATGAGTAGAGCATTTTTATGAACTCCAGCGTTTGGAACAGGCAATATTAGACAGGGCCTTTCGCGGAGAGCTGTAAAGATGGCAAGTAACGGGCAGAAGTGAATGGGAGATTTGACAGACATTGAACAAAGCTTGCCGGCAGGAAATCATACATTGTAATATTTGAAATCTTGTTATTGAGTACACGGAGAACGAGGTGAGAAATGAGTAACAATAAGAATTCTCTGGCGCTCCCTGATGAGAATTATATCTCAGAATTGTTAGGGGAGATTTCTGACCCTGTACACAAACAAATAATCGAGGTTTATGGCGGCATTGATCCTCTTCAGGCCATGGAGACTAAGTTGAGGGAAATTCTAAGTGAGGTGTTACGCAGTGAGAGTTAAGAGCTTGACGGTACTTGGCTTCAGGGGGTTCAACGAAGAATATGGCATCGATTTTCATAGAAGTCTCACTCTGGTTTATGCGCCAAATAGTTATGGCAAAACGAGCATCTCCGAATCCTTCGAATGGCTCCTATATGGTGTCACGTCAAAAGTCGAGAAGGCTGATTCAAAAGAAGAATACAAAGGCTCATACCGTAATCGCCACACCCCAGAGGAACTGAAACCATTTGTTAGGGCAACCTTCATCGATAGACATGGGCATGAAATAGAACTAAAAGGAATCCTCAATACAGATGAGACCATGCAGAAAATTTTTAACGGGCAAGAAGTTCCTCAATGGCTCTTAACACCAGACATTTCCAAAGCACCCAAACCTTTTATCCTTCAACACGCACTAAAGTACCTATTGTTGGTTAAGCCGGATGAAAGATTCCAGGGGTTTGCTCGTCTCCTGGGATTAGAAAAACTGGATTTGCTACAACGAAACGTCGTATCCCTCTGCACCAAGCCGGACGCATGTATTCCATATGATGTTAGCCAATTCCTCAGCACCGTTTCTACCCTTCAGGCTCGGCTTGAAAGTCAGCCATCACTAGCAACGATACATAAATTGATTAGTAAAGGTACTTTGGGCCTGCAAAAAGCCTATGAGGAAATTGCGGCCGAATGCCGACGCAGAGTACCTCAAGGAACAGAAGAAAAATCTATCCTTCCACAACTCCTGAAAATTCGGGATGACGCCGTGGCGAAGATCTTCAAGGGAGATATAAAGCTGCCGAAATACACACCAGAAGAGGAGAAAGCTAACGAGGATGATGAAAGTTTTTTCCTAAACTGCGTAGCAATCCCCGTCATTACAAAGTACACAGCACTCCTTGCACTTGAATCTATCCAGCATATCTTGGAACGTGCTGACTTCTTCGACTTGGGGATCAAGATATTAGGCACCACACCGGCAGAATGCCCTTTTTGTAGCAGGGTTGTGGACGAAACTCTTACCAAGCACATACACGAACAGCACGCTAGCCTACTTGATCAAAAAAAAGGGAGTAACGAATTACAAAAGCAAAAAGATGAAGTTAAATGCCTTTTTGAACAATTGAAAACAAGAATAAACACGTATTACACAAGACATGCCGGTAGGGCAAATCAACTACTCGCGCTCGAACCCGAATTGGAAAGGCTTAAATCAATTTTATCCCCAAAGTACCAAAAGAATTTTGACTCGATCCAAACTGTAATCTCGAAACTCAATGCTTTTAAGAGAGAAATAGAAAACGTTCGCAACGAAGTCCTTGAAAGATTAGCGGAAATTGAGAAATCGGTCGATGAAAACAAGGAAAATGCAGAACTTATAAAGAAACTTGGAGACGCCCTTACTCAATACATTTCAGAAAGCAGGTCATGCGCCAAAGTTATTTTGGAAAATGCAAACGCAATGTCCGAAGCGGATTCTGTCCTCCAGCATGAGCTGGATCATTTGGCGGGGACAGAGGATATAAGCGTCCTTGTAGATCTCTATGAACAACGACAGAACATAGAGAAAAAGTTCGAAATCATTGGTATACTCGACGGACTCAAAGACCTACGGAGAACGGTCGAGCAATACGTAGCCAATAAGGTTTTAGAAGCGGTCTCGACAGGCCTGACCTCTGAAGTAATGGAGTGGTATGAACAGATAAAAACCAAAGGTGACCCGGATGTTCATTTCGAAGGCTTCGATATGGAACGTACGAAAGAGGGAAAGTTGAAAGCCCGAAGGGTACAAATCAAGGCCAAATCATACGGGAAAGAACTGGCAAGCGCTGTATCCTCCCTCAGTGAGTCTAAACTTAATGCCTTAGGCTTATGCGTGAGCATCGCTACGAATCTTAAAGGCGAATCCCCGTTCGATTTCCTGATCATTGATGATCCAATACAGTCATGGGATGCTGAGCATGAGATACAATTCGTAGAGGTGATTAGGAAGCTAATCGAGCAGGAGAAGCAAATTATACTACTATCCCACAACCGCAAATGGATTGATATGGTACGCAGTGGCTGCCGCACAATAAATGGAAAGTTTTATGAAATTACAGGATACAATCAAGCTGGTCCACACATATCAGAAATGGCCTGGGCTAGGTGGGAGGACCGGCTAAAGGAAGTGAACGCGATCGTCAATGATCATACTGCAAGTAGCATCAGGGTTCAGCAGGCAGAGGAAGAAATACGTATTGTGGTAGCTGAGCTTACTTCCGAGATTTACCTGAAGAAAAAAGGCGTCAAAAAGAATCCAGGTAGCCTTAATGCGACAAAGGTAAGAACAACACTAGTAGAGTGTGGAATAGAGGTTGGATTAGTAGATCGCATAACAGAAACATTTACAACCACCGATGATGCGCATCATGCACCAGTCGATTACGCTGCCAACAAACAGAGAATAAAAAAATATCACGACTGGGCCCATGAACTGGCAAAGCTATTAGAGTAGGATTTCAATTTCACTGGTGGATTGACATGTAAATACTCATAAAAGGGGACATTCATGCAGAGCGTGCTTAAGGGTCAAGAGCACTTCCAGGTAGGACCAAGAAATTTTAAAGTGGCGAGGAGGCGAATCATTATCCTTTACATAGACCCTACCTAAGAACCTAACCTCGCCTCCGTGGGTTGGGACAGCCTTTTTGGTTTATTTCATAGAGGAGAAATGATATGAACCGAATAAGTCTATTAGAAATTGTATCGAAGCTAAGATTCTCCGATGTCATCAGTCTTGTTGCCTTAGTTGTCTCTGGGATCAGCATCTTTTGGAATATTTATCGAGACTTGATTTTAAAGGCGAAAATAAAAACCCGTATCCAAATAAGTTCCATAATCCAACCGGGCAGGAATTTAGGTTCCTTCATAGATATTACGGGCGTCAATCACGGCCCCGGTCCCATTACTTGTGAATCTATTTTTATTAAAGCCTCTTTGTGGGAGCGATTGAAATGTGGAGGCCTCGGGGACGTAGTTTAATTATTTAAGAAACCTTACTTCTGAATAGGATGGTTTCATTCATAAAAAGTTGGCGTATTCAAATGCGGAATACAGATTGCGGAATGCGGGTTTTGGAGTCAGCTTAAAGCTGAAAGTTTAAAGGAAGACGGGTCATTGAATGAGGGGATTATTTGAAGAATAAAACCCGTAGACCAAACCTCTATATCATTGCGGGTCCAAACGGGGCAGGGAAGACGACCTTTGCCCGAAAGTTTCTTCCGGATTATGCAAAATGCTTGGAGTTTGTGAACGTAGATTTGATTGCAAGTGGTTTATCTCCATTCGACCCGGAGAGAGCTGCTCTCAAAGCTGGAAGAATTATGCTGGAACAAATCCATTCTTTGGGGAACCGCGGTTTTGATTTTGGTTTCGAAACAACATTATCCGGAAAGTCATATTTGAGGCTTCTAAATGAATTGAAGCAAAGGAAAGGCTACAACATTCATCTCTTTTTTCTATGGATTAGCAGCGTCAAACTCGCTTTGGAACGGATTGAATTACGAGTGCAGCAGGGTGGACATAACATCCCGGAGGCGGTAGTGCGTCGCCGTTTCGATAAAGGAATTTCTAATTTTTTCCGTTTTTTTCAACCTGTTGTAGACAGATGGATCATTTTTAATAATTCGGGAGATGTTCCTGAGGTGATCGCCTTTGAGGAATCAGGAAAGCTTGAAATTGTCGATCCCGCTCTTTTTGGTCTCTTCTCGAAATATAAGGAGCCGTAATGAAAAAAATGAAAAGGTTGCCTTCTCTTTGGGTACATCAGGCTCACGAAGCCTTCCGAAGAGCTGTTGCCGAAGCCATCGCCGAACATCGGCGTAACGGAGTTCCGATTGCCATCTGGAGGAATGGAAAAGTGGTTCGTATTCCTGCTGAGCAGATCGAGGTTCGAGAACCTCAGATTGAGTATGAAGTCTCTTCGAAGAAAGGGAAATCGGGGACGGGTTCACATTAGCGCTTGACCATCACACTTCGGGAGAATTTGGATGCCTCCTGGTTAGGTGTATTCTTACAGGACTATTCATCACCCAATATTCCGTCAATCCGACATTCCACTATTCAGGCATTTCCGAAAGAGTTCTTTCTGTTTGGTGGCCATCTCCCGGGCCTCTTTCTTCCCTCCCTCATGTTCGTATCCGAGAAGGTGAAGGATTCCATGAATCACGAGAAGGGTGAGCATCTCCATCTCATTCAGACCCGACTGCTTTGATTGGCGTTTGGCCGTTTCGATGGAGATGACGAGATCGCCAAGGAGGTGAGGGTGGAGTGACGAATACTCTCCCTCTCTCATGGAGAAGGCAAGGACATTGGTGGGTTTGTCCCGGCCGAGGAAGCGATGGTTCAGTTCCTGAATCTGTTTGTCGTCAACCAGCAGGAGGCTGAGTTCGGCCTCAGGAAGTCCCAAGTCGGCCAATATCCTTTGGACCACCCTTCTTATCTTTTTTAGGTCTAAAGGGGTAGGTTTTTGTTGATTTCGAATCCAGATCTTCATGGTTCTTCTTTTTATTGGACTCCAAAGAGGGGAGAAGCGGATAGTCGATCCTCTGATGAAAGATGGCGGTCAGGATTCGGCTGAAACTTTCTTCGATCTTTTGAAGGTCCTTTAGAGTCAATTCACATTCTTCCATCTGCCCATCCAGAAAGATGTTATTGACGATTCGCTGAACCAACCCTTTGATCCTCGAAGGGGTAGGCTCGGAGAGGGCACGGGAGGCGGCCTCTACGGCATCGGCCAGCATGACGATCCCCGCCTCTTTGGTCTGGGGTTTTGGTCCGGGATAACGAAAATCGGTCTCATCAATCGAATCCATTTCCGGATTCTCTTTCTCCTTCGCTTTCTGATAAAAATAGGAGATCAGGCTCGTCCCGTGATGTTGCTGGATGATATGAATGATCCGTTCTCCAAGACGGTTTTCGCAGGCCAGCTCCACCCCATCCTTCACATGGGAGGTGAGGATGAGGCTGGACATCGTGGGCGTGAGATGGTCATGTTTGTTTTCCATGCCCCCTGCATTCTCAATGAAGTAAAGGGGCTTTTTCAACTTTCCGATGTCGTGGTAATAGGCGCTGACTCTGGCCAGCAAAGGATTGGCGGAAATCGATTTGGCCCCTGCCTCCACCAGGCTTCCGACAATGATGCTATGGTGGTAGGTGCCAGGCGCCTGGAGGATGAGGTCCTTGAGAAGGGGATGCTCCAGATTAGCCAGCTCAAGCAGTTTAATATCGGTGGTATAGCCGAAAAGGCTTTCAATCATTGGAGCGATCCCCAGAACCAGGACTGAGGCGAGGAGCCCGGCCAGAAAACCCATGACTACATCGGAAAGGAGGGTCATCTTCAAGAAGGTTCCGGCGATCAGGTTATAAGATAGGATCATCAAGACATTTACCCCACCAATGGTGACCCCTGCCTTGATGAGGATCGATCTCTGTTCGCATCGAGCGACCTTATGGGCGCCGATCAGACTTGCGACGAAGTTGAAGATGAAGAGAAAGAGTTGGTTTCCCATCATGGAAGCGGCAAAATAACCGGCCAGAGTTGCAAAGACAATCGCCAACTCCGAATTGATGACGATTCGAATGAGCATGGCTCCGGCAGCGATGGGGAAGAGGTAGGTATAAGAGGAGGAAGGAATGGCGAGAAATTCTCCGCCCAGAATATCGGTGATGAGATGGAAGATTTTAAGGAGGGCGACCACTCCGAGAAGCGTGCTGCAGAAAAAGAGGAGGTCTGTGGTAGAAAGCGTGATCTTCCGGATATTTTTAGTCGAGAACTCATACAGGCTGGCGAGAACGAGAAAAGTCAGCAGAGCCAGGCCAATAAGAATGGAAAGGATATGGCTCCTCTCCTGGGCTTTTTTCAAGGCATCGATTTTAAGGAGATGCTCCTCCTGGACACGCTCCCCGGCCCTCAGGACGACTTCTCCCCTTTTGATTTGAAAAAAGACCGGGTTCACCCTTGCCTTTGCCTCCACCTTTCGCGCCTCGGTTTCGTCCTTATTGAAGGTGAGGTTGGGTCTCAGGGACTGTTCCGAGATCTTTAACACGAGGAAAGCGACCTCTCTGCTCAGGCTTGGGGAAAGGCGGTCCAGATCGGTCCGGAGCCGGGCTTTCGCGTCCTTCAAATCGACGAGGTTGAAAGGGGGAACATCCTTTCTCTCCTCACGTGTCTGGATGTTACGGATGGACGTCCCTTTAGGCGCATCAGGGTCGAGGAGGTTTTTATCATTGATGATCCCTCTTTTTAATAAAGGGGCGATCAGTTTCAAGGAGGCTTCTCCGATGGAGGGATTGAATTTCTCCCTCTCCAGGACATGCCATTCCTTCTGTGAAAGAGTGAAGCGGAAGGAGGATTCCCACTCCGCCTTTTTTATGGATGGGGCAGGGGAGGTGAAGGCGGTTCGGAGCCGGTTTCCGGCATCGATCAGAATTCCCGGATCGTAGTCATAGACGGAGAAGACAGACCTTTCGGCTTCGCTGCGTTTTTCCTGGGTCGACCTCTGGTCTTCCACTAAGATGTCCTGGGTTGACTTGACCTCCTTTGTGGCAATGTCTCCAGCCCTGTATCTCTTGAGGGGTAACTGGAGGGAAGGGGAGAGAAGAAGGGTGAGGAGGAGAGCGGTCCCTACGCCAATGAACCACTTTTGATAATTTGGGTCCTTGATCTTATTCACCCACGACCTGCCTTTTGGGCCATTGGTTGTTTTGCGCGGAAAAAATCGATGGGATAATTGTTTAAAAATATTTTTTATCATCCTTTTTCAGAAGAGGACTGTTGCTTGGAGCGCTGACGCCTCTCTTCCGCCCTTTCATAAGCCTTGATGATATCCTGAACAAGGGGATGCCTGACCACATCCCTATCCGAAAAGTAGACGAATTCGATCCCTTCAATTCCTTTGAGTATCCCCTGGATTTCGATGAGTCCCGAGGCCTTATTTTCTGGAAGATCGACCTGGGTGATGTCTCCGGTGATCACGGCCTTGGAACTGAAACCCAACCGAGTCAGGAACATCTTCATCTGTTCTGGCCCCGTATTCTGGGCTTCGTCGAGGATGACAAACGAGTCATTGAGCGTCCTTCCCCTCATAAAGGCCAAAGGGGCAACTTCGATCGCCCCTTTTTCAATAAGCCGAGAAGCCCGGTCAAAATCCATCATATCGTGGAGGGCGTCGTAGAGGGGACGAAGATAAGGGTTGACCTTTTCGAACATGTTACCGGGAAGAAAACCCAGTTTTTCGCCCGCTTCCACTGCGGGACGGGTCAGAACAATCCTCTCCACCTCCTGCTTCATGAGTGAAGCGACGGCCATGGCCATGGCCAGATAGGTCTTTCCCGTTCCTGCGGGACCGATGCCGATCACCAGATCGTATTTCCGGATGGCATCGATATATCGCTTCTGGGCAAGGCTCTTTGGCGTAATCACTCTCTTTCGGGCGGAGATGTAGACGGTATCGAGAAAGATGTCCTCGAGGTTGACCGACTGGTCATCAGAGATCATCCGGATGGCATAGTCGATATCATTGGGAAAGAGTGGGTAGCCTTTTTTCAGAAGGCCATAGAGGTCGTTCAGGACACGCTTTGAAAGGTCGACCTCAAGGTCGTCACCCTGGATGGTGATGGCATTGCCTTTGGCGCTGATCTTGACGCCGATCGTCCTGGCAATGCGCTTTAAATTTTCGCTATGGACGCCGAAAAGGTTGTTGGCAAGCTGGAGATCATCAAAGATGACTTTTCCGGCGGTCGCTTCCTGCGTTTCTTTCAAATATGAACCTTCACCCCATCCTCACTGGCCTGCCTGAACCTACTCTTTTTTCCTTACGGATAGGCAGAGAGGCTGATCTGGCAGAGAGGTGTACCCTATCTCATAAAATCATATCACCTTAAATGGGGGATTGCAATATTCCCCTCTTTTCATCTTTGCCGCCTCACTTCTTCAACAATGGCAGGGATGATCTTTCCTGCAGAGCCGGAGATCAGATAGTCCGATATCTGGCCCGTCAGAGGGGTAGACTCCATATTGATCTCGATGACCGTGGCTCCTTCCTCTTTCGCCATAATGGGGATGGATGCGGCCGGATAGACGATTGCAGAGGTTCCGATGACGAGCACGGCCCTACAGGATTTGGACTCTTTAAACGAATAGGCCTGGGCTTTCGGTGGGATGGGTTCGCCGAAAAAGACGACATCGGGCTTGAGAAGGGAAGAGCAGCGGGGACAGCGGGCCGGAAGGTCTTCGATTTTAAGAGAGGTCCCATCGGTGGTTGTAGAACACTTCAGGCAGGAGAGGGTGCGATGGCTTCCGTGAAATTCGATCACGTTCCTGCTTCCTGCGGCCTGATGGAGGCCGTCCACATTTTGTGTGATGACAGAGGAGAGCAAGCCCATCCGCTCCAGTTCGGCTAATCCGATATGGGCAGGGTTGGGTTTGGCCGTCATGACAAGGGTGAACATGTCCTTGAGCATCAACCAGACCTTATCCGGGTCGGAATAGAAGGCGTGGATGTGGGCATACTCTTCGGGATCATATTTCTGCCAGAGGCCCTCAGCGCTTCTGAAATCAGGGATTCCGCTTTCCACGGAGATGCCAGCCCCCGTGAAAGCGATCGTCTTTTTCGACCTGAGAATATCCTCGGCCGCTCTCTGAATCAGTTGCTGGTTCATGGTTTTCTCCTCCACCTCTTCTCTCTGTTTTTGGATCATAACAAGAGGGGAAGGGGGTGTCAATTATCATTTATTTTCTATTGCGTTGCTTTTTATTTCTTGATATTATTTATGACCATTGGACAAAGCCGGGACTTAAATTCTTTCTAACCCATTTTTTAACCTGGATCCTATGATCCAATGCGGAATCGAAAAGAAAGGAGGGAGTTGTATGGACAGAATCTTCAGGGTAAACATGGGCAGTCTTAAGGTTTCTGAGGAGAAAGTCACTGGAGACTATCTTGGCCTGGGAGGTCGGGGGCTGACTTCTATGGTGGTGAGCAAGGAAGTCCCGGCCACATGCCATCCGATTGGTCAACATAACAAACTGGTCATCACCCCCGGGCTTTTGACGGGGACGACCGCTGCCAATTCGGGGAGGCTTTCCATTGGCGCCAAGAGCCCTTTGACAGGAGGGATCAAGGAGAGCAACGTGGGAGGCACGGCGGCAACCAAATTGGCGCGGCTGGGCATTGCCGCCATCATTATCGAAGGGATGCCGGAGAAGGGGAAGCTTTTCGGCCTGGCTGTTAGTAAGGACGGGGTCAAGGTTTTTCCAGCGGATGATTTGAAAGGGCTGGGGAACTATGAATTGACAGAGAAACTTCAGTCAAAATATGACAAGAAGGTAGGCATAATTTCGATCGGGCCCGCCGGAGAGATGAAGATGGCAATGGCCAGTATTGCCGTCACCAGTACCAACGGAACTCCTTCCCGTCATGCAGGAAGGGGAGGCATGGGGGCGGTGATGGGATCAAAAGGCTTGAAGGCGATTGTCATCGATGACACAGGGGCTGAAAAGGTCGCTATAAAAAACCCGGACCTTTTTAAAGAGGCTTCTCAAAAGTTTGTGAAGGCATTGCGGGAACATCCCGTGACCAGCCAGGGGCTCCCGACATATGGCACCAATGTTCTGGCCGCGATCATCAATGAGGCAGGGGGATATCCGACCCGGAACTTCTCCTCAGGACGATTTGAGGGGACCGACAAGATCAGCGGCGAAACGATGCATGACATTATTTCGAAGAGGGGAGGAAAGACGACCCATTCCGGTTGTACCACCTGTATCATTCAGTGTTCGAATGAGTACGTGGATGAAAAAGGCAAATACATCACCTCAGCCCTTGAGTATGAGACCATCTGGGCCAATGGGGCTAACTGCGGAATCGACGACCTGGATGCGATTGCCCGTATGGACCGTCTCTGCGACGATTATGGATTTGATACGATTGAGATGGGATGCACGATAGGGGTAGCCATGGAAGCGGGAGTCAAAGAGTTTGGAGATGCAGAAGGGGCAATTCAATTAATCCATGAGGCGGGGAAGGGGACGCCTCTGGGAAGGATTATTGGAAACGGCGCTGGCTTTACAGGAAAGGCTTTTGGCGTGGTTCGAGTTCCAGTGGTGAAAAACCAGGGGATGCCCGCTTATGAGCCACGGGCTATTCAGGGAATCGGCGTGACCTATGCGACCTCGACCATGGGCGCCGACCATACGGCTGGATATGCTACAGCGACAAATATTATGAAAGTCGGGGGATATGTCGATCCATTGAAACCTGATGGCCAGATGGCGTTGTCCCAGAATCTCCAGATTACGACGGCCGCCGTTGATTCAACAGGGCTCTGCCTATTTATTGCATTTCCGGCACTGGATATCCCGGAATGCTTTGAGGGTGTGATCGGAATGCTCAATGGCTGTTATGGGTTGAATCTGACCCCTGATGATGTAGCTGCTCTCGGTAAAAAGATTCTGAAGATAGAGAGGGATTTTAATGAAAGAGCAGGATTTTCCAATGTGGATGACCGGCTCCCCGAATTCTTTAAAGAGGAAAAACTACCTCCCCATAACATAACGTTTTTAGTTCCCGATGTTGATCTGGACAAGGTTTATAAGTTTTAGATTTGCCCCCCATTATTCCCCTCTCCCCTGGCGGGAGAGGGCGGGGGTGAGGGGGAACATAGAATGTCCACCTCTGCTTGTCTTATCTCAAAAAGGCTTGGATGCAGGTTACTGTCAAATTACATGCCTCCCTCAGACCGTATGGAAGGAACGATTCGAACAACAGTCTCTTTCCACTGGAGACAGCGGAGAAGGTAACCGTTCGTGAGGTCATACGGGAACTGAGAATTCCTCCTGAAAAAGTGAGGATGATTTTGCTCAATGGGAGGGGTGTTGCAACTGATAGCATTTTATCCAACGGTGACCGGATTGCCCTGTTCCCTCCGGAAATGGCATTTAATATGTATGTTGCTATCTCCTTCCGGAGAGATTTAAACCATTGAGACCCAAGTTGAGTGGTTTTTTTATACGGTTCCTCCGGCTTTTGTGTGGGTATATTCCCCTCTTAAAAGTAAGAGGGGGGAGGGGGAGTTATTTTAGACTTTTACTGTCCGACGATGGAAGTAACCCGTAACCCCTCCTCACCTCCCCTTTAGTAAGAGGCTGTGTCGTATTGGAAAGAAAAGGGGGAGAGGCAGTCAGGTTCCAAAGCTTTAGAATGCGGGTCTTTTAAATGATGGGAAATTGTCACTTGCATAAGATCGAATTCTTTCATACGCTTGACACGCCTGAATCCGAACGGTTAAAGGTTACCGCTCTAAATCTTTTCCACCTGACCACCTCTCCCCCTTTTCAAAAAGTCGGTTTTTTCATATTACGACACAGCCTCTAAAGGGGAGGAATAAAGAAAGGACCCATAAAAACCGGAAGAAACAAATTTTAAGTGAGGCGAATTGGTAACGGTTTATGTTAAGTTGATGGGAAGCCTTCTCCCTTATGGTTCTCCAGAACAGCCAGGGCTCACTGAGATTACCCTCAAGAATGGAGCCACGGTCCAGGAGGCTATTGAAGCGTTAGGGATACCCAAAGAAAGGGTCAAGCTGATTCTGGTTAATCATAAAGGGGCCCTGTTGGATCAGCCGCTCAAAGAGGGAGACAGGGTTTCTCTTTTCCCAGCAGAATATCCGGTTTTCGCTGACTGGGAGGGGGCTATTCTTAGGAAAGGAATTGGGGATGAGATAATCGAGGAGGGAGAGCAAAATTCAAAATTGATAGAGGAGGGAAAGTATGGATCTGATGGAGGCGATTAAGGGGAGACGGAGCATTCGGAAATATAAGCCTGATCCTGTTTCAGAAGAGGTATTGAGAACCATCCTGGAGGCGGTGCGGTGGTCTCCCTCGTGGGCGAATACACAGTGCTGGGAAGTGGTCGTTGTAAAAGACCAAAACGTGAAGTCAGAGCTGGCGGCTACGCTTGTCAAGACGAATCCAGCCCTTTCCTCCATGGCAGAAGCCCCTTTGATCATCGTTCTTTGTGGGAAAAAAGGGGTGTCTGGTTTTAAGAAAGGGGAAGCAGCTACAGTAAAAGGGGATTGGTTGATGTTTGACACCGGTATTGCCATGCAGAGCCTCTGCCTGGCTGCCCATGAATTGGGTCTGGGGACAGTGATCGTAGGGTTGTTCGACCACAAAAAGGCGGAGGAGATCCTTGGGGTTCCGCAAGATAGAGAAGTCGTTGCCATCACCCCGCTTGGATACCCTGCGGCTGAGGGTGTGGCTCCCAAAAGGAAAGAGATGTCGGATTTTGTTTTTGATGAGAAATACCCAGTTAGGAAATAAATACGAAGAACTAAGTTGAAATGGTTTAAACTCTAAACACTAAACTCTAAACACTAAACTCTAAATCCTAAATAAATCCAAAATCTAAAACTCAAAAAATAGGATTTTGAGTTTTGTGTTTTGGACTTTTGAGTTTGTTTAGAGTTTAGGATTTTGGGTTTAGAGTTTAACATCGATATTCGGATTTCGAATTTATTCATCAAGGGGGGGATAACAGAAAGATGATCCCGGAAGAAATCCTTCGTTCACTCGCCATAAAGACAGATTCAAAACTGCTGATGGTTGTCATTGATGGGATTGGTGGGTTGCCTGTGCGGGGCAAGACCGAACTGGAGGCCGCGAAGACGCCAAACCTTGATCGCCTCGCTTATAAATCCATCTGTGGATTGATCGATCCCATCTCTTATGGGATCACGCCTGGCAGTGGCCCTTCCCATTTGGCTCTCTTCGGTTACGATCCTTTTCGATATGAGATCGGAAGAGGGGTGATGGAGGCTCTGGGGATTGGTCTGAAGCTGACCCAAAATGATCTTACAGCAAGGGGCAACTTTGCAACGATTGATGAAAAAGGGACGATCATTGATCGAAGGGCAGGGCGGATCTCAACAGAGAAGAATCAGGAGATCTGCCAATTTCTTCAGAGTAAAATCAGGGAAGTCAATGGAATTAAAGTTGCTATTTATCCCGGGAAAGAGCACCGCTTTGTGATTGTATTTCAGGGTGAGGGATTGAAAGACGATCTCACGGATGCCGATCCCCAGAAGGATGGGAAGAGGGTTAAAGAGACCGAGAATCTTACTGAAGAAGCTCAAAGAACAGCGGAGATTGTGAACGAGTATTTGAGAAGGGCGACGGAGGTACTCAAACCATTCCATCCGGCCAATGCGGTCCTTCTCAGAGGATTTTCGAAGATTCCGGATATTCCTTCGATGTCCGAACGGTTCAAACTTAAACCCGCCGCAATTGCGACCTACCCGATGTACAGAGGGCTGGCAAGGCTGGTGGGGATGGAGGTTCTGGAGACAGGGGAGACTCTCCGGGACGAGGTGGAAACCCTGAAAGAACATTTTAACGGATACGATTTTTTCTATATCCATTTTAAGAAAACGGATTCGGCCGGAGAAGATGGAGATTTTAAAAAGAAGGTGAAGGCCATCGAAGGGATCGATCGCATCCTTCCTTCTATTCTTAAATTAAACCCTGATGTGCTGGTTGTGACTGGAGACCATTCCACTCCTGCCATCTTAAAATCTCACAGCTGGCATCCCAACCCGACTCTTCTTTATTCAAAATACATCCGACCGGATGGCATCAGGCGATTCACGGAAAGACAGTGCCAGAAAGGGCAACTGGGTCGGTTTCCTGCCGTGGAGATCATTCCTTTAATGCTGGCTAATGGATTAAAGTTGAAGAAATTTGGAGCCTAAACCACATCGTAGATGTGGCAATAACCAAATTTCAAGCTCCAATAATCAAATAAATCCCAATTTTCAATAACCAAAGGTAAAATGTGATGGTTTCGCAAAAAGTCTGAAAAGCCCATTGTCAGTCATTCCTGCCCCAATTTTCACCGGGATAAACTCCAGCAGGAATCCAGTATTTTCAGGTAGTTAGAATTATCTGGATTCCCGCCTGCCTGCGGTAGGCAGGTTTTCACGGGAATGACGACTTTTTACGATTCCATCAAATTTGATTTTAGAATTATTTAAGATTATTTTATTGGGTATTGGTCATTGAAATTTATTTGGTTATTGGTGCTTGGATATTGGTGATTATAGATGAAGCCTTTTCATCATCTTTATGGTCCTGTTCCTTCGAGGCGGTTGGGGAGATCGCTCGGGATTGATCTCGTCCCCCATAAAATCTGCACCTATGATTGCATCTACTGCCAGATCGGAAAGACGACCCAGAAAACGCTTGTCAGAAAAGAGTATGTTCCTGTCATGGAAGTTATCGAAGAAGTCGAGCGCTTTCTAAAAGAAGAGACTTCTTCCATCGATTATTTCTCCCTGTCCGGTTCAGGAGAGCCAACTCTCCACTCAAAAATCCGGTCGGTCATCGAAGGGATAAAGGAAATAACCTCGATTCCCATTGCTGTCATCACCAATGGCTCCCTGCTCTATCTGGAGGAGGTGCGGCAGGACCTTTTATATGCCGATGTGGTCCTTCCCTCTTTGGATGCTGTCTCATCAGATGCCTTTCTGAAGATCAACCGTCCTGACGAAGGGCTTTCTGCAGAGAGAATGGTTGAAGGTTTGGTTCAATTCAGAAAGATATACAAAGGCCAGATCTGGCTGGAGATCCTGTTCTGTAGAGGGATCAACGATCACCAGGACGAACTCATCAGGATGAAGGAGGCGATCAACCGAATAAAGCCTGATCAGATCCACATCAACACCGTGGTCCGGCCTCCTTCAGAAAGATGGGCAGTCCCGTTGAGCCAGAAAGAAATAGAAAAAATTAAAAACATTTTTGGGGATAAGGCTTCCATCATCTCGGAGTTTGACCGCCCCCCCTTCTCTTTGACCGAAGGAAATATAAAGGAAGAGATCTTAAAAATTCTAAGACGAAGACCCCTTTCTCTAAACGATCTCTCCGAAGGAATGGGCATACCTACGGAAGAACTGGAGAGGCATATTCAACCTCTTATTCTAAAAGGAAGCATCGAAGTTCGTTCATTCGGGGAATCGGTTTTTTATGAAGTTGTAAAAGAAATTCAGATCTCCCGACCATGAAACCATAATCCAATGACGACCATTCGCTTAGCATTCTTTATGTGTTTCATCATACTGCCTTGTTTATTTGCTGACAGAGAGGTATATCCACAGGGAGAGCATAGAGCAGGGCGGGAACAGGCCGTCGAGGATTATGAAAAAGAGAAGCTTGCCAAGTTTAAACAGAACATTGGCAGACGGTTGTTGACCGTCAAGAAAATAAACCCGGCAGAATTCTACGAATCCCCGGATGATTTAGAAAGAAAATTAAATATCAAAAGGGAAAAAGAAGGGTTCGTGATCATGGAGGTGGTTCAGAATCAATCGGGGACGATGAATTTTTATCAGGTAAAATTTGATACGGGTCAGATAGGGTATTTAAGTGCGGATGGGAACTATTTACAAATAAAAATCAAGGAAGGAAGTCTCATTTCTGTTTCGAGAAGAGGAAGCGCCAAGAAGAAAGATTTGAGTCAATCGAAAGCCATTGCATCTCAGGCCGTGGAGCTGGTAAAAAATCATTTCACTCTGGCCGACCCTGTGACCGGTGCGAAGAGGTCTGTTGAAAAGAGAATGATGGATCAAAAAATGAGTTCTTTCCCAAATCTGAAATGGAGATATGAAGCGAAGGAGATCGGAAACAATAAGCACAGAGTCACACAATACGCAGGGGAAGGGGCGGGGCCTCCATTGATCAGGACATGGATTGTTGATCTTTCAACGAGGGAGGTCAAGCCTGAAAATCTGGCTGCCAAGGAGTTGTATCGGTAATTCGGTTTGCCAAAGGGGAGTGAGAATTAAAGTTCAGAGAGGGTGGTTTCAATCTTCCTCTGGAGGGTTTCGTCGATATTTCCATTCTTCCAATCCCAACTGGCTTCGATTTCAGATCGCGTGAGTTCGACTTCCTTGCTTCTTCCCCTTTTGAAGAGGATGAAGACATAAGAAAAATCCATCTTTCTCATCCGATCAATTGTCACCCCTGAATCTCTCTCCTGGACCACCTTCGCAACCAAACGCTTTACCTCTCCCTTATCATCAAAGATGCTCATTCCGTCAAAGCGATTAAATTGAGGTGACATCGATTAGCCTTTTCTTGGTCAGGCTTTTATAACCTCGAACGAAAGCTGGCCATCGTCGTACTTGAGCGGCCTGGTAGATACGTCCATCCCCACCTTTACCTCTTCAGGCTTAATCTCTTTTGCTACCCGGGCGAACAACTTGAGGCCACTGCCAAAGTCCACGACCCCCATGGTATAGGGAGGATCCGCTTCGAAACCCAGCGGTGCATAATAGGCCGTGGTAAATGTCTCGAGTTTGCCTTTTTTGGGCATCTCGAACCAGTCCATGTTCTTTGAGAAACATTTTGCGCAGTCAGCCCTTGGAGGAAAGAACTTAGCACCACAATCCTTACAAACGGTCCCTTCTATCTTCCCTTCTGTCAGGAGATCAACAAACTTTGCTGTTTTTGTTATGGCCGTAAAGCTTTTTCTTCCAAATTTCTCGAAACCCATATCTTACCTCCATTTAAATAATCAGTGCAAAATAGGCAATTAGCAATTATCAATTAGCAGTGGAAAACGGGAAAAACCTGGATTCCTGCTGGAGTTTATCCCGTACTCTGTTACGGGGCAGGAATGACCAACACCCAAAATCATTGCTCAATTGTCAATTATCAATTAAAAGAATTTGGAAAAAATCTTGCTACTTTTCATTAACCGTCCTGAGAGCCCCCAGTGGCCATTCTTTTTGAAATATTTTTTGTTTCACTGCTAATTGTTCATTGACCATTGATCTTTTATCAGTCTCTGCCAAAAATTGTGACATTACCGTATAGTCCAACGCCGCCAATGTTGTGCACAAGGCCAATATCCGGCTCCCCGGCTACCTGCATGGAGCCTGCCTCACCACGAAGCTGAAGAACGATGGTTCGGATCTGGGATCCACCCGTTGCGCCAATGGGATGGCCCTTTGAAAGGAGCCCGCCATCGACATTGACGGGGATCTTTCCCTCTTTATACGTCGCTTTCTCGTTAATGAGCTGTTTGCCTTCCCCCATCGGCGCAAAACCAAGCCCCTCATAGGCCATGATCTCTGCAATGGTGAAGCAGTCATGAACTTCGGCTACCTTTACGTCTTTTCCGGTGATTCCGGCCATCTTGTAGGCCTGGGCGGCGGCGGCATAGCCAACGCTAAGCCCCCTTGTAAAATCGGGTCTTGCTGCCATATTGACTGCCTCTGATGCCGCACCAATGCCTAACACCCAGACCGGTTTTTTGGACAGGGCCTTTGCTTTTTCAGCATTGGCAAGGATGATACAGGAACTTCCATCCGCATTCGCACAACAGTCGCCTACCCGGAGCGGCCATGCGACAGGGCCCGCCATTTTTGCCTCGGGGTCGCCCTGTTTAAAATCTCCTGGTTTTACCGGTTTCCTGTAAACGGCCCTATCATTAATCACGCCATAGGTGGATGATTTGATCCTGACATTCATCAGGTCGTCGTGAGTCAAACCATGCTTCGACATATAGGCCTGTGCATAAAGGGCGTAGTACGCAGGCATCATGGTTCCAAAGGGGGCCTCCCACTGGATGTCAGAGCCCCTGCCCATTCTCTCCTGGGATTCCGCCGACGAAATCTCGGACATCTTCTGGAACCCGAGAACAACGACAACGTCATGGAGCCCGGATTTAATCATACCGTAGGCCACTTTGATGCCGGTGCTGCTTGAAGAGCAGACGGTCTCCACATAGAGTGTCGGTTGAGGAATAAGCCCCAGATATTCTGCGAGGACGCCTGCGGGGGAGCGTTGTTTGTCATATTCAGGGGCCGAGCAGAAGATGGAAGCATCCACATCCTTCTGGGTGATGCCCGCATCCTGCATGGCCTCCCTGAAGGCATCGAAAGCCAGTTCACGAATAGACCCTTCATAGCCCCTTACAAATGCAGTTTGACCAACACCGATAATCGCAACTTCTTTCATCAAGGATATCCTCCCTTTCTTTTTTGAGTGGATTTTAAAGATAAATGAGGCACTGCTTCTTTGTCAAGCCATTTTTAGAAATTTCCGAAAAAGTCCAGAAATCTCTGATTCCACCGATTAGGAGCCGATTACACAGATACGAAATGCATTGAAATAAAGGAAATCTGTTTAATTGAGAGCCTGTGTAGTCGTTTTCAGAGCTCTTTTTTTACCCTGAATATGTTGTTTAAGATCCTTCTGAACAGAACTTCTTCAGACCCTTATTTTCTCAATAATGTTTTTTGGTACTTTCCTACTGCGCGCTGGTGCTCTTCGAAGTTTTCAGAAAAATGATGAGATCCATCATTTTTTGATACGAAGTAGAGGTAGAGTGTAGAAGCGGGGTGGAGGGCGGCTATCATGGACTCCTTTCCCGGATTGCAAATGGGGGTTGGGGGAAGTCCCAAAATGAGATAGGTATTATAAGGTGTGGGAGTTAAGAGATGTTCTTTCGTCAGATTTCCATCGAAATTCCTAATTCCATAGATTACCGTAGGGTCGCTCTGAAGGGGAATTCTCTGTTTTAAACGGTTGTGAAAGACGGCTGAGACGATGGGTTTCTCTTCAGAAAGGGAAGCCTCTTTTTCGATGATGGAGGCCAGGGTAACTGCTTCCCGTGGAGTGATCCCCATCTGAGAGGCTTTTTCAATCAGGTCAGGTCCAAACATTTTCCGGAACTGATGGGCCATCATCCGGATCACCTCTTCCGGTTCCATCTCCTTGATGAAATGGTAGGTATCGGGGAAAAGGTAACCCTCCAGCGTCGGTCCCCCCCTGTTTTTGGAGGAATCTTCAACCTGATTCGAGAGATGCTGGAAAAGGCCGAGAGAGGCGATGAAGGCGGGAGAAGTAGCCTTTTGGAGGAAAGCTGTTTTTCCGACAATACTCAGATCTTCGAGGAGTTGCCCGATTTGAGAGAGCGTATAGCCTTCGGGAATGGTGACGAGATGTCGCTTCACCTGCCCTTTGACCAAAGAGTCGAGGACTTCAAGGGGGAGCATCCGTGTATGGAATTCATACTCCCCGGCTTTGATCCCTCCTTTTTTCCCAAGGAGGGTAACCATTGTGATAAAAAACTCTCTGTTCCGGATGATTCCCTCCTGTTCGAGCAAAGCGGAGATCTTTCTGAGGGGCATTCCTTTTTTAATCATGATGATCTTGTTCAAGGAGGTTTGGGAGGGCGGAATCAGGAGAAACCAGAAGAGAAGAGATGCAACAAAGAGAAAAGCAAACAGGTAGACAAAGAAGATTTTATGCCGGCGGGAAAGACTCATCTTTTCGGCTCCCGATCTGCTGGAGATATCCCTGTAGAATGAGAACAGCGGCTACTTTGTCGATCACTCCCTTTCTTTTCTTTCTGGAGAGATCGGCTTTCAGCAGGGTTTTTGTGGCTTCGACCGTAGAAAGCCTTTCATCCCATGTTTCTACGGGCAGCTGTATCTTATTTTTGAAGTCCTCAATCCAGCCTAAAACGAATTCTGCCTGCTTGCCCATGGAACCGTCCATATTTTTTGGAAGGCCAACCACTATCTTCTCAATTTTGAATTGAGAGATGATGGCATCAAGTTCCCTGAGGTCATCCTCCATGGCCTTCCGTTTGATCGTTTTTAAGCCCTGGGCGGTTATCCCCAGCTCATCACTGATTGCCACCCCAATCGTTTTTGATCCGACATCCAGACCCATAATACGCATCAACTTCTTATGACCCATTTGGCTCTTTATTGTCAATACTTTTGTTTGAGATCTCTGAAAAACTACTTTTCGCTCTCTTGATTACATAGATTATAAAGAATGATTACACAGATTTTTGAGAGATTTCTGTACTTTTTCAGAAATCTCTGATTTGAATGGTTCAGGGCCTGTTGAGGAAAATTTAAAAAGTGTGCTAACTTATAGTTATCACAAGAAAAACAAAAACTTCTTGACAATGGATGGTGTGTTTGTTATAAATTGCACAATCTAATCCGGAGGGGAGGTTGGTTCTATGGATTTTTCATTGACAGAAGAGCAACAAGCAATGCGGGATGTGGCCAAAAACTTTGCAGAAAAGAAGATTGCTCCCACCATGGAAGAGGATGAGAAAGAACACCGTTTCCGTCGGGAGATTGTTAAAGAAATGGCAAACCTGGGTTTCTTTGGTTGTATAGCGCCTGAGAAATACGGTGGAAATGAGACAGGGTACCTTGCGGCCTCAATTATGGCAGAAGAGATTGCAAGGATTTCTCCCTCATGGGGACTCCCTTTTAATCTTCAGATGAACTCCATCCAGTCTGTCCTTCTCAATTTCGGGACAGAAGAACAGCGGGAGCGCTGGATTCCCAAATTGATTAATGCTGATTTGCTTGGGTGTTTTGCCATTACCGAGCCCAACACCGGCTCTGATGTTGCCTCAATGAAGTCAACAGCCGTAGAAGGTGAGGGCGGTTTCGTCCTGAATGGAACAAAGATGTGGATTTCAGGAGTACCCATGGCCGACCTTGGTATTGTCTACGTATACACAGATAAAGCAGCGAAGCATCGCGGCATGTCAGCCTTTATCGTGGATATGCATGCCCCGGGTGTCACACAAAAATCGATTGATTCAAAATTAGGCCTTTACTGCGCTCCGACAGGGGAGATCATTTTCGAAGACGTGAAGGTGCCGAAGGACTGTCTGGTCGGGCAAAAGGGAGATGGGTTTAAAATCTGTATGTCAATGTTGGATAATACTCGACTTTCCTCCGCCGCAAGGGCCGTTGGGGTGGCGAGAGCTTGCCTCGAACATTCGGTTCGATATGCCAATGAACGTGAGCAGTTTGGACAGCCCATTGCCAATTTTCAAATGATCCAGGAACAGATTGCGGAAATGTATGTGGAAGAACAGGCTGCCCGGCTGCTTGTCTATCGGGCCGCCTGTAATAAAGACCTGGGACAGCGAAACACGATCGAGGTTTCATGCGCAAAATTTTATGCTGCGGAGGTGGCTGTCAGAGCTGCCAATCAAGCAGTGAAGATTTTCGGGTCTTATGGTTTTTCAACGGAATACCCTGTGGAAAGATTTTATCGGGATGCCAAATCTTACCAGATCGTGGAAGGGACATCCAATATTCAGAAGATGATTATCGCCAGAAATGCATTGGGACTTAAGTAAGTTAAAGTGACTAAAGTGACAAGTGCCTAAAGTTGCTATGCTGCCCTCTCAACGTATGAAAATTGTCTGAGTGTTTAGGTTAGGGTTACGGTTACGAAGCCCGTTTCGGTTAATGGTCACGGTTACGTGAAAAGAATTAAGAGACGATAAACGTAGCCTTTTATTAACGATACGGGCCTCGTTACCCTTACCGTTAGCCTTTATTTTCTAACAAATTGGTATATAAGAGGAGGTTCGTATTATGGGAACACCCGTAACAGTGCCAATGGTAGGCAAGATTGTTTCTGTTTCCGTGAAAGCGGGAGATCTGGTGAAAGAGGATGATCAGGTAGCTGTCTTAGAAGCGATGAAGATGGAGATGCCGATCGTGGCCCCGGTCACCGGAACCGTGAAAGAGATCAAAGTGACCCCAGGGCAGGAGGTAGAGGCGGAGGCAGTGATCGCAGTGATTGAATAAGAAGAGGGGAGGGAAAACTTAGACAATGGATACAGAATTCCTATCCGGGGTGAATATACGGCCCATGACTGTTGGAGATGTGGATGCGATCGTTGACATCGATCTCAGGGTCATTGGAAAGTCAAGGCCGGATTACTGGAAGAAGATTGTCCCCCAAAACCCGCAGTATCCTTTCTCCTCTCTGGTGGCTGAATATGAAGACAAGGTGATCGGTTTTGTGCTCGGAGAGGTGAGCGGATGGGAATTTGGTGTTCCCGATACGATCGGATGGCTCAGCATCATCGGAGTGGATCCGGACTACCAGCATAAAGGGGTGGCAAGAAGATTGAGTCAGGAGTTTGTAAAAAATCTGAAGGCGATTGGCGTCAGCGTTATCTATACCCTGGTGAACTGGAATGATTGGGACCTCCTCAAGTTTTTTCATGAGATGGGGTTTACAAGAGGCGGAGACATGATCAATTTGGAACTGAAGATCGATTAAGACCTGGTGAAGGTTACGGTTTACCCTGACCTTTGGACTATTGACTTCTATTTATGGGGGGTGATTCGATGGGAAGATTGGAAGGTAAGGCCGCAGTTGTGACAGGCGGAGGAAGAGGAATAGGAAGAGCCATCTGCCTTGCCTACGCAAAGGAAGGGGCGGATGTGATTGTCAACTATGCGACGAAGGATCAACCCGCTCAGGAAGTGGTGGAATTGATCGGCAAGATGGGGCGGAAGGCTGTCGCGGTGAAAGGCAATGTGGCCCTCAAGGCCGATGCGGAGAAGATCATTAACACCTGCGTTGACCATTTCGGGAAGATCGACATCCTGGTAAACAATGCAGGAGTATCAAAACCAAATATGCTTTACAAAATGACAGAGGAACAGTGGAATGAGGTGATCGACATCCAACTCAAAGGACCCTTCCTATGCATCCAGGCCGCATCAAAATATATGATGGAGAGAAAATACGGAAAGGTCATTAATGTGACTTCTTCAGCCGGGTTGTGGGGAACGAAAGGACAGATCAACTATAGTTCAGCAAAGGGAGGAATCCTTGCCCTGACGAAGTCGGCTGCACGAGAATTGGCTGGTCATGGGGTTACGGTGAACGTGATTCAGCCGGGATATGTAAGCACTGAGATGACCGAGAAGATTCGGACAGACCCAAAACTGAAGGAGATTTATACGGGCAGGATTTTGCTGGGTCGATTTGCGGAACCGGAAGAGATTGCCCTCACCTTCGTCTTCCTGGCATCGGAAGAGTCGAACTATATCACCGGCCAGTTGATCTGCGTGGATGGTGGACTCGGAATGACCTGATTTTGATGAAGTTTAGAGTTCGGAGTTAAGAGTTAGGAGTTTTAAATCAAAAATCTCAAATTTGGTGGTCTCGTAAAAAGTCTGAAAAGGCTATTTTCCGTCATTCCTGCGGAAGGAGGAATCCAGTATTTTTATGTAGTTAGAATTTTCTGGATTCCCGTTTTCACGGGAATGACGACTTTTTACGATTCCATCAAATTTGATATCTAAAAAAAAGGGGGGTGAAGTGAATGTTACAAGTACCTGATAAGATTCAAACATGGCAGATGGTTCAACCCACCTCAAAGGACAAGGAGACGGGTGAGGTTAAACCGGGTAGACTGGAGAAGACTTCCATTCCGGTCCCCACATTGGCGGCGGATGAGGTCCTGGTTAAAGTGGCGGGCTGTGGAGTCTGTCATACGGACCTCGGCTATTTCTACGATGGTGTTCCAACCGTCCAGAAACCGCCTCTTACCCTTGGTCATGAGATCAGTGGAACGGTGGTGGCAGGGGACGAAAAATGGATGGGCAAAGAGGTGATCATCCCGGCGGTCATGCCCTGCCGTAAATGTTTGCTCTGCAAGACCGGCAGGGGAAACCGCTGTCTGGTCCAAAAGATGCCAGGAAACAGCCTGGGGGTTTATGGGGGGTTTTCGAGTCATATTCCAGTCCCCTCCATTGATCTCTGCGAAGTGAGAAACCGGGGCAATATTCCTCTGGAACATTTAGCGGTTGTGGCGGATGCGGCAACCACACCGTATCAGGCGGCTAAAAGGGCTGATCTCCAACCAGGTGATAATGTGATTATCATCGGGGTTACCGGAGGAGTCGGTGTCTATATGGCTCAAACAGTGAAAGCCCTGGGTGCCAAGGCGGTCATCGGCATTGCCCGAAATCCGGCAAAATTGCAAAGGGCCCTGCAGTACGGGGCGGATTTCGTGATCAGTTCACAGGATAAACAGATCAAGGATATCCGAAATGAGTTTCGAGATATCTGCAAGAAGAATGGTCTGGAGGCGGGTTTTGGCTGGAAGATTTTCGAGGTGACCGGAATTAAGGCAGGACAGGACATGGCCCTGGAGTTACTCTCGTTCACCGGAAAGCTGATTGTGGTTGGATTCGGGATGGCAAAGAATGAATATATGTTATCCCGTCTGATGGCTTTTGATGCGGATATTCTTGGGACCTGGGGATGTCTGCCGGAGTATTATCCCATCGTGCTCAATATGGTCCTATCGAAAAAGATCGACATTGGACCCTTTACCGAGACACGACCGATGAGCCAGATTGCATCGGTCTTCGATGAGGTTCACAAAGCCGGTTCTCCGGAAAAGAGAATCGTTCTGACCCCTGATTTTTAACCCCTTCGTTCCCTCCCCTTAATAAAGGGGGGTTGCCTGCCTGCCGGTAGGCAGGGGGGGATTTAAAAAATTTAATACAAAAACAGAAAGGAGGAATTTTTATGTCATTAAAGTGGATGCCACGAGAACACGAGATGAAGAACCATAGCCGGTATGGATCAGAGCATTGGGGCACAGAGGCCCCGTGCACGGTGTACGAGAAAAAACCTTTGAAGGACCCAAAGGGGAATGTCATCCCCGGGCTTTTCAATGTTTGGATCAGGCTCAATAACCCAGGCCAGTACAATTCCTATACGACGGAAATGGTGAAAGGCGTCATCGCAGGGTTCGAAAATGCCTCCACCGATCGCTCGGTGGTGGCCGTTGTATTTACGGGAACAGGTCCTTATTCCTTCTGCACCGGCGGCAACACCAGGGAGTATTCAGAATATTACAGCATGCGGCCCGAAGAGTATGGGTCTTACATGGAACTCTTCAATAACATGGTTGACTCCATCCTCATGTGCAAGAAACCGGTTATCTGCAGAGTGAATGGCATGAGGGTAGCAGGAGGACAGGAAATTGGCACCGCCTGCGACCTGACCGTCTCTTCTGACCTTGCCGTCTTAGGCCAGGCAGGTCCCCGGCACGGATCCGCTCCGGTGGGCGGGGCTTCTGACTTCCTTCCCTTTTATCTTTCCATCGAGGATGCCATGTGGAGCTGCATCAGTTGCGAGATGTGGTCTGCGTATAAGATGTGGCGCAAGGGTCTCATCTCCAAGTGCGTTCCCGTTCTCAAAGATGAAAAAGGACAATGGGTTCGAAACCCCCAGGTCATTACCGATACCTATGTGAAAGATGGCGACCTCGTCTATGGGGAGTTGAAGACTGGAGACGAATTCAAGAAGGCGAGGGAATGGGTAAACGGAAAACTCAAAAATAATGAATATGACTTTGCCCTTCTCGATGCAGAGGTGGAGAAGATTTGCTGGACCTTTGCGAATCTCTTCCCGGGTTGTTTAATAATGTCCATTGACGGCATTCGGAACAAGAAGAAGTTCTTCTGGGATCAGACCAAGAACCCGAACCGGCACTGGTTAGCCGCCAACATGATGGGAGAGGCTTTCCTTGGATTTGGCGCCTTCAACACCAAAAAGATCACAGGGGCCGACACGATTGATTTCATCAAGTATCGCCAGAATATTGCCGAAGGCAAGCTCGTGGACGAGACTTTCTTTGAAGAAGTTTTGGGCAAACCACAGAGCAAATAAGGTGAACATGGTTTTTAAAACTGCACCCTTTGGGCCTGGAAATCTTCCTTGCCCAAAGGGTGTTTTTTTAGTGGTTTCATTATGAGTTGCCCTAAACCACGTAGGGTTCAGGGCTTCTAAGCCCTAAACCATGTAGAGTTCAGGGCTTGGGGAGGTGAAACAATGAATTTTAAACATATCCAGATCGAATTCAAGGACGGGGTGGCTTTTGTCACCTTAAACCGTCCTCCCCTTAATTGGTTGAACCTTGAAATGATGGAAGAGTTCAATGCCTATCTTGAGAGCTTGAAGAGGGAAAAGACGCTGAAGCTCCTTGTCATTCAGGCGATGGGTAAGGCGTTTTCCGTGGGTGTGGAGGTGGCGGACCACCTGGGAGATTTAGGTCCCAAAATGATCGAGACCTTTCATAAGATGTTCAGGCTCATGGATTCTCTCAAAGTTCCCTCCATCGGCGTGGTCAACGGCGCCGCCCTTGGAGGAGGCTGTGAATTGGCGATTTATTGCGACATGGTGATTGCCACGGAGAAGGCGAAGTTCGGACAGCCTGAAATCCAGGTCGGCGTCTTTCCGCCCATTGCCGCTTTGATCTTTCCAAGGATGATCGGACGAAAGAAGGCGATGGAGTTAATCCTCACGGGCGATACGATCGGCGCCCAGGAGGCCCTCACATTGGGATTGGTCAATAAGGTTGTTCCCGAAGCCTCACTTGGCGAAGAGGTGAATGGATTTGTTGAAAAGTTTAAAAAGTTAAGCGGTATCGTTTTAAAGTTGACAAAGGAAGCCGCACTTGCAGGTCTTAACGACGACATGGATCAGGGACTCAAAGCCATTGAGAAGATCTATCTCGATCGATTAATGAAGACGGACGATGCCACCGAAGGCCTCAAGGCCTTCATGGAAAAGCGAAAACCCACCTGGAAAGACCAGTAAGAGTGTGTTCCTGCTTTTTGGGAAACGCGTTAAAGATGAGACTAAAAAATAAAAAAGCCATTGTGACGGGGGCGGGACAGGGGATTGGTAAAAGCATTGCCCTGAAGATGGCCCAAGAGGGGGCGGATGTCGTCGTTGTCGAATGGAATCCCGATACCGGCGTTCAGACCCGGAAAGAGATCGAAGCTCTGGGTAGAAGATGCCTCTTCTTTGCGGTGGATGTGGCAGACCGGCGACAGATAGAGAAGATGATGGCGGAGGTTATAGCAGCCTTCGGACGGGTTGATATTCTGGTCAATAATGCCGGCTTTGATCGGCCGGGGAATCTTTTGAAAACGAAAGAGGAGGATTGGGACGCTGTGTTAGACGTTCACCTGAAAGGGACCTTGAACTGCATCCAGGCGGTTATTCCCCACATGATGGAAAAGAGTTACGGAAAGATCATCAATCTCTCTTCGGTTTGGGGAAAGAGGGGAGCCGTTTCAGAGATCAGTTACAGTACGGCCAAGGCAGGAATCATCGGTTTGACGAAGAGTGTCGCCAGAGAACTGGGTAAATATCAGATTAATGTGAATGTGGTTTTGCCTGGTTTTATCTTGACCCCTACTGTGTCTAAGATGGCCGAAAAATATCGAAATATCATCATTGAAAATACTCCATTAAAGCGCGCCGGCCAACCTGAGGAGGTTGCCAGTGTAGTGGCCTTTTTAGCCTCGGACGAAGCGAGTTTTATAACCGGCGCTGAAGTCGAAGTCTCCGGCGGATGGAATATGTAGCTTTGTTCCTAATGACAACCTTAGGTCCTTAATTTATACATTTAATCACTATTGCAGCCATTCTAGAAATATTGAAGCATGATCATCTTTACCCACCATACGGGAGAGCCCCACGGTATTCTCGGGGCTCAGATGGCGGCCACCTTCCTGCAACAAAAGCTATCCATACCCTCCATTGTCGTCGGGATCGAGAGAACCTTTTCAAAAGATCGCCTGCTTCGTTTCATCGGTGAATACTATGCCAGAGAAAGAAAGGTAGTTGCCTTCTCGCATCTCTGTGGAAGAAAAGATCTCATCCAACTGGTCCACGAACTGAAGCAGGAGGGTTTTGTTACAATTCTGGGAGGACCTCAAGCCCGGCAGGATTATGAAGGCGAGCCGGAGGCTGATTCCTACCCACACCGGTTCAAAGGACTGAAATCCGCGGTCGATATCGGTTTCCAGGGTCCGGTAGATGGCTTTGGATTGGAACATCTGAACGTGAGAAGCAGACTCATCGAACATCCATGGACAAAAAAGATTTTCCTGGAAGTCGACTGGTCGAACCTCCATACGTTTTCGGACACCCTCAAGAAACTTGAGGTTGGGGTGGGGCAGGTTCTTAATGCGATTGGTTGTCCATACTCCAGCAAACTTCAGACCATTACCCTTCCTCCACCGATCAATCTTCAGGAGGAGGGTATCCCTGAATTGATCGTTCAAAGCGAAGGATGCATTTTCTGCGATGTCTCCAGGGATAAGGGATACCATGGCCCTGTAGGGCATGACAGAGTTATCGCTCAGATTGAAGGGCTACCTGAGTTTGATGGAAGAAAGATTCCATTCGAACTCATAGACGAATATCCCATCGGATCACTCGGCAAACTGCTCGGAGAGGTTGGCAGTCAAAAAATCAGGCTCTCGCAGATCAATCTGGTCTGCCGGGTCGATGACATCAATGCCCATGCCTTTGACCTTCCGGAGATCCTCTCGCAGGCACAGAAGCAGGGTGTGAAGATCATGTTCGCCTCGATCGGTTTCGAGTCATTCTCCGACCGGTTGCTTCAATATTTCTGCAAAGGGATCACCCTTGCAGATATCGTGGAGTGTGTTGAGACGCTGCGCCGCCTCAAAGATCGGTTCGGAAGCCACTTCCTTTACCGGAGAGATGAGGGGGCGAATCACGGTTTTATCCGGCCTACGCCATGGGATGATGGTGAAACGATGCAGGAGATGGACAGGAATATATTCCTCCACCGGTTCTTTGAAGATATTCTCCCTGAGCACAGCACCCCCCTCATCATCCACCATGCCTCCTTTCTCGGAGATTGGATCAGAAAGATCGAATCCACGACGGACATCACCTTCGGACGGGATGGAACCTGGATCGAATGGTGGAATCCATCTTCTGAAGTGAGAAGGTAGAAGGTAGAAGGTAGAGAGTAGAACGTAGCTTATTGAGAATGACTTGTCGATTTAACCTCTTTCTACGCTATACATCCAATTTTCTGAATTCAACCTTCCACTTTCTGCATTCCACGTTCGGGCCCTTTTAGGAGTTCACTATTGTGAACTCTTGTCATGGCAGGATAAAAATTCGCTTGACAAAGAAATAAATGTAGTTTAATAATCTAAATGAGTTGAGGTTTCGGAAGGGGTTTGATTGGTTCACTATCGTGAACTTTAGTCGTAAGGAGAAGGAGTCTTATCCACCCTCCACCCTCTACTTTCCACATTCTACTTTGAGAAAGGGGGTTGTTATGGTAAACGAGAAAGAAGGACTTTCAACCGCTGAGAGTCTGCGTAAGACTCGTACCTATGGCCAGTTCAGATGCCATAATCCCAGTTGCATGGGAAGACTTCAACCGGAACCCGGGGTGAACCAGGTGAAGTGTCCTGTTTGTGGTCTGGAATTCCGTGTGGCCTGGATCAAAAGCGGTTTTCCACGCATCAGGGGTCCGGTTTGGGACGTGAACAAACGAATAGCGGAGGAGGCGTTTGAAAGAAAAATGAAGGAGGAAAAGAAAGATGGCCCTAAATAGAAAGATTGCATATATTGATCTCTCCACAGGCAAAATAGAGATTAAACCTATTCCGATCGATGTGCGGAGGAAATTCCTGGGGGGCCGAGGACTCGATGCCTATCTGCTTTATAATCACACGGAGAAAGGAATTGATCCGCTTGGCCCTAAAAATACGATTATGGTCAGCGGTGGCATCCTTACGGCCACCCTGGCGTCAGCAACCGCGAGAACCCATGTGATGGCAAAATCCCCTCTGGGAGGGATGTTGGGGAGCTGTAACATGGGGGGGTTCTTTGCTCCTGAATTAGCCTGGGCGGGCTTTCATCATCTCGTCATTAAGGGGAAGGCGGAAAAGCCGGTTTATCTCTGGATCCACAATGGTAAGATCGAGATCCGTGACGCTAAAAATCTCTGGGGTAAAACCGTTACCGAAACCCAATGGGCGATCCGGGAAGAGCTGGGAGATGATGATATTAAGAGCCTGGTCATCGGTCCGGCAGGCGAAAATCTGGTAAGGTTTGCAAATGTGATGACCGGAATTAAAAATTCAGGCGGAAGAACCGGCATGGGAGCGGTCATGGGCTCAAAAAATTTAAAGGCCATTGCCGCCCGCGGCACCATGGATATAAAGATTGCCTATCCGAAGGAAGCTCTCGAGTATAACAAGCGGTTTATCGACCAGATCACGAGCGCCAAGGTGAACCAGACCCAGGGAACCCTTGGCACCCCTTTTATCTGGGGCGCCACCAACTCCTGGGGAGGGGTTCGATGCAGGAACTTCCAGTATAACCAGGAGCTCTATTGTGATGAAATTGAGCCAGAGGCCATTGATGAGGCCTGTGCAGAAACGATGGGACCCTATCATATGGCGGGTTGCTTCGGTTGCCAGGTCCATTGCCGGGCCAAATACAAAATTCCTACCGGACCTTATGCAGGAGTATATGATGAAGGTCCGGAGTATACTTCTCAAGGCGCTTTTTGCAGCGAGCCGGACTGCCGGAGCTTGGAAACCCTGTTGGTGGGTAATCACCTGGTTGATCAATATGGAATGGATAATCTCGAAACCGGAAGTATCATTTCATGGGCGATGGAGCTTTATGAACTGGGAATCCTTACCAGCAAAGAGACCGATGGTTTGGATTTGCGGTTTGGCAATGATGAGGCACTTTTGGAGATGGTGAAACGGATTTGCTTTAGAAAAGGCTGGTTGGGTGATACGTTAGCCGAGGGAGGAGTTATCGCTTCTGAGAAGATCGGAAAGAATTCTTTTGACTATTTGATTCAGGTCAAAGGAATGAGCAACCTTCACTCTGATGAGCGAGCCACACCTGCCCTTGCGCTCAATATTGCTACGTCTTCCCGCGGCTCAGACCATCTGAGAAGCCGGCCGGCAATCGACCTCTACCATTTACCGGTAGAAGTGATGAGAAAAATTTACAGTAACCCTGTGCCTTATGATGGGCCGTTGAGTTCAGAACATACGGAATACATTGGCAAGCCCTGGCAGGTCTTCTGGCATGAAAACTGTTATATGGGCGTGGATTGCCTCGGCATCTGTAAGTATCACACCACCTTCCTGGGCGCAACGCTTCCCAATTTTGAGGATTGGTCCAAAGTGATCTACTACAATACTGGACTGGAGTTTACACCTCGGGAAATCTGGGACAGTGCTGAACGATGCAACATGATCGAGCGGCTCTTTAACCTTCGTGAAGGTTTGACAAGGGAAGATCTCAAAAAGGGCGATATGCTCAATCACCGCTACTTTGATGAGCCCTGCCGGCGGGGTGCGCCCGATGTCGTGGGCAGAGTCATTGATCGGGAGAAATTCAAGAAGATGGTTGACGAATTCTATGAATATAAAGGCCTTGACAAGAATGGCGTTCCGAAGCCGGAAACGCTCAAGAGGCTCGGCCTGGAAAAAGAACCATCCCACCTGCTGTGAGAAACTAAACGAATAAAACGAATGATAGCGAATGACACGAATGGAACCCACATTCGCCCAATTCGTTCCCATTCGAGGCATTCGTGGTAACGAAAGGAGAAAAGTGAATGGAACCCATGGGTAAAGTTCTTGCAATCAGTCCTGAAAAGTGCACCGGGTGCAGGCTCTGTGAACTCGTCTGCTCGGTCTTTCATGACGGCATGTCCAATCCTGCTCGAAGCCGGATCAAGATCGTGAAATGGGAGTCCGAGGGGCTTTATATCCCCATGTCCTGCCAGCAGTGCCAGGATGCTCCCTGTCTGATCGTCTGTCCCGTGAAGGCCATTTCCCGTGATGAGAAGCTGAGCCGGGTGATGGTGAACCATAATATCTGCATCGGTTGCCGTTCCTGTGTGACGGTCTGCCCGTTCGGTGCGATGGGTTTTAATGTGATTGACCGGAAGAATTTTAAGTGCGATCTCTGCGATGGAGATCCGCAGTGCGTTCGTTTCTGTGAGATCAAAGCTGTGGATTATGTAGATGCGGACCGGGTGAGCATCGCTAAAAAGAAAGCGGCCGCCGAGAAAATCACCGCCGCTCAGAGGCAAGCAGTCGCCCTGGAGTCAGAATCACACTGAGACAAGTTATGAGGTCAAAAAAGAGGGACTGGCGGTGCCAGCCCCTCTTTTTTTTAAATATTTCCTCTCCTGAGCTTCCTCAACCGAGCGCATCTTCCAATGCGGATAAAACGATATCAATCTCTTCCCTGGTGATGACGAGTGGAGGGAGAAGCCGGATCACAGTGGGCCCGGCAAGGAGGACGATGACTCCTCTTTCCATAAGTTTCTGAACATAGGGGCCGGCCTTCTCCTTCAGTTCGATGCCGAGCATAAGGCCGAGGCCCCTCACTTCCCGTATTCTCTCACTTTTAATTGCTCGCAGTTTCCCTAAGAAATATTCTCCCAGAGTTCTTGCCTTTTCCGGAAGGCCTTCGCGTTCGATGACCTCTAGGGAGGCAAGGGCAGCCGCACAAGCAAGCGGGTTGCCTCCGAAGGTGGAGGTATGGCTTTTGACGGGGACGCGGACTGCGTCCGAGCAGAGCACAGCTCCCATGGGGATGCCCCCTGCGAGCGATTTGGCCACACATAGCATGTCCGGCTCCACAAACTGCTCGCACGCAAAAAGGGTCCCTGTTCTGCCAAAACCTGTTTGCACTTCGTCGAGAATCAGAAGGCTCCCTTTTTGATTACAAAGTTCCCGGACCTGTCGGAAGTAAGATTTGTCCCCGACCCGGACCCCGCCTTCTCCCTGCACGAGCTCCAGAATAACCGCAGCTGTCTCTTCATTAACCGCTTCACTCAACTTCTGGAAGTTGTTGAAGGGCACATGTTTCAACCCCGGCATCATTGGCGCGAAAGGTTTCTGGTATTCCTCTCCCCATGTGGCGGCAAGTGCGCCGAAGGTCTTTCCATGAAAACCCCTCATCGCGGCGATGATCTCGCTTTTCCCGGTGCTTGCACGTGCAAACTTGAGAGCGCCTTCAACAGCTTCTGCACCGGAGTTACAGAAGAAAACCCGTTTGAGCCCTTGAGGGCTCAGGGAGATAAGTTTTTCGGCAAGCTTGGCACGGACAGGGTTATAGAACACACCATAGCAGTTTGACAGAATCAGATACTGCTCGTAGATTGCCCTGGCCACTTCCTCTCTGCCATGGCCGATATTAGAGACCCCGACATTGGATGCGCAATCGATATATTCCCGTCCCCGGTCGTCATAGAGTTTTGCGCCTTTGCCCATGACCAGAACGATATCCCGGCGAGGGTAGACGGGAAGCTCGTATTGGTCTTCAAGGTCTTTCGGACTGATTAAGTCAAGGGGATTCATTCGATGACCGTTCCTTTTCCTGAAAGGGCGTCTGCCACGGGATGCTCCCCCCGGCCATCCGCGATGATCACCCTGCTTGCCCCAAGCTCAAAGAGCTTTCTGACTGCCAGCATCTTCCGCTTCATCCTGCCGTCGACCTGCTGCTCCCTGCTCTCGAGCTCCGCCACGGGGATCCTTTTGATCAAGCTATCTTCATCATTTTTGTTTTCAAGGAATCCCGGGGCTTCGATCAGGTTGATCACCGTATCGGCGTGCATGGCCTTCTGAAGGACTCTTACGACGTCGTCGTTTTCCGTGTTGATGGCGTTATTCTGCTCGTCGATAATGGGAACGGTGAGGACTGGAACATAGCCATGATCGAGAAGGAGATCGAGGAGCTCCTTGTTGATCGCTTCGGGTTTGCCTGAGTAATCCCGAAGGATTCTCAGCTTACCGTCCTGGTAGACACGGATTCCCTTGTTTCGGACACCCTGGACCGCCTTTCCATCCAGGCCGGAGAGTCCTACTGCGTTGATGCCATGCTGGTGGCAGAGTTCCACGATCCGCTTGTTCCTTGCGCCCGCATAGGTCATCATCATCTGATCGATCAGGTTCTCATCCGAATAGACGCTTGAGTATCCGGAGACTGAGGTGACGACCTTCCTGGGCTGGCCCAGATCTTCCGCCAGTTTGTCCCTCAGAGCGTTTGCCCCGTGGACGATGATGAACTTCTCCCTGAGTTGAGCAAGATCCTGAATAATCCCCTGAAGATTGATTCCGGCTCCTCCGCCGATTTTAATAATGATCATTTACGTAACCCCTCAAGGGTCGGGAGGTTCTTCTGGAAAAACCTTGAAGCGAAACCTCTATTCGTTGAACTGCATAGGTTCGTTTCCTAAACCCACCATGGAAAGGGCAGGATGGCTGGGTTGCATAACCCCTATGATCGCTTTACAAGGTTTTGGAAGGGGAACCTTCCGACCCATTCTGATCAAGTACCCCCCATAACCGAGGTAATACTCCTTTACCATGCCCTCACCGTTTCATTAGCAATGCTCTGCCAGCCTTCTTCGGAAGGAAAGGCTTCCGAGCAGATAACTAATTCAGGGCCTTCCTTATATCGCATCGTGAAGTACTCCCCATCACCGGTAAAAAAGGTGGAGAGATAGATGGACTGTTCTTTTATCAGGATGATGTTCATCCCCCTGATGTGCCTCGTTCGCTTTCTGATGAGATCAACCGCCTTTCTCAGTGCGGCCAGAGTATCTCCCGCATCGAAGCGACGAATGAAGTTGAAGATCTTCTCCGCCCCGATCCGCCCCTGTTCCCGGATTTTCACGCCTCTGAGTTCGCCGTTAAAGATGAAGACCCTTTCCCCATCTGTGAAGGGCATGTTGTTCTCAACGACGATATCCCTATCCTCAAAGGCGCTGCGGGCATGGGCAACGAGAAGGGAGGTGCGGGGAAAGCGGGAGGGGTTGTTGTCTTCCCAGACAGGGCGGATATTTTTATAGATTTGCCATTTTCGATCATCATCCGTCCATGCACATCCCCATCCGTGCCCCTGATATTCCTTGCTGTTTCGGGCGATGAGAGCAAATGGGGTCAGATAATCCGCAGGATTGAACGGTTCCTGTGATCGAACGACGAGAAGTCTACACATAAGGTTTTAATTCCTAACCTGGCCAAGTCAGAACAGGTTACAAGGAAATACGGAATAAAGAAGTTAAACCCAAAACTCGAAACCCCTGCCTACCGGCAGGCAGGCTAAACTCTAAACAAACCCAAAATCCAAATTTTAAAATTTAAAACGAACAAGTATTTTGAGTATTTTACTTTGAGTTTTGAATTTTGGATTTATTTAGAGTTTAGTGTTTAGGGTTTAGAGTTTTTTCGTGCTTCGGATTTAAAATCTGCGTGGCCACAGGCGTCATGCCTGTACTACTAAAATAAGTTTGTTGCCATCATTAAACCGGGTGGAGGCCGGTAAAGGTGAGCCCTGCTGTTTCTTCAAAGCCACACATCACATTCATGGCATGAACCGCCTGTCCGCCTGCGCCTTTCATCAGGTTGTCGATGGCTGAAACAACGACGAGCCTGGTCCCATCCAGCTCAAAACCGATGTCGCAGTAATTGGTGCCGGCAAGAATCTTGGGTTCGGGAAAACGGTAGATGCCCTGCTTCTCCTTGACGATCCGGATGAAAGGCTCCTGTCCATAGACCTGACGATAAACCTTCCAGATATCTTTTTCCGTGATCTCCGGCTTCACAAAGAGGTGGGCCGTGACCAGAATTCCCCGCACCATCTCAATCGATGTGGCAGAAAAATAGATGCGGTGGCCCAGCTCCTGCTCCATCTCCGCAATGTGACGGTGTCCGGTGGGTTTATAGGAGCGGACGCAACCGCTCCGCTCCGGATGGTGGGAAGCCTCGCTCACGGCATTGCCCCCCTCCGACGAACCGCACTTGGCTTCGGCAACAACGGGCAGGGCCGTATCCACCGCGCCCAGTTTAAAAAGGGGCCAGAGGGGCAGGATGGTTGCTGTGGCATTGCATCCTGCGCCGCTGATGTAACGGGCCTTCTTCATCTCCTCCCGGTGGAGTTCCACGTTTCCATAGACAAATTGAGTGAGCTTGTCCGGGTGGGGATGCTCCACCTCGTACCATTTCTGATAGGCGGCCATATCTTTGAGCCTGAAGTCCGCAGAGAGGTCCACGATCCTCTCCGCCAGGCCGCTCAACTCATCAAACCTCTGCATGAACTGGGTATGCGGGAGAGAGACGAAGAGGAGATCAACCTTTTCGAGTTCTTTGACCATGCAGAAATTGAGGGAAGTGTTTTTACGGAGATTCGGGTGAACTCTTGTGACCGGCTTTCCCGCATTTCTTTCTGAAGTCACCTGATGGACCTCCACATCAGGATGGTTCAGGAGGAGCCTGAGGAGCTCCCCACCGCCATAACCGGATGCGCCAACGATCGAGACCTTCATCTCTTTCCCACCTCCAGAACATAGTCCACAACCTTGGCCGGAATATTCACTCCAGTCGTATCGATGCTGTTTCGAAATTCCATGGTATAGTTGACCTCGTTGATCGAGAATCCCTCCGGGGTCTCAAAGAGATCAATGGCCACCACGCCTCCTCCCACCGCTTTGGCGGCACAGACCGAGATGTCGTGAAGCTCATCCGTCACCGGACAATTGGAGGCCTTGCCTCCACGGGCCGTATTGGTGATCCAGTGTTCGGAGTGGCGATAGATCGCACAAATACAGCTATCCCCGACGACAAAACTCCGGATGTCTCTGCCACGCTTCTCCATATATTCCTGGATGTAGAAGATGGAATGGTGATAGCTCCCCAGGACTTCTTTATGCTCCAGGATCGCTTCGGCCGCATCGCGATCATTGATCTTCGAAAGCAGTCTGCCCCACGAACCGGTATTCGGCTTGATGACGCAGGGGTAGCCCAGCTCATCCATGGCTGCCAGGGCGGATTCAGGGGTGAAGGCAAGATAACAGCGGGGCGTAGGGATGCTGGCCTTGATGATGGCCTGCGTAGTCAGGAACTTGCTTCCGCAGATCTCGGCCACCTGATAGGTGTTGACCGTAGGAATACCAAAGTCCTCGAAGACCTTAATGGCGTGGATGGCCCTCGAATGGTTCACGCACCGTTCGATGACCACATCGAAAGGGTAGTTGTTCTTGTGAAGATTGAAGACGATTTCCCTGTCATCGATGTTTACCACCTCGACACCGGGACGAATGCGAAATTCGTCCAGGAGGAGTTTCTCCTCTTTCCTGATAATGGAATGTATTAATCCTACTCTCATCTTCTCAACTCCATCTGTGGTAAAAAGTCCTCATCCGGTGTTCCGTGGGGTTTCCTCGAACCTGCTTCATGGTCCAAATGGGTTGTGAGTCGGTTTCCGGCAGGCGTCTCTCACGGTGGGTACAACGAAGGACCGCACTATTGCCAAATGATCACTCGCCCCAGTCTTCCTCCTCCTGAGGGGCTTCCTGAACGCTGTCTTTACCTGTCACCTCCAACTCGGAGCCGCAATCCCCACAGATGATAATCTCTCCCTTTTCCGTGCCCTCAGCCAAATTGAATGCAGCCCCGCAAACAGGACACTCTGCCATATTCGCACCTCCTTAAAGTTCAGCAATCATTTATACTATTTTGATTCCAATGTCAACATTATCCGCCGGCGAGCATGATGATGAGATGAATCTCGTCGCCATCTTTAACGGGTTTGACGAGTTCGTTCGGGTGGGCGTAAGTGTAGGGTCTCAGAAATGATTATATATTTTTTGTCATTCCGGACTTGATAAGCCTGACCCTACATCGCGTTCAGGACGGACGTCCTCATTTTCTGAATTTTCGTCTGGCCAATCCATACATGAGGAGAGGTAGTTTAAAAAATGCATCCATCAAATCACGGCCACTGAAAAGCCCAATTCGCCGGGCTTTTCTGATAATATGGATGACCTGTGGTAGATCGTAAAACGCCGACCGGATCCGGTTCCGGATTTGCTTCAGTTCCTTGCGCCCGTAATGGTCCGAATACACGGAACCACCGATACGGTTGTAGTAGTAGCCAGGGGTTTCTTCGACCACTTCCTTTAGTGGCGAGAACCTCTCGACACGGAGTTTCTGGAAACTAATGGAATCCAGCTTGATCTCCCTTGCGAACTTCGGGATGTAAAGCATCTCTTCTTCCGTCTCACCGATGTTTCCGTAGATGAAGTACCCGTGCAGATAGAAGTTATACTGCGTCAGGACCGCAAACGCATCCCGAACCTCCTGTCGGGTGATGCCCTTTTGAAGCTGGTTCAAGATCCGGTCATGCGGCGACTCGATCCCGATCAGGAAGACTTTGAAACCCGCTTTCTCTGCCTTGTCGAGGACCCTGCGACGCCTTGCGATATCAATCCGGGCCTGGATAACAAAGATCTTTTTGATCTTGTTCTCGATAATCAGATCGCAAAGCTGTTCACTCCTCTTCGGGTTTGTGAAGAAGTTGTCATCGCTGAAAAGCACGACATCGGCCGTAACCGTCTTCAATTCTTCGATGACCGATTCGACCGGTCGTTCCGTGTAGCTCCTTTTCTGGCCGAGTGGATTAAGACTGAATGTACAGAACTTACATTTGAACGGACATCCCCTCGTTGTCAGTACTGTGTCGAACGTGTGGCTGCTGAGTCGAACACCGTGCTTAACCAGGCAATAATCATGCTTTCTCAGGGACCGATCTGGAAACGGAATACGAGTGATGTCAGGCAGAGGATGGATTTCGTTGTGGACGACTCCCCCGTTCTCCCGATAGGAAAGTCCACGGATATCCTTGTATGGAACCCCCGTGACAACCTGTTTGATGATCTCTTCGCCCTCCCCTCGTACGATCATGTCAATATTCGGGCAACGGTTAAACAGATATTCAACTTCCTCCGTTGCTTTGTACCCTCCGACGATTGTGCAGACCTCAGGAGGCAGTTGAGAGAGGAAATCACAGACGTTCTCAAACCGGGATTCCCATCGGATGCTGACGCATAGAAGATCGACCTCATTCCTGATAAACTTGCTAAGCGCCTTCGGATCCTGGTAGACTTTCTCATGTCGAAGGTCGAGAAGCGTCACCTTACCAACCAGGTCTTTCATACTCGCGGAGATGTACTCAAGGCCGGTCGGAGGGAAAAGCCCAATGAGTGCAGTAGAATCCCCGAAATACGGGTTCAGGGCGAGAGCGTGTTTGTATCTGATCATGCAGGAATTATAGTTGGAAAGAACCGCAGATGCAAGCGAATCAAAACGGGCTCCAGAGCATCCACTATTTATGGATCGTGGGAGCGTGGAACCTCAGCCAAATGGACCGGTCTTGCCGGATTTCTCAGCACGTCGTTTGCCAAACTGCGTGCCAAACTTCTCCTCTTATCCGCCGGCGAGCATGATGATGAGATGAACCTCGTCGTCATCTTTAACGGGTTTGACGAGTTCGTTCGGGTGGGCACTGGTATGATTGATATAGACTTCAACGATGTTATGCAGTTTGTCTTTTCTGACAAAGATCGCTTTCTCCATTCCCGGAAACTGCTGGATGAGGTGGTTTAAACATTCCCCAACGGTCTTTCCCTCCACCACCACTACCTCCTGGCCGTTCGTAAATTGCCGATGCGTTGCATGAATGTGTACTTTAACTGGCATGGTCTATTCCTTTCATGATATGCTGCTGAACAAAGTATTGTCACTCCTGCGAAAGCGGGAGTCCAGAAGACCTTAAAAACACTGGATTCCTGCTTACGCAGGAATGACCTCCTGAGATAAAAATACCTCCTCAGCCCTCCCTTGGTGATCCGCAGTGATCGCAATCCGGGTTCCGGTTGACAGCAAATTCAGTGAAAACAGCCTCCAATCCATCATACATGAGTAAACGGTTGGTCAGAAGTTGACCAATCCCTAAAAGATATTTAATCACCTCCGTCGCCTGAACACTGCCAATGACTGCAGGAGTGACGCCAATGACAGGAAACTTCTCTCCCGGCACCGAACCCCGATACATGCACCTCAGGCAGGCAGTTTTTCCGGGAAGGATGGTCATGGCTCTTCCCTCGAAGCCATTGATGGCTCCATGAAAGAATGGAATATTTTTTTCGATTGCACAGCGATTGAGGATGTAGCGGGCCGGCAAGTTGTCCATTGCATCGACGATGGCATCACAGCCTTCGAGCAGATGAGAAACATTGGTTTCGGTTATCATTTCATCAATCGCTTCGATCTTTACCCCTGGGTTCAGGTTTTGCAATTTTGTTGCGGCCGATTGAACCTTCTTTTTTCCGATGTCCTCTTCCCAGTACAGGACCTGGCGGTTGAGGTTGCTCAACGACACCCGGTCATGATCGATCAACCGGATCATTCCTATTCCTGCAGCAGTCAGGTAGAGGGCGACCGGAGAGCCGAGCCCGCCGGCGCCAGCAATGACCACACGGGACCGTTTGAGCTTTTCCTGTCCTTCCGGACCGATACCCTTGATCATCATCTGTCTGTCATATCTTTCCCGCTCGCCAGGTGTCAGCACTGCAACCCTCCGTCATCATTAACCGCCAGATAAAAGCAACATAAAGATTAAAGTATCGCCTTCCTTTAAAGGGGTATGGTGTTTGTTAGCAGGAATTAATGGACCTCCATTGAGTGTAATCTGGATCATCAAATCGAAATTTCCTTCGGAGTCATAGAACGCCTCTTCTACTTTCTTGCCATAATGCTTAATCAATTCATCAATAGCGTCCTTCACTGTATGACCAGAGGTCTCCAGTTCCAATTTCTTCTTTCCGGTGACCTTCGAAAGCATCGGGAGACCCAAGAATTCGACTTTGATCTTCATTGCTAACTCTTCACCCCATCAAATTCCTTTATTTTAAATCCCAAATCACAAATTCCAATCTTCAATTCCAAATGGGCGAAACACTTATGTTTGGAATTTGATTTTTGGGAGCTTATTTGGAATTTGGAGCTTGGAAATTGGTGCTTATCCCCTTGCCTGCTTCAAGAGATCGGCCAATTTGTTGGCGGCTTCCTTCTTTTTGGCCATCTGAGCTCTGTCAGCATCCACAAAAGAGATGGCTTTGACATTACAGAAAGCCACACACTGAGGATCACCGTCACAATAGTCGCATTTTACAGTGACCCGCTCCTGGGCGTCAAAGAAAGGTTGGCCAAATGGGCAGGCGATGATGCAGGTCCTGCATCCGATACAGAGATTTCTGTCAATGACCACACGGTTCTCTTTTTCAGGTTCTCTGTGACAGGCCTTGGTCGGACAGACCTCGACGCAGAAGGCTTTTTCGCAATGATTGCAGGTCATGGGGAGGTAGATCCCCGCCTGTTCCCACTTAACCACCCTGACCCTGGAACGACTCGGGTTGCTTGCCCCGGTATGATAAACCGAGCACACCAGCTCGCACTGACGGCAGCCCGTGCATTTTTGCTGATCGACCACCAGTACCTTTTGGTCCATTTGGATCTCCTTAATGCACCCGCTTCATATCATATTGGATTTCCATCAACCGCTGCATCGGGATCTGGTCTTTAATCCCTGCGTGCAGGACACCCAGCCTGAGAAAGAAACCGCCTGTCAAGAGCGAGAGGCCGGCGATAAATAATAGCGCGGAATTCTGGTAATATTTGGATATCCATTCAAGAACGACTGGAAAGATAAAACCGAGAAGGATGATGCCCTGCCAGAAGACATACCGCAATTTGCCCGTAATCAGAAGGCGAACCGACTCCTTTCCCTGTTCCGAGGCCCTGTATCTGCGGGAGAGGAAGAGATAAAGGACGATCCCTTCGATCACTACACATATCTGCTCCCCGGCCATTAAGACCTTCATCCCCTCGCTGTTATAGGAAAGCAGGCCGGTTCCCAGAGTGGAGAGGATGATGGACATCGATCCGGTGGAGAGTGCGGATGCAAGAAAGAGAAGGGGGAGGAGATGGGTATTCCATAAAGGGACCGATTTCGTCGCCTTTAAAAGGATGCCGGTGTAAAGCGCGGTTCCAAGAGCAAAGACAAAGGCAATGACCTCCGGGATGAGCCAGAGGCCGGATTCCGGATGGAGCCATTTAAAAGGCAAAAATGACTTTGCGAGGATAAGCAGTCCAAAGACGATAAAGATCGAGAGGATGATAAACCCACGGGCCACCCACGAGGTTCGAGGATTCAGGCAGGCATACATGAACCTCCATTTGATTCCCAGATCCAAAATGAGAAAGGGGGCGCCGATGGAGACCATGATCGGCCCCCATAAGATCGGAAACTTTGCGAGGTCGAGACGGACACCGAAAAGTTCAATAAAAGGGATGGACAAAGGGTTTAATTCTATCCTCGTCCAGTGGATCAGGATACCGATTATAAATGATCCAGCCCCCATTCCTGCCAGATAGAGATAAACGGCAATGATCTCTTTCCATTCCTGCTGAGGCCTAACATACTTCGCACTTCTTATCGGCTGAACCGATTCCGTTGCCATCCTTAAATCTCCCGATTAAGATTGTTCTTCATAATGAACAACCAGAATTAGGCTAATCATAGCACATACGCCCATCTTGTCAAGATTTATTGATAAAATGGTTGGAATAGATGTTGACAAACAAAGAGTGAATCTGGTATCTTTAATTTATAGTTCAATATGGTGAACGGATGAAAAAGAGCACCTATTCCGCCCCTTCGGTCAAAAAAGCCTTTAAAATTCTTCATACCATCGCCGATTCTTCTTCCGGCCTTGGCGTGAGCGAGCTGGCAAAACAATTAAAAATTGGGAAGAGCACCGTCCATGGAATCACCTCCTCTCTCGAAGAGTTGGGAGTTTTGGTCCGCGATCCCGTTGATAAGAGATACAATGTCGGATATACATTGCTGGAACTCGGAAGGAAGACCTATGGGAAAATCGAATGGAGAGAGATCGCCAGAAGCCCAATGGAAAGATTGATGGAAAAAGTCGGGGAGACAATCTTCCTCGGCATTATGAACGGAGATCATATCACCATTCTGGATGTCGTGGAGTCCCATAATGAGATGAAGATCACCTCGCCTCCTGGGACGAGGCTGCCGCTCCTCGCAGGAGCCACCGGAAAGGTCTTTCTCAGTCTGCTTGATGAGAAGAGGGCAAGGGAGATCATTCAGAAGGTGGGATTGATAAGATTTACTTCAAGGTCGGTGGCGGATCCCAAGAAATTTTTAAGGGAAGTGGAGGAGGCGAAGGAGAGGGGTTATGCGATTGACGATGAGGAGTATCTTCTTGGCGTAAGAGCCATTGCGGTGCCTATTCAAATGTCCTCTCTTCCTCCTGCTGCCATCTGGGCCGTGGGGTTTACTTCGAGCCTCAATGACCAGAAGATGGAAAGGGTCATACTGGAGATTCAAAAAACCGCCTGGGAAATCAGCCGTTCCATCGAAGGGCGTATGAGATGACTTTAGAATTGGTTAGAAAATGAGGAATTCGTTCAACGGTAACGGCAACGAGGCCCTGTACCATGCTAGGTTCAGGGCCCGTATCGTTAATAAAAGGCTACGTTTATCGTCTTTTAATTCTTTTTTACGTAACCGTTACCGAATGACGAAACGCCTGCCTGCCGGTAGGCAGGGGCTTCGTAACCGTAACCGATTTAATTCAACGTTAAGATTGATTTTCAGGAGGGGATGCTATGGGAGAGAGCGAAGGATTCTGACGATATCGTCTCCGACCTGGTCTGTCCTTGAACGGCCTCCAAGATCAATCGTCCTCACCTTCTTTTCAGCAAGATTCTTTCTGACCGCCCGGTACAGGAGGTCACCCGCCTCTACTTCCCCCAGATAGTCAAGCATCATTCTTGCCGTAAGGATCGCCGCAACAGGATTGGCAAGGCCTTTTCCGGTAATATCCGGGGCAGAGCCGTGGACTGGATCAAAAAATCCGGGATAGGTTTTATCCTTTGGATTGAAACTTGCTCCTGGCGCCAGACCCATGCCCCCTGTTACAGAGGCAGTGAGATCTGAGAGAATGTCAGCGAAGAGGTTGGAAGCAACGATGACATCATATCCCTTCGGGTTCCTAATCACATCCATACAGGCGGCATCAATCAGTTTGGACTCGGTCTGGATTTCGGGATATCTGGATGAGACCTCCTTAAAGATTCTGTCCCAGAGGACCATTCCATATCGCTGGGCATTGGACTTGGTAACGGAGGTGACCTTCTTTCTGCCTTTTTCTTTCGCATAGTCGAAGGCAAATGTGATGATCCTTTCGATTCCCTTGCGTGTGAAGAGACCGCTCTGGATAGCCAACTCACTTTCTTCGACTCCGACGATTCCACCGATATTCGAATATTCTCCCTCTGTATTCTCCCGGATGACCACAAGATCGATCTCGCCTTCAGAGACTTTTGCCAGTGGGGATTCCACTCCGTGGAAGAGATAGACAGGCCGGAGGCCCACATAGAGGTCAAATCCGAATTTGATAGGGAGAAGGAGTCCATGAAGGGTCACATCGTCAGGGATCCGGGGATCACCCACCGCGCCTAAATAGATGGCGTTAAAATCCTTTAGGACATCGAGGCCATCCTCAGGCATCATTTTCCCATTTTGGAGATAGTATTCGCTCCCCCAGGGAAAGAATTCGAACTTAAACTCGATATTCTCGAAGATCTCGGAAAGGGCTTTTAAACATTTGATGCCCTCTGAGACCACCTCTTTTCCAATCCCGTCCCCCGGGATGACTGCGATGCAATGATTTTTCCCCATCGCTCTCCCCTATTTCTTCTTATTTTTTGTGTATTGATAACCGGCGATCATGGCGAGCAACCCAAATCCAATCAGGTCGGTCTCCCATCCTGGTTTGATAAGGGTTAGGGCGGCGATCAACAGAATGATTCGCTCTATCCAGTGGGCCCTTTTTAAAAGCCATCCCTGCACCGCAGACGCCAGGGCCATCGTTCCTAAAAGACCTGTGATGATAGCAAGGGTAATCTCCGTAGACGTCCCCTGTAGAACCATGGCCGGTCCATAGACAAACATATAGGGAATGAGGAATCCGGCGATCGCAAACCTCATCCCCTGCCATCCCACATCCCATGTCTTTGCATTAGCGATGGCGGCCGCCGCAAACGAGGCTAAAGCCACGGGAGGCGTCAGCGCGGAAAGACAAGCGAAATAGAAGATGAAGAGGTGGGCCGCAATGGCAGGAACTTTAAGCTGGATAAGGGCAGGGGCCAGAACCGATGCGGAGATAGCATAGGCGGCTGTCGTGGGCATTCCCATCCCGAGTATGATTGCAATGAGCATGGTGAAGAATAGAGCCACGAGAAGATTTCCTCCGGAATAATTAATGATGATCATCGCAAATTTCATCCCCAGTCCGGTTTGAGTCAGAATGCCGACAATAATCCCCGCGGCCGCACAGGTGGCCGCAATCTCAATGGATCCTCTTGCACCTTTAGCAAGGGTTTCAACCACGCCCCTAAAGCCAAGCCGGCTTGCCTTCCTCACCCAACTCACAATGATGAGGGAGAGGATGGCAAACATCGCAGATCGGTAAGGGGAATACATCAACACCATTAGAGAAACGAGCAGCACAACGATGGGAACGAGGAGGTATCCTTTTTCCGCCATGATCCTCCTGAAGATAGGCATTTCCTCCCGGCTCATTCCTCTCAGTCCTGCTGAGGCGGAGTAGAAATCGATCATCCAGTAGGCCGCGGTGTAATACATCAGGGCAGGGATGATCGCAGCCAGGGCCACTTTCGCATAGGGGACTCCCAGAATCTCTGCCATGAGGAATGCTCCTGCGCCCATGACCGGCGGAACGATCTGCCCACCGGTGGAGTTCATCGCCTCAACCGCTCCTGCAATGGCAGGCCTGAAACCGCTGGCCTTCATCAGGGGGATGTTAAAGACGCCGTCCACCACCACATTGGCTACGGATGAGCCGGAGGCTGTCCCGATGATGGCGCTTGAGATGATGGAAACCTTTGCAGGTCCCCCCCTGAGACGGCCTGCGGCACAGCGGGCAAAATCGACAAAAAACTTTCCAGCCCCCGAGACTTCTACGAATGCACCAAATAGGACGAAGAGGAAGATATAGTGAGCGGAGGCCAGAATCGGAAGGCTCAAAATTCCATCCAGGCTGAAGAGATAGGTTATCATCCTTGGCCAGGAATATCCCTTATGGTAGAAGAGGCCTGGCATATAGTTGCCAAAGTATCCATAAAGGATAAAAAGGGCCGATAAGATTGCCAGAGGCCATCCGGTGGCCCTCCTTGACATCTCCCAGACAGCGATGACAAATAGTACGGAAAAGAAGAAATCCCATTTATTCGGAACGACACCCACACGATAGATCCATTCATCAAAGACAATAAAGATGTATACTGCGGGGACAGTAACGAGAAGAATGAAAAGGTAGTCGACGAGGTGGATTCGATCCCTGGGAGCCTTTTTCCATCCCGGCACCAGGGCAAAGACCAATACCCCTGCAAAAACGACATGCATGGTCCTGAAATACCAGGGGTCAATGGCACGGATCGTCAGTACGTAGATATGGAAAAGACTCATGGCGAGGCCGACAACAAAGACGGCTTTGAAGAGGATTCCTGTCAGCTCCCTTCCACCCGAGACTTCGATATCCTTGATATGCATCTCCTCGAGTTTCTTCTCAACCTCTTTTATATCGACAACCTTTTCCTCATTCATCGACGTCTCCCTTCTTCAAATCCCCCCTTTAGTAAAGTCGTTACGACTCAAAACCGAGGGGGGTGTGGGGGGATTATAAAAATGTGCGGATGACCAACATTCTGATGGCTCATCCGCACATCTCCCCTTTGAAATCGACAATCTATGCATCTTCTATTTCGGGATTAATTTGTCTGGGATTTTGATCCCCTTCTCTCTGTAATACCTTATCGCACCCGGATGAAGAGGAGTGGGGCTGGTGACAATAGCTTCTGGTTTAACTTCTTTTGCTGAGGCATGGGCTGCGATCAGGATATCAACATTTTCAAAAGTCTTCTTTACAACTTCATAAACGAAATCCTCCGGTGCATCTTTATGAACCGTCATGTAATTCCAAACCGTGATCGTTTCCACATCGAAGTCTTTATTGCTCTTATAGTATCCTTTTGGAATTACCCCTGGTGCAAAGAGGGGGTATTTGGCAATAAACTTTTCTGCATCGGCTTTGAGGATAGGCAAGATATTAATCTCATGAGTGGTCTCGATTTCTGTGATGATCACCCACGGAAGTCCTACCGATTGCCCATTAGCATCGAGCATCCCATCTTTGAGTTGAGAATTGAGATCGGCAGATCCCGCATTTGTAATCCTTCCAGGCTTTACACCTGCTGCTTCAAGGATTTTAGGCCAGTAGGTGGCTGGCGTTCCACCCACAGGGCCTACGCCCACACTTTTTCCGTTGAGGTCATGGATGCTTTTAATTCCAGATTTCTTCAGAGCATACATCTGGAAATAGGTGGCATACATGGGGAAGATGACCCGCGGGTTCTGATGTTTCTTCCCTTTCGCCCAACCTTCTCCGGTCCATCCTTCCCATACTGGTCCAGCAGTTACCGGTCCAAAATCTATTTGCTTGGCATCGACCAATTGGGTGTTATGGACAGGGCCTCCGGTCACTTCCACAGAGCCAGGAATTCCCATCTTGTCATGTAACAGTTTGGCAAATCCTCCCATCCATATGAAGTAGGTTCCACCTACTGGCGCAGCCCCAATGGTCACTGCTTTGGGCCAACCCGGTTTGACCTGGGCTTGGCTCATGGCCGATGAAAAGAGAACAACCGTGACTACAATGCTAAAGATGACTAAAAATCGCTTCATTTTAACCTCCTCCTTCAAAATATTTTGTTGATGAAAAGGTCGACTTGAACATCAAGCAGTGAAATGAAACTGACCTCCTTTCTTTTATTTGAGATGATTAATCATTTTAAGGAAGAATCAGCTTTTCCGGTATTTTGATTCCTTTCTCCTTGTAATATCTTAATGCTCCGGGATGAAGAGGTATAGGGCTGTTGACAATATACTCAGGTTTTGTCTCTTTGGCTGATGGGTGGGTAGCGATTAGAATATCCACATTTTCGAAAGTTTTTTTAACAACCTCATAAACGAAATCATCTGCAGCTTCTCTGTGAACAATCATAAAGTTCCATACGGTGATCGTTTCAATATCATAATCTTTATTGCTCTTGTAGTATCCTTTAGGGATGACCCCTGGTGAGAAGTGAGGGTTTTTTGCAACGAACTTTTCGGCATCGGTCTTAGGAATAGACAAGATATTGATCTCATGGGTGGCCTCGGTTTCTGTAATGATCATCCAAGGAAGCCCCACTGCCTGGCTATTGGCATCAATCGTTTCATACACGAGTTGTAAGTTGAGATGGACCGATTCAGCATTTACAATTCTTCCCGGCTTAACACCTGCCATTTCAAGGATTTTAGGCCAGTAAGTTGCTGGCGTACCACCTATAGGACCTACTCCCACCCTTTTCCCATTAAGGTCATAAATGCTTTTAATCCCTGACTTCTTCAGGGAATACATCTGGAAATAGGAGGCATACATGGGGAAGATCGCCCTCGAATTCTGATGTTTCTTCCCTTTCGCCCAAGCCTCTCCTTGCCATCCTTCCCATAAAGGGGTCGCCGTCACCATTCCAAAATCTAACTTATTGGCATCGGTCAGCATGGTGTTATGGATAGGACCTCCAGTAATCACCATATAACCGGGAATTCCCATCTTGTCTTGTAATAGTTTTATGAATCCTCCAACCCAGATATAATAAGTACCACCTAATGGGGCCGCTCCAATGGTGACCGATTTGGGCCAGTGTTGGGGGCTCTTCTGAGCTTCACTCATTTTCGTCAAGATGAAGATAACAATAAAAATAATACAAAGAATAGTTAAAAATCGCTTCAACTTGGACCCCCTCATTTTATTTTTGAGAACAGTACTGTCCGGTTAAAAATTAAATAAAGTCAACTGGTTATAAGAAGCCTCCTT